>JBMFUN010000015.1:0-15684 GCA_049966495.1 Candidatus Micrarchaeia archaeon
GTCGTTACGCCCTTCATGCAAGTCACCTATTAAGTGACGAGGTATTACGCTACCTCAAGAGAGTCAGAGTTACTCCCGCTCTTTGCCAGCGCTTCTTCCCCTTGAAAAGGGCTTTCACGTACTGGCGGTGAGCAGGCGTCACCCACTGTACTAAGCCTTTCGGCTTTGCGGTGAGTTGTGTTTTTGATAAACAGTCGCTGCCCCCTAGTTAGTGACATCTGCATATCCTATACGCAGACATGGCTTCTCGTTACCTTACGCCACCAATTTGCCGATTTCCCTAACATCCGTTAGCTCCGCCACACCTTGGCTTTTTCAGCCAGCAGCACCTTTACTAGTTCTAGGTACGGACTAGGATGATCGTTGCAGATTCCCTTTTCACTGGCTCAGGAATTCAGTCCATTAGTTCATTTAGCTGCTTCTCCTCATAACGAGACTCCACAGCCCTTTGCACTTTCTTGCGGACCTATCCCCAAGCGTCAGAAATCTGCCTTGTGTTGCCACGCCTACATCCTAGGGGCTGGAATATTAACCAGCTTCCCTTTTGGTGGAGTGTTATTGGCACCCACCTTAGGATCGCCTAAATCTCCGCTGACGAGCGTTGCGAAGAAACCCGTGTGCTTCCGGTGTATGGGATTCTCACCCATATTTGCTGTTACTAATACCAGGATTTTCTCAACGGCACGGTCCATATGTCCTTTCGAACATACTTCTAGCCATGCCGCACGCCCTCTTACCTGTCTCTCGACACTGGGGTATCGGTACCTAGTTTAGCCCCGTATATCTTGGGCAAGAAGAACCTCAACTGGTACGCTATTACGCGTTTTTTGAAGGATGGCTGCTTCTGAGCCTACCTCCCAGCTGTCTAAGATTCTCCCTGCCTTCAGAACACTTAACTAGGATTTCGGGACCTTAACCTCAGTCACCGTCTTTGCGGTCTCGCGAGGCTAGCTTACCCAGCCCCGCCGACTCCTGGGATCTGCGCAGCACATGCATTCGGAGTTTGACAGTTTGACGGAGCCTTTCGACTCCTTTTCAAACAATCGGTAGCTCTACCGCATGTGCAAGCTCCCCCAGGGCTATCCTAAAGATACTTCAGAGGGGACCCGCTATTGCCATGTTCGAGTGGTATATCGCCGCTACCCGCAACTCACCCAACAGGACATGCCATGACAGGTTGCGGACCTCCACCAGGCGTTAGCCTAGCTTCGTCCTAGTTGCGCGTAGTTCACAATGGCTTCGGGTCGCATAAGGGTGACTTGGGCATTTTCATACCTTGCGCCTCATTGCTTGCGCGCTCTCGCTTTCGCTACGCCTTTCGGCTTGCCACTCCTATGCACTCCCTGGCTCTTGCTTCAAGAAGAATGACAAGACACTGCTCCATGCCCTTCGCGCCGCCCTCTCGAGCATTGCTTCTGGGCACTTCATTCCTTCCGCGCCTTGCCTTCATGTCACCACCTAGTTTCAGATCTTTTCAATCCCACGCGTGTGGGTTCTTTTCAGCTTTCGCTCGCGCTACTTGTACGCTATCGGTCTATAGCCAATATTTAGGGTTAGGGTTTAATGCCCCCATATTCGCTCTGCATACCTAAGCAGAGCTACTCTCCTGCAGCTTCTCCATCATGCTTAACCTACGAGGCTGTCACTCTCTTTGGCCGCGCTTTCCAGCGCGTTCGGCTCGCACTTTGGATGAATCACTGCACCACATCTCCACGCCTTTTGCAAGGCAGGATTCAGTTCGCCCTCTGCGGCTTTCATTCGCATTACTCGCCGCATCGCTTTCGCTTTCTTCTCCTGCGGGTACTAAGATATTTCAGTTCCCCGCGTATGTATGCATGCTTGCGCATGCATGATTCGGCAATCCCGGGTTCAAAGCCTGACTTGCGGCTACCCCAGGCTTATCGCAGCTTGCCACGGCCTTCATCACTGCTATAGCCAAGCCATCCCCTAGGTGGTTTGTATTAGCAAACTTCTCCCCACGTCGATCGCGCAAACACGCAATCCCACAATCATTACAGACAATAGCTTCTAAGCTATGCACTTTCATCAAGCAAAAAAAGCTCTCCAGATGGTGGCCTATGAAGCTTAAATGGCCATAATAGCACCAGCATAATATTTAATGAGAAAAATATAAATACCTATCTCTCTGTTTCTGGTGCATATATGCAAGGCGGTGCGGTTTCATGCCATATTGTCAAGCATGAAATATCGGCAAAGTTCAATTCAGGAATTCAAAATATTTTTATGTGCTTTGCCCTATGCATTTATAAGTTATGTCCTGTCTTATGCCTCATTAGAGCAAACACCAAAACAAGCAATAAGCTAAATAGTATTGCAAATAAATAGATGAAAGGCAACGACAAAAGATAGGTTGCACCGCTTATCCCTACGCTACTATACAAAGTGATATCCCACAATGAATATGCTACCGATGAAAATAGCGCTGCCGCATAGCTATTTTATAATGTTTGCATTGAATCTTTGAGAATTCTTATTCATAAGATCCACTAAACTTCATAGGGCTTTTCATTTATGTAATCCAAATCTGCAAGCCATGTTCTTTCATTGCCATCATAGAAACTAGAGCTGCGTGAAACTTCATAATCGCCAACCTGGTATAGATTTATGGGGTGCTTGCATTTGTTTTTGATCAAAAATATCCTCTTGTTTTCATTGTGCTTATAGGCGCCTATGTTAAGCCTTGCATCGTAATCC
The DNA here is from genome assembly GCA_049966495.1 of Candidatus Micrarchaeia archaeon. Taxonomy (GTDB): domain Archaea; phylum Micrarchaeota; class Micrarchaeia; order Micrarchaeales; family Micrarchaeaceae; genus JAKAWW01. Next base: position 2,716 of record JBMFUN010000015.1, read on the forward strand.
TTGTTTGCACTGCCATCTTTGTTCAGCTTCCTTACTTCTAGTATTATGTCCTCTATATGATCGCCACCGTTGTACGCCAATCCGACAACAACAAGATCACCATTTTTTACATCTATTCCTTTGTTAAGTAGCAGTATAGAATCATTGCTCAAGAACTTGTTTTCATTTCTCCCAATATAATCACCATCCATCATGCATACTGTAGAAGCGACGTCTATGCCATTGAGTATTCCGTCCTTTTGTATCTTGAATTTTGTAATAGATACTATATTTGAGGGTTCTTTAGCGTAAAGCCTTATCTGGTCATAGATTCTTTCCGGCGCAAGGAATTTCACCTTTGCGCCCAATTTTTTAATATCTATAAGAGTCTCTGATATGTACCTGCTTTTATAATTAGTCACCTCCACAGGCTGTATCATAGAAGAGAGGGCCTTAGGTATTACAGTAGCTTTCGCAACATATGCATATATCCCATGATCAGGCTCTTTTGATCTTTTTATTAGGTTTGCATCAAGCACATGGTTTATTCCTTGCATCTGGAGCTCATAAAACATTCCAGTATAAATATTCTCTGAAATAAGCACATCAAATTTTTCGTTCCTGTAATTTTTGTACTCCTCAGTGGCAAACTTTAAGAAATCACCCCAAAGGATGGTTATTGAATCTTTTGGTATGGCGTTGTTTTCTTCCATGTATTCTATTATGACTTTTGCCAATAGGACCGTAATAGGGTTGAGTTCAATGCCAACCGCGCTTTTTGCGCCACTTATTATTGCGGCAATCGAAAGTACCCCTGTGCCTAAGCCCAATTCAAGAACTTTGTCTCCAGGCTTTATGCTTTTCGATATGGTCCGCAAAAAGGGTACAGTTCTGCCAGAAAAATCAGCCAAGCATTTTATTGCGTCGTTAGTTTCCATACCTAGCTTTGATATGACCCTTTTTTCATATGCTACACTTTCTCTGCTGTATGGTGCAACCTCATGGTTTAGGAGATTAATCCACCTTTGCAGCTCTTTTATCATATCCTCTTCATTTAAACCCCGCCTTCCATTGCCTGTCAAGAATTTGTAAAGTTTTTCGCCATCTTTGTCATCTAATATTGTAAGAAACTTTCGTAGATGTTCTGTGTAATCAAAAAGGCGTTTTTTGAATTCGAAAATTTTCAACAATATGAGCTTTGATACGAGTATCATATACACTAAATTGTTATAATCCTCGAATTTTGTGAGTTTTGTCGTTGTGTCATTGAATATTGGAAAATACCTCTTCAGCCTTATATAGTTCATCTTTGTCCTCCTTTCGTCAAATTTTTCACGCATTTCCTTTATCTGCCTCCAATCGCGCTTAAGCAGATATAGGAGGGTGCTTTCCATCTCAGAAGATAAACCCTTTTGCCTTATTTGGTTTTCAAAATATTGAATAGAGAATTCTTTTTCCATGCGCATCATCACCGATTTTAAGGAATCATACATTTTTATTATTTCCGCTCTCATCTCTCAATGTAATAGCAATTTATGCTCCATGCGTGTATTTCATATAAGCAAGGTCAACACGCATGCAATAGCACAAAGTTTAATAATCTTACCGATAAAGTAAAGATACTATGCCGATGGTGCAAGATGGGGAAGAGCGAAAAAAAGGAAAAGGAAAAGGCAAGGGACAAGGGGAGATATGAAGCTGAGCTGAAGAGGATAAGGGAGCTTAGCACACTGAGCAAAATGCTCAAGAAAGGCGATGTGGAGAGCGCTCTGCTCAGCGAGATTGAGAGGGATTCCGAATCAGGAAGCGTTAGGAGTACTGACGAACTCATAAATAAGCTTATGGAAGAGGACAAGAACGCGGTAGAAGAGAAAAACTTGGAAATAATAGAGAAGCTCACCACTGGCGGGGAGGAGGTAAAGATCTCAAAGAAGGCGTGGAAGGCGCAAAAGAAAGAAAGAAAAGCGAAGAAACCTGCCGCAAAGGTAAAGCGCAAAAAATAGTTATAAAAATTTGTTTCTCTATTTTTTAAGCATGGGCTCATGGCTCAGGAGTAGAGCGTCCGCTTTGCAAGCGGAAGGTCGCGGGTGCGAATCCCGCTGAGTCCACTACTTCTTGGAAAGAAAATTTATCAAGAAAAATTGGAAATTCGGGTGAAAACAAAGATACTTTTAGGTAAAAAATGGTTTTGAACTTTCATATAATTGAATTTTCAATATAATCTGTGAATTTGGGAAAAAGACACATCATTGCTCAATCAAAGCGGCTAATTTTACCCTCACCTATATGTACTATTTGCATATTATTCACCAAATATTATAGTAGAACCTTTGTCCACAATAGGCTTCCATCTAGGCCCCTTAAGATATCTTGCCATAACGAGCTTGGGCAGCAGATTTACTTGTGACACCATTGGTTTTTTATTTATTGTTTCGACTAATCTATGTGTTACCCTTCTTATACCTTTATCAGTTTCACAATAGAGGAGGCGCTCTGGTTTTGCCAAGAGTGGATCCCGGAAACCACCACTGAACAAGGAATGACCAGTTTCAAGACTTGGCGTTATTGTTGTAGTACACACTTCTGTATCTGGATAATTTAACTTCAAATATCTTACTGCAGAGGCCATCATGAAACTGCTAGTGTTCATAGGCGAGCCGAAAATATTGTAAAGCCTAGTAATCTCAAAGCATTTGTCCGGATTGTACCCCCTTAGCCTAAGTGCAAGCTTCTTGTAATCCCTGTCTATTTTGCATATACCAACTACGGAAAAGGGATACTTCTGCCCTGATATGAAAAGTCCTAGCGCCAAATCTGCCCTCGGGGCGTGCATATAGTGCAGGTCATTGAATACGCGCTTGGCGTAGTTTGTATCTACCTCCCTAAGCTCAAGCGGAATGGCCTCTTGACTAATCCTTGAATAAGTAGAACAGCGTGCATAGATAGAACCTCGAATCGTCTCAATATACCATCCCTTTTCCCTAAATATGCCTCCTGCATAAATGAGATCCTTTAAAGGTAGTGTGCTTTTACTAAGTCTATCCGATATTATGGCATATTGCTCCTTGAATGCCTGGCCTAAAAGAGAGGCATTTACCCTGAATTTTCTGATGTAATCCTTATCTAATGACAATATTTTATGCCAATCCTTGTTTGCCCCAGCGTTATCAAAATATGCCTCAAGCTTCTCACCATTTTCAAAGATCATATGTAACGGATATGAAAGCAGGCGAAAGAGGACCTGCTTCTTAAGATCTTCTGGATCACAAAATGCATTATTTGATTTTATAAAGTTGCTGACCTCTGCAGCGACTTCACCTTTTATATGCTCAGTAAGTGGATCGGAAAAAGAAAGTATATCTATAGTTTCTTCAGAAAAATTCTTATTTGAACCCTCGCTGTCCAGGAATTTGACAAGATCGCTGTCCTCATTTACTTTATCCTCATTTACTTTAGTATAACTCCCCTTATTTTCTCTTATTTTGCTGCTTAGCTCATTTACAGTATTGCCTGTGACGAATTGTACGCCAGAACCTTTCGGAGGCTTCCAACCTTTTTGCATCAACTCCCCTTCACCTTTTCAAACTGTGGGCCATGCTCAATAAGCAATCTAACTGGCATAAGGTTTATAATACTAAAAAAATACAAAACTTTAGTAATTTTAGAATAAAAAAGAAGGATCAAAGGCTTGTCCCTCTAAGATATGTGATCAGTTCCTCATCCTCATCTTCGTCTTTGACCTTCATAGTTTCTCTTCTTCCGTTAGTTTTGCCTTCCTCATCTCTGCTCTTTGCTTCTATTCTAGCATATTTGGTATAATCCCTACCAGTGCCGAGAAGTCCTAACTCTTCGCGCAGCTCTTTCAATTCTCTATTGGCTTCTTCTATCTCTTTCCTTGTTGATGTCTTGCTAGTCATAGTTATAATATAAATTTTCCCAGATATATTATGGTTTCTTGTGGTTTCGCAATTGTCGAACTTTAAAGCCTGAGCATTTCTGTAAGCTTCTTTAAATCTTTTATCCTTTCTGGGCCCAACTCTGAAGCCTTCAGCGCCTCATCAACGCCACGCTCGAACATTATAATGGTAAGGAGCTCTTTCCTCTTGCAATAGTCTTCGCTTCTTTTGCTCCCGCTGTTGAAATATGCAAGCTCTTTAGAATAATCGGGCATAAAAAAGCTTTGCCTTTTACAAATAAATAGCTGAGCACGCGGTTTGACAAAAATCAAAGTATGGTTAGACAAATCTTTTCTTATAAGGCTTCACGAACAGGTAGAAGCGCTCATTGCCCTCAAGCTCCTTTTCTATCCTGTCAGTTATGAGCTTTGTAGGATCTTGAAGCAATGGTATTCTTGCTGCAATGTCGGAAAAGCTTTCGAAGGGCTTCTCGCTTCTTGCCTTTATTATCGCTTCAAGGTGCTTCTTCCCTATGCCTGGAAGGAGCTCAAGTGAATGCTCCCTTATGTTCAACGGGCCGGCGTTGTTGAAAAAGTCGACGAACTTCCTCTCGTTCTGCTTCACAATATTTGCAACGATGCCAGGCAATGTGCTTTTAGCGGTTTGCGTGAGTTCATCATAGGTGATTCTGGCCTTTATGAGCATGATCTTGTCGCGCTCGTTCTTGCCTATGTAAACGCGTTCGCCCAGGTTTAGCGTAACACCCTGCTTTGGGGTCACTTCCAGGAGGGTGAACCACTCCTCTCCTATCACCTGTGCCAAAGGCTCTGACCTGCTAGAAAAAGACTTCCCGCTGAGCATGAAGTCCAAAACATATGCATATTCTTCCCTCTTTTCCATTTCCTGCCCTTCCATGCCCAGCACCTTTCATCACAACACTATTTGCCTTTGACTATTTGGAGTATCTTGTTTGCCGCTTCATCATCAACGACATTTTTGCAGCCTGCCAAGACCTGCTTGAGGAGCATGATGTTGGTAGGCATGATCTCCAATATCTTCGCGATGCATTCCTCTTTTAGAATGCCTGTCTCTTCAAGCGCCTTCTTTGTCTTTGCGATCTTCTGCTTCTCCTGTGCGAACTTCTTTGTGTGTTCAAGCGCAAGCTGCTGCTCATATGTCAGCTCGCCTCTCTTTTTCCTCTCTTCGAGTATCTCAAGCACCTCGTCAACTGTTGCCACTCTCTTGCCTGTGACCTCTTTCCCTATCATAATACCATCTGCTCTAATCGACCCCCATTGCTATTATATTTTTATCGCTTATATTATAAATGTTAACTATTAAAAGCTTTCATACAGAATCGTTGGGTAATCAAATGGATCCAAAAGAGATGTACGATAAAGTCCTTGCTGAAGTGAAGAAGCACATAGCCGGAAAGACTGATGTCATAAAGCTCATTTTCATAGCGATTGTTGCAAATGGCCACATACTGCTTGAGGGGGTTCCTGGCGTCGCAAAAACCACCATATCAAAGACGGTCGCAGATGCCATAGACGCAAAGTTTGACAGGATACAAGGCACGCCAGACCTTGACATAAGGGACATAATAGGCTACGCATACATGGATGAAAACAAGAACATACAGCTCAAGAAAGGGCCCATATTCACAAACATATTGCTCATAGACGAGCTCAACAGGGCGCCGCCGAAAACCACCACCGCTTTGCTGGAGGCGCTGGAAGAGCACCAGGTCACAGTGGGCAACGCCACGCTGCCTTTGGAAAAACCTTTCATAGCTCTTGCAACGCAGAACCCGCTTAACATCGAGGGCACTACGCAATTGCCCAAGGTTCTTGCAGACAGGTTCCTGATGCGCGTTGCCGTAGACTATCCTTCAATGGAGGAAGAGCAAGAGATGCTCAGGATAAAGGAAAGGGAAGAGAAGATAAAAACAGAGAAGGTGCTTTCGATAAGCGACATACTAGAGCTCCAGAGCATGGTGAACAGCGTGAAGATATCCGATGATGTTGTAGCTTACATAACGCAAGTGGTGAATGCTACTAGGAACGACATACACATTGTGATGGGCGGAAGCCCTAGGGCAGAGATAAGCTTCATGAAGTGCGGAAAGGCAAAGGCCCTGATAGAGGGCAGGAGCGAGGTCTCTTTTGAAGACATAAAATATCTTGCTAGGCCTGTCCTAAGCCACAGGCTTGTTGTAAGGTCAACAGGAGGCATAGGCGTAAACGGCGTGATAGACGGGATAATAGCAACGCTTCCTACCCCTTCATGATCTTGCAATGTATTCTGATAGGCGCTTCTGCATGAGAAGCTCCCTGAGTAGTGAGCTGTTGCGCACCCATGTATAGGGATCTATTTCAAGGTGCTCTTTGATAAGCTTGAACATCTCCCCAATATCGCTTACTGCAATTGGAGCGCTTTGAAGGGTTTGTCTCACGTGCTCCCTAACATTCCAAACCCCGACAGGCATGAGGTAGCCTTCATGCACCTCCCTTAGAATGAGCACAATCGCCTGCTTCTTCATCTCTTCTAGTTTTTCAGATACCGCGAGCCGCGCCGCATAATAACAGCCTCCTATTTCTGCATATGTGTGCCTACCTTCATATGGCTCGTATGACGAGAATATTGATATGCTCCCGTTGCCCTCGTTCCATATGGTATTCGGATACCAGGCTTCTATGGATTCATACTGCCACATTCCGGGTATGAAAAATATGAGCCACCTGTTGTCAAGCGCTGTATTGTAGAATGCGTATATTGAATCAACTTCATCATAGTGCTTTATTTCTTTCAGGTTCTCCTTAGAGATTGTGTCATCAACTGCAGTAATGCTCCACCTTGTCGGCACAAATCTTCGTTTGTTCTTCGTTCCAAACAATCCGGCACTGAAGCCCCGCTGTATCCTTGATACTTCTACGTTTTTCTTGTAGAGCTCCATCACAGCAGTTTTCGCAGATGCGTCATAATCAAGATTTAGCTTTTCTATGCTTCTGTCTGCCTTTACGTTGTAAACTTCGAGACTCTTTATCTCGGCGCTCGGCCCGAATGGCTGCACCTCGTCGTTGAGCACGAGCTTTGCGAATGGCTTCTTTGCAAACTTGACCTCGCTTTCTGCAGAGCGCCCTGAAAGTGCAAGCTCCCTGACAAGCTCCTCCACCCTGCCCTTCTCCACATTCCGCACATCTGTCTTGTACATGCCCCTTACAAGCTTCAGCCTCATGTCTACTATATTTTCTATATCCATATAGCGCCATCTCTCGGGCGTTGCAAGCAGCGATGTATCTCCAAACTCTGGAGGCACCATTGGCCCTATGTAGACCTTCGGATAGCCATAATTGCCTATAAATATGTCAGTCGGGGAGCTTCCTGCCAGTTCCATCCTTTCTGTAAAAGGCGCATTCTTTATCCTGTAATAATACCTGAGCAAAGCAGGATCCTTCATGTGCCTGTATACAATATCGCTCCTTTTTACCTGCGCTTTGCTTCCCTTTTCAAGCTCCATGAGTTCCTTTATGATCGCATATCTCTCAATCATTCGTTATCAATTATATTTAGTTTTCATTATATAAAAGCTTTTGTCCAAAAGTAATATTATGGATAAAAGGCTTACAAGTGAGCAAGCAAAAGGCTCGATAAAGAAAACCCCAGAGGACTTCATTGTTGAGGAGATTGCTGAGAACGGCACTGTGATGGAGCTTGGCAAAAAATACAGTGCAGGAGACCTCGGGTTTGTAGAAGAAGACGGGGTTTTTACTCTTTTTGTGCTTCAGAAGAGGGAGTGGAACACCATACAGGCATTGCGAGCGGTAGCAAAGAGGTTCAAGCGTGGCATAAAGTCTGTGGGGTTTGCCGGCACAAAAGACAGAATATCGGTCTCAACACAGCTCTGCAGCATCTATGGCGTGAAGCCAGCACAGCTCGAAGGCTTGCACATAAAAGACCTGAGCATAAATGGCGCATGGAGCTCAAGCAAAGGGATAAAGCTCGGGGACCTCCTGGGCAACCGCTTCATTATCACAGTGAGCGATATCGCAAGCGAAGAATTTGAGAAGCTTCAGAAGGCCTCAATCGAGCTCATGGAATACGGGGTTTTCCCTAACTATTTCGGCCAGCAGAGGTTCGGCGCAAGGGACAACAATTTTGAGATAGGATTGAGCATGCTCAAGGGTGACTTCAAAACAGCAGCTATGCTTTTTCTTACAGATACAAGGAACGAGCTGAGCGCCGACGCCATAGAGGCAAGGAAAAGGCTTGCAGAAGAGCTCGATTTCAAGAAGGCGCTATTATACTTTCCAAGATACCTCAAATACGAAAGGCTTGTTATAGAATACCTCTCAAAATACGAGAACTATGCAAATGCGCTGCGCAGACTGCCAAGATCATTGGCGCTGATGTTTGTGCATTCTGTAGAGGACAAGATATTCAACATGGAGCTGGATGAGCGCATGGAAGAAAAAGAGGTGCAGGCTAGAAGCGGCGACATTGTGTGCAGCAGAGAAGGCTTGCGCTGTGACATCGAAAGCATTCATGAATTTGCAGGGAATAAAGATGATCTTCCTGTTGCAAGCATAATAGGCTACGATTCAAAGCCCAACGATTTTGAGAGGAATGTGCTTGAAATGTTTGGCATAGGCACAGAAGACTTCAAGATGAAGTCAATGCCCGAGCTTAACTGCAAGGGCTCTTACCGGGCCCTTTTTGCACCCTTCTCAGGCTTTTCGCTGGAGCGCACCTCCGATTCCGCAGCAAGGGTTTCGTTCTCGCTCCCTTCAGGCTCCTATGCTACTGTATTCATGGAAGAGCTTTTGGTTTCAGGAGTTGCAAGCGGCGATAGTGAATAAGATAAGATAATGCTCAAATGATGAACCAGTGCCTTTTCTTTTCGCTGTCGAGCTCTGCAAACTTTCTTATGAGGTCCTTCTGCTCCCTTGAAAGGTGCTGAGGTATGTCGACCAAAAGCGTTACAATCTCGTCGCCACGCCTGCTTCCCCTGAATTGTGGCAGTCCAGCACCGCGCAGCGTAATCTTCGCACCGCTTTGGGTTCCCTCCTCAACATAGATCCTTTTGTTGCCTGTAAGCGTAGGGACCTCTATCTCGCCGCCTAGGATCATTATGTGCAGTGGTACTTTTACACTTGTGTATATATTAGTGCCATCTCTTTCAAAGTTCTTGTCATCTTGTACGTGCACCTCTACGTAAAGGTCGCCTGTCCTGTCCCTTCCATAATCCCCCATTCCTTTGACCCTGAGCCTCATGCCATTCTCGATGCCCGGAGGTATTTTGACCTCTATCTTGTCTTCTCCTTGCACCCTCCCTGTGCCATTGCAGACCCTGCACGGCTTTTCATAGAGCTTCCCTGTGCCTCCGCACTTGGGGCATGTGGTTACTGTTTGCATTATCCCGAATGGCGTCCTCCTTGTCTGCTTTATTCTGCCTGTCCCGTTGCACATGTCGCACTTTATGATCTTGCTTCCTGGCTCATGCCCTGTGCCTCCGCAATGCTCGCACACCTTTGTGTGCCTCACACTTATTGTTTTTGCAGTGCCAGTTGCTACCTCAGCAAGGCTTATGCTTATCTTGGCAAGTATGTCATTTCCTATCTCGTAATTAGCCCTCGGGGCGAAGCCGAAGAAGTCGCCGAACATGTCTTCATTGCCGAAATTACCGAATATGTCTTTGAAAAGGTCCTCGAAGTCGAAGTTCCTGAATATGTCTTCAGAGGTATATCTCTGGCTGAAGCCTTCAGGGCCGAACATGTCATACTGCTTGCGCTTTTCTGGATCGCTCAGCACCGCATATGCTTCGTTTATCTCCTTGAATTTTTCCTCTGCGTCAGGGTTTTTGTTCCTGTCTGGATGGTATTTGAGCGCAAGCTCTCTATAGGCCCTCTTTATGTCGTCGATGCTCGCATCTTTGCTTACGCCCAGTATGCTGTAGTAATCCTTGGCCATTCTGCTCGCTCTTTGTTTTGCTATTTTTATTTTATAACTATTTTAATACTTGCCATTTATTTCTGCACTTTGAAGTCGGCGTCTGCAGCGCCCTCACTGCCTCCTTCACCAAATCCTGCCCCGCCTGCTCCTGTGCTTCCAGCTCCTGATTCTCCTGTCTTATAGAGCCTGCTGCCTATTTCCTCAAGTGCATTCTTGAGCTCTTCTGTTTTTTCTTTTATCCTGTCGTAGTCTTCTCCTTTGACCAACTCTTCAAGCTCCTTTTTTATATTGTTGATCTTTTCTTCCAGATCTTTGGGCACCTTGTCCTTGTATTCTTCTAGGGTTCTTTCAGCTGTGTATATCATTGATTCTGCGCTATTTTTGACTTCTATCTGCTGCTTTATCTTTTTGTCTTCTTCTTCATAGCGCTTCGCCTCCTCTATCTTTTTGTCTATCTCATCCTTGCTCATCTTGTGCGGTGCCACAATATCCATGCTCTGTGCCTTCCCTGTTGCTTTGTCTGTTGCAGTCACATGCAGTATGCCATTTGAGTCTATGTCAAAGGTGACCTCTATCTGTGGAATACCGCGCCTTGCTGGGGGAATGCCTGTAAGGGTAAACCTGCCTAGGTCTATGTTGTCTTTTGCCAGGGGCCTTTCCCCTTGCACCACATGTATGTCGACGCTCGTCTGGAAGTCTTCTGCTGTGGTGAATATTTGCGATCTTTTTATTGGTATGGTAGTGTTGCGCTCTATTATTGGTGTTGCAACTCCTCCAAGCGTTTCTATGCTTAGTGTTAGTGGTGTAACATCAAGGAGCACAATGTCTTTTACCTCCCCTGTGAGCACGCCTGCCTGTATCGCAGCGCCAAGCGCCACTGCTTCCATTGGGTCTACTCCCCTTTCTATCTTCTTGCCCAGCAGCTGCTCCACATATCTCTGCACTATGGGCATCCTTGTCGGGCCTCCTATCAGTATGATCTTGTCAAGCTGCGAAGGCTCCAGCTTTGCATCCTTCAATGCTTGCGTTATCGGCTTTGCTGTCTTTTCTACGATCGGCAGCACAAGGCTTTCGAGCTTCGCCCTTGTCAGCGTGTAGTTGAAGTGCACAGGATTCTTGTTCTTGTCTTGGGTCAGGAAAGGAAGGTTTATGTCTGTAGAGAGCACTGTTGAGAGTTCTATCTTGGCCTTTTCTGCTGCCTCCCTCAGCCTTTGCATTGCCTGCGCATCATTTGAAACATCGATGCCTGTCTTGCTTTTGATTTCGTCAACGAGGAACTTCACTATTGCGTTGTCCATATCTGTGCCTCCAAGCTGCGTGTCACCGCTTGTTGCCTTCACTTCGAACACGCCTTTGCCGAATTCCATTATAGTGACATCTAGCGTGCCTCCCCCGAAGTCGTAGACAAGGATCTTCATCTCCTTGTCGGATTTGTCAAGCCCATATGCAAGGCATGCAGCAGTAGGCTCGTTTACCAGCCTGACAACCTCCAAGCCTGCTATCGCACCTGCATCTTTTGTCGCTTGCCTCTGGTTGTCGTCGAAATATGCGGGCACTGTTATGACTGCTTTTTTCACCTCCTCCCCCAAGAATGCCTCTGCGTCATGCTTGATCTTCTGAAGCAAAATTGCCGAAAGTTCCTGAGGTTTGTACTCCTTGCCGAATATCTTGTAAACATAATCTGTGCCCATCTTCCTCTTGAATGCAGTGACTGTGCCTTCTGGGTTTGCAACCGCTTGCCTTCTCGCTGGCTCGCCAACAAGCCTTTGCCCATCCTTGGTAAACGCCACATAGCTTGGAAATGCCTTGCCATACATTGTGGTGCCTTCGCTGCTTGGTATTATCACAGGTCTGCCGCCCTCTAGCACAGCAGCCGCGCTGTTGCTTGTACCTAAATCTATTCCTATTATCTTCATTAAATCACCTCAAATTCAGCATAAATCAATTCAATTCTGCTTTTTGTTTTCTTGGGTCTTCTTTGATACTATCACGCTTGCAGGTCTTATCAGGAGTCCGCTGAGCGCATAGCCTTTTTTCACAACCTCCAGTATTGTTCCGTCTTCTTTATCGCTCTCTTTTGTCATCACTATCTCATGCCTGTATGGATCGAATTTACCTTTTGCATCTATCTCCTCTATACCCTCCTTTTTCAGCGCCTCGATGAAGTTTGTGTATATCATCGCTATACCTTTTGCAAGCTCGTCATCCTTTTCTGCGCTGTTGTCCAAGGCCATGATTGCAAGCTCGAACTCATCGAGCACTGGAAGTATGTTTTTCGCCATCTCCGCTTTGCCGAGCACCTTTGCTGCGTCTATGTCATTCTTTACGCGCTTCTTGTAGTTGTCGAATTCCGCTGCAAGCCTCAGCAACCTCTCCTTCAGCTCCTGCGCTTCATTGACCTCATTTTGCTTTTCCTGCTTCTTCTCTTTGCCTTCGCCTTCCTTTTCCTTTTCTGCAGCATTCCCGGTGCTCTGATTGGTTTCCTTCTTTTCATCTTCCAAATTGATCACCTTTCAATTCTTCAATTCTTTCCTTTTCTGCTGCTTTGACCTCGACATCTGCCTGTCGAGCTCTTTTGCAAAGTCAAGCATCCTTTGCATCTCCCTGTTTATGTCATATTCCATCTCCTCTATGAGCGATGACATGTTGGAGCCCCTGAATATGTATTTCCTGCCTTTCCTGACAACAAGCCCTGCATCTATGAACCTATTCAGATGGTATATGACAGTGCTCCTTGCCACTGAGCCGAACTTGAACTCAGAGCTCGAAATACCCCTGTTTGCGCTTGCCGCCTTTATGAACCTCTTGAGCATCTCAGCCTCTATCTCGTCGTCCAAGTCGAACACATTGCAGAACCATTTTATCAGTGCATCAGGCGTTTCGGCTCTAGGTCTTTCAATGCTCTTTATGACTATCTTTCCCATGATTATATATTTTTGTTGCGATATGTTTAAATATCTTTCGTTTTTAATAAATATTAATTGAATATTCAAAAAAAAATTGACAAAGGTGAGAATATGAAGAGCAAGAAGAGCATTGTTCCTGCAGGGCAGGACTGGATAGAATGGGATCCGTTCAGGGCCTTCACCACATTCTTCAGGGAGCCGTTGCTGGAGTATCCAAAGCGCCTCAGGGAGATGAT
>JBMFUN010000016.1:0-14260 GCA_049966495.1 Candidatus Micrarchaeia archaeon
ACATATTTACTTTTTTAGTTTAGCTTTCTAGCACATAAAGAAAAGAAATATAAGTTTGAAATCACAATCTTCAAATATGCATAGGAAGAGCGAGGCTCAGCTGTCGGTTTTCATCGGCTCCATACTGCTGCTACTCTATACGCTATACTATTTGGAAAAGCTATCATATTCTAATGGCTTTTACTCCGCCTTGCTGCTAATTGCACACCTAAATTCAACAATCGTTGCACAAGAAGGCATAACCAATCTCGCTTCACAGTCAGCGGCAACTGCATTCGGCCTTTACATTGTGTACATACTGGTATCGCTGGGGCTTGTGGCTTCGGCGCTTGGCACAATATCTTTGCTCTCAACTCCTCGCGGAAGGCTTTTGTGGATCGCCTTGACCTTCGATTCTCTGCTATTCTCAATGATAGGAGTCATCCTCATCCACACCTTTAACATAGGTTTTATGAATGCACTCTCGATCATGCTTTATGTAGGGGTGCTGCTTGTTCTTGTCCCTTCCGCAATGATGCTTTCAATCAAGGGAGAGGCAAAGCGCATACCTGCAAAGACAATTGAAATAAATCCAGAAACTCCATTCACAAACATGCTTATGCTCTCAAACCGCTTCATGTCAAAGCTCAGTGGGAATATTAAGATACTAGACATGCATTTCGATGCAAGCGCTTTGGAGAACCTCTCAAGGCTTATTCGGGGCCACGAAGGGCAGTATAAAAGCATAATGGTGCTGTCAAAAGGCGAACGGCTTGGCAAGGATTTTTCAATGGTATATAGGGATTTCATTGCAGAACTTGAAAGGAAAAGCATTGCATTCGAGCTGAGAATTCTACCTTTGGATCTAACAACAGATTTGCATGAAAGGCTCATAATAGATGACAGCTTTGCTTACAAGATCCCACCGCTCAATATCATAAATAAGAAAAGCGAGCACATCGTGGCAATAAAACGTGAAGAAGCTGTGAAGAGGTTTGAATATCTTTGGGCGCGCTCTACCAAATTCGAAAACCTGGCAAGACCATAAATACTTCCACATAATTTATATTAATTTGCGCTCACTAAATATATGCAAATAGCTTAGGTGAAAATAAATGCTACGCAATATACTCTTAATATTTGTTATTGCTGGTATGATATTGCAGCTCTCTTGGGCAGGCACACTCATAGGTAGCGCCGAGATACACGCACCGGCAGTAATACTCCAAACCAACCAGGGGGCACTTACAACCATAAACTTGAGTATAACAACAGGCAATGGGAATGTCTCTATTTTAGGGCCACAAAGCATTGGAAGCTCTACAATAGAATCTGCGATAACAGCTTCAAAATATGCGTCCTCATTGCTTGGCAAGGATTTCTACAACTATAATTTTACTTATACCATACTCAATGAAACCACAAGTGTCTCTGGACCAAGTGCGGGCGCTGCAATGACACTTTTGGCCATATCTGCATTCACGCATAAGCCCTTGAGGCAGGATTTCACAATAACAGGTACCATAAACCAAAATGGCACAATTGGAGAGATTGGAGGAGTTTATGACAAAGTAAGTGCAGCCAAGAAATACAATATGGACTTTGTTCTTGTGCCAATGGCGAGTGGCAGCAGCAGCGAAAATGAGCTTTATTATCTGGTCCAGAATACATTCGGCATTCCGCTTGTGCAGGTTTCAAACATAAGCGAGGCTATGGATTATGCATTTAACAGCTCATTTAACCCTTATGCGCATGAAACATATTATAAATTTTACACTAATTACTATGTCAACAACTTGCCGTTAGCACCATTAAGCTGCACAAACGCCTGTAACAATTCTATCTTCGAGAATCTGACTCTCTATACATTCAACTTTACCAATAGGGAGATAGACAACTTATCTTCAGAGGGCAATTTCAGCAATGTGAGCAACCAGCTTCTCTCAGTGCTAAATCAAGCAAGGGCGATAGCTGGGAAGGGCTACCTTTATACAGGGGCAGATTTTTCATTCCTCGACTATATAAATGCGTACTTTTTTGTACACCACAATGCAAACATAACCTCCGGGCTGAATGACCTTGATAATATAAGCAACTACTGCTACTCTCTTGCGCCTCCACAGCTCACTACTGCAAATTATGAATATGTGCTATCTGGAGAGCTTAGGCAAGCCTGGGCTGAATATACAATAAATTCTACAATAGGCATGTACAATCTCACCGCCCAGGATACTGATGGAGTGCTCAATGACCTCTATCAGGGCGCTGAAGCAAATGGATGGTGCACTGCAGCCAGCTTCCTCTACAGCAATTCTGCAAACATGAATGGGACACCAATTTCATTTTCACAAAATCTAAAGAGCATTGCAGCGGCAAGGCTTGAGCGCACATCAAAGTATGAAGGTCTTTACCTTGCTACTGCAACAATAGCATACGAGCAGCACAACTATGCGTTGGCGATACTCGATGCAGACTATGCATATGAGCTTGGCGTGCAACCGCCAGGAAATATGGGAACTTCGCAGCTTATAAGCGCGGCAAACACAATTTCGGCAAATGCAACCTTTGGCGTTTGGCCATCGCAATACGCTGATGAATCAAGATTCTTCGCATATGAAGCAAGCATTGATGCAAACGCCTCTCAAGCCCATGATTATGCACTTCAAGCATATTCCCTTGCAAATTTGGCGCTGCAGCTGAGCAATGACACAAAGCTCATCTCTCATAATATGGTTGAACAAGCACCCATTACTACACAGCAACCTGGAATGGAGGAAAGCATAACAGATATTGCGAACAATATAAAAAGCTTGCAGTATGAAGTATATGCTATTGCTATACTAGAGATAGTAGCAATGGCACTGTTTACAGTTGCAATCTCGCTGCTTCTCTTGATACTTAGCAAAGAAAACAAAAGAAAAGAGAAAAAGAGGAGGAAGTGATATTATGGTATTGCCAGGCAAGGTATGCTCGTCATGCGGCAGACTCACGCATGAATATACGGAATTCAAGTGCCCAAAGTGCGGCAAGACAAATATAATAAGATGCAGGCATTGCAGAGAGATATCTAACACATACAAATGCGACGTATGCGGATTCGAGGGACCATAAATGGCTAATGTGGCTGTATTGTTCAAAATCTACCCAAAAGAGGGGGCACTTGAAAAGGTGCTTGAAGAAGTTAAGAATCTTGGCGCTGTTGGTGCACAAGCTGAAGATGTTGCCTTTGGGATAAAAATTGTTAGGGCTCTTTTTAAGTTTGATGATTCAAATGCAAGCTCTTCGCAAATAGAGGAGAAAATAAAGGCGTTAGATGGTGTTAGCGAGGTAGAAATTGACGAAGAAAGCCTCATCTAATTCTTTTTTCAAATTTATCGCAATGATCATGCCAATGCTAATCCCACAATGCTAAATATATATATTTCTAAAGATAAAGATTAATATTTAGCATACGAATGGTTAAAATGCTACAGCCAAGAAGCCCAACAAAGACTATAAAATCTAGCATAGCCCAGCAGGTAATAAGGAGGAAGCATAGAACCCCAATATCCTTTTACCACATCTCTTCAATTATTTCAGATAGCATAACAAATCCAAATTTTATAGACACAGTGCTTATACTGCTTACTTTCTTGGCTTTTGCAATCGCTTTCCCTTTCTATCCATATCTCCTGATAGTACTTATTCTGATACTTGAGTTCTTTCTTACCCAGAAAAATGCTTTTTTGGGCTTGGTGGTGATGGTATTCCTCCTATTTCCAATGCTCATATACCAAGCGCCACTCTTTGCTTGGATTTTCATGCTTGCGATAAGCCTTTCTCTCATCTATGGCTACATGCATCATCGCACCATTCTATTTATTTATATGCTCTTCGCTCTTGCATTTTCACAATTGGGTTACCTCTTTTCGATAACTGCGATTATAATCAGCGTGCTCATCGTTGGCTATAAAAGGGGTATTATACTCTCAGTAGCTGCGATTCTTGCAATAGTGATGTTCTCTGGCTTATCTGGGATAAGCAACAATGGTTTCATATTGTATAATGCGACATATGCGCATCATCAAATAATTAAGCAAGGTATCCTATCTCCAGCATTGTTAAACTATACTACGCCTTCGCAAAATATCACCAGCATATCAACATTTGCAGGTTCATTCTCTGCTTCATTTCATTTGTTCTCTAGCGGGACAATTACAACAAACTTGAGCGATGTGCTTGTTGCACTGCTTTATTCCCTTCTTTGCGGCTACCTTTATATCGTTCAAATAATATTCATTGCAATTATATTATTCAGCATAGATAGCATAGCAGTTTCAAGCAGGTCGAGATTCAAAGGCACGAAGGCAAGCTTAGTTGGTATTGCAATCCCCTTTGTTTATGCTATACTGCAATTGAACAATTTTAGCATAGGTGTCATTTATGCATTTATCAGCTTCTTGATAGCGCCAGCGCTTCTTTACATTCTTGAGTTTCTCAATGTGAACATTGTCAAGAGCCTCGAAGTTAGGAAAGAAGACATAAGGATGAAATTTGGCGAAGCGTTTGAGGACCTTTCATCTGGCGAATCGAACGAAACATTCGATGACATAGGCAACTATGAAGCAACGAAAAAGGAATTAAGAGAAGCGATTATAACACCAATAGAGCAAAGGGGAATATCTAAAGCATATAACATGAAGCCCTCTAAGGGCATCCTTCTCTTTGGGCCTCCAGGCACTGGAAAGACGATGATGATGCGTGCACTTGCAAATGAGATCCATGGTGGTTTCTTCCTTGTTAAAGCGCCAAACCTAATATCTGCATATCCAGGAGAAACTGAACGTGCAATATCTAGAATATTCGACACCGCAAGAAAGAATGCACCCTGCGTGCTCCTTTTCGATGAGATAGACAGCATTGCAAAAAACAGGGAACTGCCTGAAGTTGATGAGACACATAGGCAGGCCCTCTCCCAGCTTCTCATAGAGATAGATGGTTTTGTCAAGCTTGACAGGGTAATAGTGGTCGGCGCAACAAATGTGCCAAATTTGCTTGATCCTGCTTTGCTAAGACCTGGCAGGCTCGACAGGCTTATATACATGCAGCTTCCAGATTTCAACGGAAGAAAAAAGATATTCAAGATATACTTGTCTAAGCTTCCTCTCTCTAAAGATGTAGACATAGACGCTCTTGCTGAAAATACAGAAAGATACTCTGGCGCGGACATCAAGGCGGTATGCGAGAGTGTTGCACAGATAGTTGGCCAAGATGCAATAGCCCACCACAAGATCCTTGAGATAACACAGCAAGACATAATGAATGTTATAGCTGCAACAAAGCCCTCAACGACGCTTTCACAGCTTGAAGAATACAACAAGTTCAAGATCGATTTCGAGAGAAGCCTGCATGAGGAAACAACAGAAGAGGTAAAGGAAGAAATTGGGTTGGAGGATGTGGTCGGGCTGGATGAGGCCAAGAAGGCGATAGTCGAGGCTGTTCAAATACCGCTTATGCACCCTGACCTTATAAAGAGGTATGATATAAAGCCCATCAATGGGCTGCTTCTCTTTGGGCCTCCAGGCACTGGAAAGACGATGCTTATGAAAGCAGTTGCAAATGAGATGAAGGGAGTAACTATCTTAGAGATAAACGGCACAGACATAGTGAATGAAAGTTCAGATGCAGCAATAGCAGAGATAAAGGAAATATTCAACAGGGCAAGGGAGAATATACCTTCAATAATATTCATAGACGAGATAGATGGAATACTTCCAAAGAGGGAGGGTGCAAGCGAGAGGGGTGCTTTGCTCACAAGTGCAGTGCTTCAAGAGATAGATGGATTGAAGGAATTCAGCGGCATTGTAATAATAGCAGCGACAAACAGGCCCGATTCACTTGACCCTGCAATGCTTAGGCCGGGAAGGTTTGACAAGCTCCTTTACATCGGCCCACCAAATGCGGTAGAGAGAGCACAGATGTTTAGATATTATCTCAAAAAGACACCGCTTGAAGAGAACTTCGATTTCAACAAAATTGCAAATGAAACTAAGGGATTCACCGGTGCAGACATAGCAAATGTGTGCAGGGAGGTCAAGACAAGAGCGCTCGAACAGACAATGAAAACGGGCGAAGAGGTAAAGATAGATGTTGCAAGCGTAGAGTCTATAATAAAGACCACTAAGCCATCGGCGCCAGATACCTTACTTAGCACTTACATGACATTTTTGATGAAATATGGCAAAAGATAGTCAATGAAGGACTGGTCTCAATCTGCCAGCGAAAATTTTGCTAGAAACTATGCGCGATAGATCGTTGGCATAGAGCTCCATGTTGCCATTTCTGAAGACAACGCTGCAGAATTCTATTTTTACATAGTCGTTAACTGTAAGTTTGCTTGTCATCAATGCAGACGATCCCCACAATGACAAACTTATGCTTTTTTCAAGATCTGAGAGCATGCAATCAGACACTGCTATCTGTCCTTCGCCAGTAAGCCTGTTCACATATCTTATAGGACCTATCTCTGTTATCTTGCCCAATACATCTATGTTTTTCATACCCTCATGTAGTTGCGAAAAATCAGTAATAGGCTGCAGTGGCGAAGGCATAATCTTGTTGATCATTGTGTTATAAATGCCGGTGAGCCAATTCCTCTGTGGGTCATATGCGGCATTTCTTATAAGCACAATATCCCCACGCTCAAATACATTGCTGTCTATAAAATCGACCAGCTTGCCTCTCAGTACCATTCTAATAGTGGCACCCTCGCTTCCAAGCACAATCGTGCGCCTCTGCTGCTTTCCATATTCCATCGGATTGAATATCCTGTATATTCTATCTTGTATGTTCACAGTATAGGCACTTTCTGCATTTTCACGCACAAGCTTATTATCGCTCTTTGCATTTACATATTCGAGAAATGCGGAAACATTTGTCACATCTCGCTCGTTGCGTGCACCTGTGCCTGTGCTCAACTCCTGGGCCTGCTTTCTACTGATCATACCTCCATATGAATCAAGCACGTCCATAACACCATACTGCATAGACCCACTTGGGCCCGCGGAGGGTCGAACTCCGATCTCCAGCGTGTAAGGCTTATGCGCTAACGCTTGGCATCTTAACCGTTGGACTACGAGCCCTCTTTTTCTTGCTTTCGATTCATATTTTGCAGGGCAAATCTAATATATCTTTTGGAGCAGCTTATCACGAAGAGTGGCGCACTGCTCTTGTTTTATTGCGCTGCCTTTTAGAACCCTCTGACTCAAACATCTTTACGATGTTCTTGAATTCGTGGGAGAATTCGTTTGAGGCATTGATAAGAAGCGAGAGCCCTATAAAGCCGGTGATGATGATGAGGGATATTATAGATATAAAAAGAGAGAAGGAATCTATTGCAGCTATATTTGTAACATTAGAAGAAAACACCCCCAAAATGGCAATGACGGCAATGATCCAGAGCGCTGAAGCACCTATTGCGACCTCGTAATAGGAGTACTTGAAGAGCATCCTTACTGAGAGAAACAGCACCCAAAATATGCCTCCAAAGCCAAAGAGTATTGCTATAGGCTCATATATGTTAGTAAAGAACAATATTGGCAGCATGAATGCAACTGCACCCAAAATAAGAATGGTAAGCCAACTGCCCATGTATTTTGAATGAGCCCTGAATTCTTCCTCGCTCATGTATTTTATTGAGAGCAGATGCGCATTGACAAAGCTGCTTATAAGCACAAGAGATGTGAAAATTGTCAGCAAAGCCCAGAAAACTAGGTTATATACGGGATTTGGGGATGCAAGATTCCCCATAAGAGTGGTGAAAACTATTCCTATTGAAAGGGCGATTGCAAAAGTTACCATTGAAATTCCTAAAGCCCTCCTGTACTCAAACACCCAGTAGCGCTTTATATGCTCCCTTGCATACTTCATATAATCAAGAATATTTATCACAATAAAATTAAAAATGTATCATTTAGTGCTTATTTAGGGATTGAAGCTGAAAAATCAAAAATTTGATAGGTATATAAGCACTGCCTTTTCAAGAAGGAGCTTGTTTCGCGCCTGCTCCCACACCACGCTCTGCACGCCCTCCAGCACGTCAGCAGCTATCTCTTCACCTCTATGAGCAGGTAAAGGATGCATGACTATGGCACTCTCCTTCGCATACTCAAGCACCTTTCTGTTCACTTGGTATGGTGCAAAAAGCTTGCGCCTTTCCTCAGCTTCGCTCTCAACGCCCATGCTCACAAAAGTGTCTGTATATATAACATCAGCGCTGTCTACTCCTTCTTCTATGCTGTTGAAAATGTCAACCTTGCTGAATTCCCTCGCTTTGTTGAAGTAAAACTCGTTGGGAAGCACACCCTTCGGGCCGACGAGCGCAATCTCTGCGCCGAGCTTTGCAGCGGTGATCATGAGTGAATTGGCTGTATTCTGTGCTATATCTCCCATGAATGCAATTTTAATGCCTTTTGTACGGCTGAAGTGCTTCTGTATTGTATATACATCGGCAAGCGCCTGCGTTGGGTGCTCAAGCCTAGTAAGCGCATTTATGACAGGCACGCTTGAATTATTCGCTACTACAAGCAGATCATCATGGTTGTCTGTGCGCATGGCGATAAAGTCGCAATAACCACTTATCACCTTTGCGGTATCTGCTAATGTTTCGCCTCTCTTCAGGTGGGTTGTCGACATGTCTACATAGATAGCATACCCACCAAGATGTGCCATTGCCACCTCGAAAGATACTCTTGTACGCGTTGACGGCTCTGAAAAGAGCAAAGCAAGCGTGGCGTGCTCCTTGAGGGATAGCTCTTCCTTGCCTTCGACAAGCTCATCAGCAATCTCAAATATCTTGTTTATTTCGGCTTTTGAAAGATCATTAGAGCTAAGTAAGTGCCTCATTGCTCACCACCAAAGATCATTCCAAACCCTGCGTTGGAACGCTCCTGCTCTTCCTTTATATAGGCGATGACCTTCTGCTCCTCCTCCAAACTTGCCCTCTTGAAGCTTTCAAAATTTTTCTTGAGCTTAAGCTCTGCCTTGGCTATGAAGTCTTCGTTAGCCTTCAGGTACAGATATATCCTGCTCTCATCTAAGCCCAATGAAGCACCTTCCCTGATGCTGTATTCCTGCCTCGCAAATATTACGTCGTATAAAGGATCATCATTTGCGAGCTTCTCCATGTTCGCCTTTATCGCCTTTTCGCGCTCTGGATCATCGCCCCTGCCAGGAGGTATTATTGAAGGGTCTGTATAGGGATCATAAGAGAGAAGCTTCTTGAGCTTTTCTTCGTCGCCCTTGTCAAATGTGTAAACCCTCTCCACGCAAAGCACCTAAAGAAGCCTGGCGTTTATCATGCCTTCCCTGCTCGGCCTGTTTAGCACTATTGCCTTTCCGAGCTCTGTGTTTATGAGCGTGCCCTTTGTTATTATGTTCTGCCTTGCGAAGTTCTTGTTGTCCTTAGACTCTATAACTTCTGTTATCTTAGCCTTCTTGTAGCCATTGCTTGTCAGCAGGTTTGCATAGGCGACGCGCTTGAGCTTTATCCTATTTTTACCGCCTCTCATTCTAAGTATCGATGCCTCGTTCTCTGCTGAGAGCTTTGTCGCGGCGAAATAGCCACCCTTCTCGCTTCTCCTTTTGTCCCTGAATTTTCTGACTTTCTTGCCGTTTCCAGACCCTTTTGTGTTAGACCTTGAATGAATTTGCGATCCAAATTGACTCATAATACCACATTTTTCTACTACTTACACTTTATATTGCACTACTTACACTTTATATTGCGCATAGGTAATAATAGTGACATCATCCCACCCGTAAACGGCGTGGGTTTCCCAAGCGAACAAAGGTATGATTGATATGTAACAAAAAAGTATATATTCCTTTGCAACAAAATCGTATTATACTGAGGGACACGCCGAAATCTACGCTCAGGGAGAGAGTGTAAGACCCCAAGTCCATGAGGCAGTTCTCGCTGAATTGAGAACATACCAAGCGAACAAAGGAATGATGTCATTTGTTCTGAATGGAAAAAGGAACAGGGCGCTGAGGTCACTGACCGATGAGCAAAAGTCCACCAATTTCTGCGGTTCGCTTTCATCCCACCTCTACTGACTTGTTGAAGCATCAGGTACTAGGAGGAAAAATCAATTATATCGGTCTAAAGAGTGTGGGATTTCCGCTCACGTTGTTAATACAGCAACAATTAAATAAATGTAAGTGAGACAAATTTAATAGGGGGTAATAGAGAACAGAGAAAATAGAAAAGAGGATATGATGGTAACGATAAATGAATTCAGCAGCATAGACCTTAGAATTGGCAGAATATTGGAGGTAAAGGACCACGAAGGCTCCAGGAAGCCTATGTATATCATAAAAGTAGACCTCGGGGAGCTTGGAGTGCGTACAATCGTTGCAGGGATAAAGGGCATATATAGCAAGGAGGAGCTTGAAAACACCAATATTGTGGTTGTTGCAAACCTCGAGCCGAAGAGTGTTGCTGGAGTGGTCTCTGAAGGTATGCTCCTTGCAGCAGAGGAGGGTGACAAGATCGTACTCATAAGACCCGACAAGGATATAGCGCCAGGAAGCAAAATCCATTAAAAAGAGCAACTACTTTAATCTTTTCACTTTCATATTTATAGAGATGTTCTTATGCTGGATGCTGTGGGAGAAGCGATAAAGTCAAAATTCGATGCATTTTTCGATGCATACTATGCAGATGAGATATCTGACATTATTGTTTCATTTCCTGACAAGAGGAGCCTCAATGTAAACTTTAAGGATCTTAGCAAGTTTGACCCAGAGCTTGCAAGCGATCTTGTAGAGAATCCAGACACTGTGTTGGAAGCGGCAAACGAGTCTTTGAGGGAGAAGCTTAAGGATGTGGAGATGAAGGAGAAGGAGCCGCATGTGAGATTTTATGGCCAGAATATAAACACGCCGCTTGTGCAAGACATAGGCTCCAATTACATAGGCAAGCTTGTTATGCTGGACAGCTTGGTGGTGAAAAGATCTGAGATAATACCAAAGGTCAAGATCGGCTTTTACAAATGCACTTATTGCGGCGCAACCTACAAGGTCAGGATAGACAATGAGGAGGTGCCAGAAGTCTGCGAGCAGTGCAAAAGGCGCTCCCTAAAGCAGGTGCCAGAAGAATCACAATTTGAGAACTTGCAGAAGCTCGCCATACAAGACCCGCTGGAAAGGCTCCATGGCAACATACCCACTTGGCAGCTCGAGGTATGGGCCGAGGATGACCTGGTAAACAGGGTAATACCAGGAGACAGGGTGGAAATAACAGGCATTCTGCGCATAAGGCCGAGGCACAACATCAGGGGCAAGATAGAGAAGAACATATACGCAATGTTCCTTGATGCAGTATCAATATCAGCAAAGGAGAAGGAGTTCACAGACATTCCGATAAGCGAAGCAGAAGAAAGGGAGATAAACGAACTTGCAAAAAACCCCAACATATTCGACAACATTATGAAATCAATAGTGCCATCAATCTATGGCTACGATGAAATAAAACAAGCTGTCGCACTGCAGCTTTTCGGCGGAACCCCAGGCAAGGTACTTGTCGACGGTGGGATTATAAGAAGCGACATACACATACTGCTCATAGGTGATCCGGGAAGTGCAAAGACAAGGATCCTGCAAGCGGTCTCAAGGCTCGTGCCCAAGGGTATTTACGTAAGCGGCAAATCTGTGACTGGTGGAGGGATGACCGCTGTTGCTGAGCGAGACGAATTTTCAGAAGGCGGATGGACGCTCAAGGCTGGAGCGCTTGTGCTTGGAAGCGGCGGCGTTGTATGCATTGACGAATTCGACAAAGTAAGCGATGAAGACAGGGCTGCGCTTCATGAAGCGCTTGAATCACAAACGATCAGCATAGCCAAGGCTGGCATAGTCGCAACCTTCACAGCAAAGGCAGCGGTGCTTGCCGCAGCAAACCCGAAATATGGAAGGTTTGACCCTAATATATATCCAGCAGAGCAGTTTGATATACCCCCCACGCTTCTTTCAAGGTTTGATCTTATATTCCCAATAAAGGATATAATGGACGAGGAGCTTGACAAGAACATTGCCAGGCATATACTTATGCAGCACGAAGCTGCTGGCGCCAGAATCGCTGAGATAGAAGAATACAAGCAGGTCGAAGCTGCGCCGATACCAAGCGAACTTTTAAGGAAATACATAGCGTATGCCAGGAAGCACATCTCCCCGAGGCTCACAGATGAAGCTTCGGCAAGGATACAGGAATACTACATAGAGCTCAGGCGCATAGGTGCAAGGAAGGGCGCACCCACAATAACGCCGAGGCAGATTGAAGGCTTGGTAAGGCTTGCAGAAGCCAGCGCAAAGTCAAGGCTCTCCAACATAGTAGAAGTAAGCGATGCGGAGCGGGCAATAGCGCTCACAGAATACATGCTAAAGACTCTTGCTGTTGATAGGACAGGAAGAAGGGACATAGATACAATACTTACAGGAATGCCTAGGGAGAAAGTAGACAAGATCAATACAATAATGTCTATAATAAAAAGGCTTGAAGAAGGCGAAGGCACAGCCAAGATACAGCGCGTTGTAGAAGAAGCAGCAAAGGAAAACATAGACGAGCAGACTGCGAACAAGTACCTAAATGAGCTTGAAAGGAGCGGCGACATATACAGGCCGAAGCAGGGAATAGTAAAGACTGTCAAGCACGAAGCAGAATAGATTCTGGAAAGCTCGCAAGTTGAAAGAGAAAAAAGAGAGAAAGAGAAGGGGAGGAAAAAAGAAAGGGTCAGTACCAGCCTCTTGCTTTCATCGCCTGGGCAACTCTTTCTACAGCTATGATATAAGCGCCCATTCTTGGGTTTATCTTCTTTCCCATGTCTGCATACTTCTTCTGTGTTGCAATCACATCATTGAAGGATTTTGTTATTATCTTGTCCAGCTTTGCATATACCTCGTCTGCGCTCCAGTAGTAGCCGTTTATGTTTTGCACCCACTCGAAATATGAAACGATAACACCGCCACTGTTGACAAGGAAGTCTGGGAGGTCGAATACGTCGTTTTCGGCAAGGATCTTGTCTGCTTCGGGTGTTACAGGGCCATTTGCAAGCTCAAGCAGTATCTTGGGCTTTACCTTGTCTGCATTGCTGCCTGTTATCTGGTTTTCAAGCGCCGCAGGTATAAGCACATCCACATCAAGCTCAAGTAGCTGCTCATTCGTTATTTTCTCTGCCTTGTCGTAGCCCTGAACAGTACCAGTGCTTTTCTTTGCCTCAAGCACAGCATTGTAGTCCAATCCATCTTCGTTGTATATGCCACCTTTTGAATCACTTACAGCGACAACTTTCGAGCCGAACATCTTTTGGGCTATGCTGAAGGCGAATGTGCCTGCATTGCCGAAACCCTGCACCGCTATCTTTGCCTTCTTCAGGTCTATGTTCTTGTATTTTGCTGCTTCCCTGAGCACATACATGCCGCCCATTGCAGTAGCGTCGCCCCTGCCTTCCGAGCCCCAAGTTTCAATGGGCTTCCCAGTTATGACGCCAAATTCGTTATGGCCCTTTAGCTTGCTGTATTCGTCCATCATCCAGGCCATAATCTGTGGTGTTGTATATACATCTGGAGCAGGGATGTCTATATTGGGGCCTATAAAGTCGTGGAGTGCACGCACATAGCCTCTTGAAAGACTTTCAAGCTCTTCATCGTTCATGATCTTTGGATCGCAAATAATGCCACCCTTTGCACCTCCATAAGGTATGTTTGCAAGTGCTGTCTTCCATGTCATCCATGCAGCAAGCGCCTTTACTGTATCGAGGCTTTCTTGTGGATGGAACCTTATGCCACCTTTTGTTGGCCCGCGAGCGTTGTTGTAGTGCACCCTGAAGCCCTGAAAAACCTTGACTGAGCCGTCGCGCATCTTTACCGGAATGTTTACAATCAGCGTTTCCATCGGCTCTCTCAATATCGCATGCGCCGTCTTATCTAACTGCATTATCTCTGCAGCCTCGTCAAGCTGCTGCTGTGCTATCTTGAATGGGTTCAACTCTTCTGCCATTTACTCACCAAAAAAGATACTTTATAAAAGGCAATGAACCTTTAAATAAATTGTGATTTTTATTGTATTGTTATATGCAAGATTCACCATGTAGTAAACTCCGCAAAAGGTACATATTAGCACTTAACAAAGGGGTATGCATGATTGAAAACAAGAAAGGGCAAGTTACCTTGGGATATATCTATGGGTGGATTGTATCTATAATAGCAATGGCAGTTGCCACCATGTTTGCTGAGGGAGCCTTTAATC
>JBMFUN010000017.1:0-11854 GCA_049966495.1 Candidatus Micrarchaeia archaeon
CCTTTTTGTTTCGTCTTTCAGGAAAGGTTCATATGACTTGAACAAGTCCCTGAAATCAATTAGCATTGCAACCTTTTTGCTTTCGTCATTTTCCATTGAGATGCTGCGCACGAGCTCATTTGCTGCTATTATTATGGTTTCGTTGCAGTATTTTTCTTCATTTTCAGCAGTAATCCTGAATATTTCATCCAATGCTTTGTATCTATCGCTTCCTTGAAGAGTATCTAATTTCTCAACAAGCTGAGAATACCTGTCAACCTCCTTGGTTACCATTCAATTCACCTTTTGCTTTTACCAATAACATGAGCCTGGTATATGTGGATGGATGAGTAGAAAAAATCCCAAGCAAAAAGCTTGAACGCTCCTTTGCAATCCCTTCCTTCAATCTTTCTATCTCCTCCCTGCCCAAAAGCTTGGAAAGCTCGCTTATGTGCTTTGAAAGCTCACTCAGCTCGTTCCTTGCATGCAAGCCATCAGCTATGTACAGGGATCTTGCTACCTGCGGCGCGGGGCTTTGCTGTGTATGCGCTTGCCCATATGTAATCTTTACAAGCGCCCTGGCAAGATCTTCTGGCTTTTTTGTTGCATTTGCAGAGTAGTAATCTGCATACAGCTCCCTTGTCCTTGAAAGCCCCAATGAAAACAGCTCTGTCACGATATAAATAAGGAAAGCGCCAATGCCAACAAGCGCCAGTGCTCCACCCTTCTGCCTATTGCCTCCAAAAGCACCATAGAAAAGCATGTTCTGCGCAATGAGCATCGCAAGCATCGGTATGAAGGAAATAAAGGTCATTACGGCAAAGTCATTGTGCTTTATGTGCCCTATTTCGTGTGCAAGCACAGCCCTGAGCTCACCTTCATCGACTATATCAAGAAGGCCCTTGTGCACTGCAAGCGTTGCGCTTTTCCTTGTGCGCCCGAAAACAAACGCATTCGGCTCTTTAGAAGGGCTTATTGCAATCCTTGGTGTAGGCACTTGGGCCTGAGCTGCAAGATCCCTAACTATTTTGTGCAGCTTGGGGTATTCATCTTCACTTATATACCTAAGATGGGAAAAAAGCGCTATTGCCTTTGGCGAGATATACCATTGGAAAGCAAAGTAGAGGGCTGCAAAGATTATTATCCCAAAAGAGGATGCTCCAAGGAGGAGCAACAAGATGTATATTATGGCGAAGCCTATTGCCAATATCAAAGAGAGTGTAATGTACATTCTAGCCTTTAAGCCATAAAAATTAGCCATATTTTCACATATTTTTTCACAAATATATGGAGGGCAAAAAATATTATAGTTTTCCATTCATAATTTTGATAGGATCCTGACATTTACATTTATTCACCTCGTCAAACGCGAAACAGTTGCCGAATGGTACAAAAGCCAAATAAAACTCCTTGAAAGCCATGAATTCTTTACAGAATCAGCAAGAAGACTGAGGAGTGATGGCCAAAAAAGAAACCTTGAAAAACTGCAGGCGCTCCTGCGCAAAGAAGAATCTTTGGCAAAATAAAAAAATTTTACTTCTTTACAAATTTTTTACGTGCTTGCCATGAGCACAGTTTGTGCATATGCCTAGCTTTGCAATGTAGTGCTCATCGCACACATGCCCTCCGCAAAGCTTGCACACGTGCTTTGCAGGCTTTCCGCATATATAGCATAGGGTGTAGATCTCTGCCATGCAATCAGCCTAATCATTCCATATGTCTACAATACCACCTAGGAGCTCCCTCGCCCTCTGCTCTGAAAGGGGCTTTGTACCCCTCCTCTTTGCATAGTTGCATTGATACTCAACATATTTTTCTGTTATCCTTGTATCAGGGTTTAGCTCCTTGCATCTTGCTATGTAATCGTTTATAACCTTTGACGCCTCTTCAGGGCTCATGCCCTTCACATTCACAAGGTATGGCGCAAGTATAAGGTTTACGGTCCTGTGGCGAACATCAGGTATTGGAGTGTTTAGCAGGCGCTCTATCCATTCTCTCTGCACTGTACCTTTAGTTGCATAGATTATAGGTGCATGCAGTGGCGAAAGCTTTGCAAAGCTAAGCACCTCTTTAGGAAGCTCTGAGGCCTTCGCTGGCAATCCTTCACTTATCTTTGACCTTATCGCAAGCTCCATAAACTTCACCGCCTCGTTCCATTCTAGCACTACGGCGCCAGCGCCAAGCTTCTGGTTCACTAGAGACATGCCTTTCGCTCCTGATGCGTATTTCAGGAATTCATCAAAACGAAGCGCGAATTCCCCTTTTGATTCTGGCTTGAACCTCTTTTCTATGCGGACATTGAGCTCTCTGCTAAGCGCCAGCAGCTCTTCTTCGCTACCATAGCTGAGCGCTTCGGCAGATCTTGCTGCCTCGGCCTCTGCATATTTCCTTATTGCGCCAAGGTTGGCATATGCGCTCAAAAGCACCCTACAATATGCATAGTTTAGAATGTAGTCCAGCTTGACTGAATTGATGTTTGTTCTCCTATATTCAATCCTTCCGCTCAATGCCAGCTCTATCTGGCTTTTTGCAGATTTCAGATACGTATCGCTGATTGAGCTTATGCCCATGCTTTCTATTATCTCCTTTGCTTCTCTTGAGAAGGGGTATTTGTAGGCAAAATCAAGCTTTGCTTCGTCTAGCTGCATAATTTTATATATGCTCTTTACATTAATATTGCTTGCTATGGGGCTGTATGCTAACCTGGCAGACTGCCAGCCTCGGGCGCTGGTTATCCGAGTTCAAATCTCGGCAGCCCCATCGTGTGCTTTTCACGCTCTTGGTTTCATCTTGCTACTCAAACCTTTATTTTTATATAAAGACATTGAAGAAAGATTTTTAAATATGGGCAGTTTCTTTTAATCATACCGCGATGGCTGGGTTGGGGTGTGAAGGTGCTTGGGAAAAATAGCAAAAAG
Organism: Candidatus Micrarchaeia archaeon; assembly: GCA_049966495.1. Lineage (GTDB taxonomy): Archaea > Micrarchaeota > Micrarchaeia > Micrarchaeales > Micrarchaeaceae > JAKAWW01. Next base: position 2,898 of record JBMFUN010000017.1, read on the forward strand.
TCAGAGGTAGGTGTTTTTGTTAGAGAATCTACAGGCCTTGTCAAGAATGTTTCCTTCCTCGATTCGATAAGCTTGAACATAGGAGATATGTCTGCGGGCGCGGCGCTTGCAACAATTGGCTTTACCACGATACTTTTCAGCTCTATGGTTGGCATAAATCTCGTCTATGCATCGCTTCTTGCTTTTGTGCTTTCAATACCACAGATTATAGTCTATACCATAATGAACAGAAAAGTCCACAGGACAGGTGGGGACTATATATGGACCTCGCGCATATTTGGGGGTCTGTTTGGAGGGTCCCTCGCATTTATGGGCTATTCACTTGAAACTCTTGCTTATCTTGCCCTTATAGCCTTATCAACAGTGTTTGCGATAGGCTCTGTGGGCGTTGCGCTTGGCAATATGAGCTTCCTCGGATTGGCGCTCCCGGGCAATACCAGTGGAGCAGAGCCATTCATGCAGTTTGTTGTTGCATCGGTTATTTTTGTAGTGCTGATTGCGGTGAACATTTTCAAGCCAAAAATAGGCTATAAGCTCGTTACTATATCAATACTGCTTGGCATACTTATACTTTTGCTAAGTGTCGGCGTGCTCCTGATTGCTGGGAAAAGCGGTGTTGAGAGCTATATAAACAGCCTTAGCACCCAAGGGCTGAATGAGACATACACGCAGATAGCAAGCTCCTACAAGGGCAGCAACTTCAACTTCATGGCGACGCTGCTTATGCTTCCATTCTTCGCAATCTTTGTCTACCCTTGGATAAATGCCGCGCCTGGCGTAGCTTCTGAAATCAAAAGCAGGAAGGGCATTAGGTGGGCAATTCCTGTTTCCTCGATAATAGTGCTCATTCTTGTCACTGGCGGATTTGCCTCTATGTACATAGCTGGTGGATATCACTTCATAAATGCTGCACTTTCCAACCCAACGCTTGTATATGACTATTCTTTCAACTTCTGGACTCTTGCAATGGGAGTTTCAAAATCACCTCTGCTCAGCCTTGTTATAGGGATAGGATGGATCCTTTGGGACATAGCCATACTTGCGTATGGCATAATAGTGTTTTCAAGGTATATATTTGCACAAGCATTCGACAGGTTCCTTCCTGAGAAGCTCGCTTATATAAGCAAAAGGTATGGCTCTCCTGTGGCTGCACATCTTTTTGACCTTGTAGTAACTATCTTCCTTATTGCAGGCGCAGCTTTCCTGTATGGGCCATTCTCTTCGCTCTATGGCGCTGTTGCTGCAGCCATGATATACTTCATATTCATTGGCATTGCAGCCACAATCTATGCTTTGAGGTATTTGGCTGGTAGTGAAAAAGCAACGCTCGTGGTTTCAGGCATTTTGATGGCGATAGTGTTCCTTTTCATAACATACCAGTTCTTCGCATATCCAAAGATATGGGGTGGCAACGCCTTGGCATATGGCTATGTCGTGGCTTCCTTTGTTGCAGGCATAGTGCTCTATGAGATTTCCAAATGGAGAAACGCAAAGAAGGGTATAGACATAAGCATGGCCTTTAAGGAAATACCACCTGAGTAAACTACCCACGACTAAAGCCGTGGGCTTTCCATAGGTTGATTTGCATGTTGCACAGCAAGTTCGATAAAGAACATAGATTTGGTTTCAAAAGTCTTGCAGTTGCGAGGTATATTGAATTTGACAGTAATCCCTTTGGCTTTGCCTTTGCTTCTCCAAACAGCACGCTCCAAAGAAGCATAAACTTGGACATTGAATCCTGTGCTTGTTTTGGATTCGGCAAATTCTTCAAGAATACTGCACTTAGTTTCAGTAATGTCTCCAATCTGCAAAAGAATGGCACGTTTCATGCTACTAACCCTATTAAATTTATGTTTGATATACATAAATGTATGCTCGACAATTCATCCCACCCCTAAAGAGCGTGGACTTCCTTGTCGAGATTGGGTGAGCCCATGAGGCTTTTCTTCGCCTCAGACCTGCATGGATCTGAAGTAGTATCAAACAAGCTGGTAAATGCAGCGCTGTTCTACAATGTAAAGAATATTGTAGTCGGAGGCGATCTTGCAGGGAAGGTGCTCATACCTATATTGAAAGAAGGAAGCAAGTACAGGCTCAATCTCTATGGGGAGCAGAAGCTTGTAAAGGAAGGAGAGCTTAAGGATATTGAAAAAGAGCTTAGCGATTCAGGCGAATACTTTAGGGTGATGGAAAGGAGCGAATATGAGGAAGCGGTCGGCGACAAAGCAATAATCGAAAAGCTCTTCAAGGAGGAGATGCTAAAGAGGCTCAGCTCGTTCCTTGAGAAGGCGGAGGAAAAGCTAAAACCGATGGAGACAAGGCTCTATATAATGCCTGGCAATGACGACTACGAAGAGGTAGGCAAGTTCTTGGAGGAGCATTCAAGCGATGTTATAATACCTATAGACCAAAAGGTGGTGGATGCCGAGGGCTATGACCTCCTCGGCTATGGCTATTCTAACATAACGCCATGGCATACACCAAGGGAGAAGGATGAAGACTCTATTTATAAAGACCTAGAGAAGCTTGCAGGAGGCATTGACAGCAAGAGCATCTTCGCAATACATGTGCCGCCATACGGCACAAAAATAGACAAGGCCCCAAGGCTTGACGAGGAGATGAGGCAGGTGATGAATCTTGGCGATATGGATTATGCGCCAGTTGGCAGCAAATCAGTTAGAAGGTTCATAGAGGAGCATGCACCGATAGTGGGCTTGCATGGGCATGTGCATGAGGCTTCGGGCATAGACTTTATAAAAGCAAAAAACGGCAGTGAGGTTCCTGTGATAAACCCAGGAAGCACGTACAGCTCAGGCATATTGAACGGAGCAATAATAGAGATAAGCAACAAGCTTGAAAAGTATGTATTCACAAAAGGCTGATAAAAGTTTATATTTTACTAGCTATAAGATTATATGGAAGAGCTGCTTGGCAAAGCGATAGAGACCATAGAGAAGGCTAAAAAGGAAGGCATACCATTGCACCTTATTGGCGGGCTTGCATTTTCTTACTTGGCAAAAAAAGGAAGGGAGATAAAGGAATTCAGCAGGGAAACAAAAGACATAGACTTTTTCTCTTTAAGCAAATATTTGGAAAAGATAAACAAGCTTATGCTAAGCAATGGCTTTGAAGAGGACAAGCGCTTCAATGCACTTTATGGTGCAAAGAGGATGCAGTATTACTACAAGGGCGTAAAGGTGGACCTATTGCTTGATGAATTTAGGATGAGCCACATGATACCTCTCAAGGAGAGGATACAGCTTGGAAGGGTTACAATAGCACCATCTGACCTGCTCTTGACAAAGCTGCAGGTTGCTGAGATAAACGAAAAAGATATAAAAGATATTCTAGCGCTTCTTGTCGATTTCAAAATGGGCAATGCAGATACTGCTAGCACAATAGATTCTGGCTACATTGCAGAACTTCTTTCTGACGACTGGGGGCTCTATAAAACTGTAATGCAGAACCTAGAAAAAGCCAACAGATATCTTGAAAGCCTCAATATAAGCCAAAGGATAAAAAGCCAGATAAGCACAGAGATTGAATACCTTAGGAATGCGATAGAGCTGAGGCCCAAAAGCATAAGGTGGAAGCTCAGGGCGAAGATAGGGGAAAAGGTGAGGTGGTATGAGCTTCCAGAAGAGAGCGTAAGCAGGCCAATGAGAATAGAGGAGATCGAGAGGACCTACATATGGATAAGCTTTGATGAGATGGAGAAGCTTGCAAGGAAGATGGCGAAAAAGATACTTAGCATGTATGGAAAGCCAGGGGCGATTATATACATAGAGAGGGGAGGAATTGTCATTGCAAGGCTCCTTTCAAAATACCTCGGCATAGGCGAACTCTACGGCGTGCAGATAGTAGCCTATGAAGACATAAACAGGCGCTCAGGAACATATATATTACCCCATTATATCTCCCTTGAGCCTGACAAGCAGAAATATGTGCTGCTCGTTGATGACATCGCAGATACCGGCAAGACCATAAGCATAGCGACAGAATTCTTCAGGAAGAAATATGGTAATATTGTAACTGCAACAATGGCATACAAGCAAAGGTCCATAATGAAGCCAAATATAATAGGCAAAAAAGTACCAAACAATGCTTGGATCATCTTTGACTATGAGAAGCATGAATCGCTACTCAGCTTTTCCAGGCAGAAAGACCAAAAAGGCCTGAAAGTTATTGAAAAGAGCAATAGCGAAAAAGGCTATTACAAGGGGCTGGAGGAAAGGGCGCGGCTAATTGCAGAGAGCCTAGAGGCAACTCCCAGCATTCTGCTCTATACAAAAGAGAGCTCGATAATTGCAAGGCTCGTGAGCGACTATGCAAACATAAAAAGGGTCAGTGGCATTGCCGATGACGAAAAATACATTAGCCATATCGCAAAGGTTTGCGAGGGTATGGATGATAAATCTTTTGCGCTTGTGCTGAGCGCAAACGAGGAGCTCGCAAAAAGGGTAATAAATAGGCTTCCAATAAAAGCGCAGCTTGTCAACCTCAAAGGCTCCCAGAAAATCCTTTGATAAACTTTTTTATTTGTGATAATATGATTGTAGGTTGCTGTGGATGGGGTTTCTTTGCACCCAAGACATTCTTTGGGAGCGCGTGGAAGGAGAGGTTCAAAAGCAGGCTTGGCGCTTATTCCAGCCTTTACGATGTGGTTGAGGTTGATTCAACATTTTATTCACTGCCAAAAATCGAGACTGCTGAGCGGTGGCGTGAGGAGGTGCCGGAAGGATTTGAATTTGTTGTAAAGGCGCCAAAATCAATAACCCACGAGAAGAAATTTGGCAAGGGCTCATTGGATGATTTCAATAGTTTAATGAAGATTGCAAAAGCCCTGCGCTCTGACAAAATACTTTTCCAAACGCCCGCCAGCTTTGGCTACAGCAAAGAGAATGAGATTCTTGTCAAAAGGTTCTTCGGTAGCATCAAAAGCAAGAGCTATTCTATAATATGGGAGCCAAGAGGTACATGGCTTGAAAATGCTGGTAGAATTGAGAAAATTGCAAAAACTGCAATAATATGCACAGACCCGCTCAGGAATTTCATTGGCATAAGGCAGAAATTTTACTATTTTAGGCTTCATGGATTTGGTGCGCACATGATTTACAGCTATAAGTTTTCCGATTCAGAGCTGAAGCGTGTAAGTAAATTGGTTGAAGGCATTGCAGGAGAAGAAATTTACATAATGTTCAACAACACGTATATGTATGAGGATGCACTAAGATTCGAGAAGATCAATTATATCAGATCGAAGCCTATTAGGTCGTAGCCTTCTATTGCCACACCGTTTCTCAATATTTCCATCATATGCGAGCTGCTGAGCGGATAGAAATCCCGGTCAAAAGGCGAATCAACGCTTATCACATAATGGTCGCCTTCAATTTCCGCGTGCACATGCTCATCCGATATTATATAATCGTTATCCTTTATTGTGCCAAGCAAAGGATTAATGCTGAATTGGACCATGTCTACTATAATGAAAATTGCAGAGCCATTGCTTGCATTTATTACACTTATCTCCATGTCTTCGCTCTTCCTCTTATGTGCTACCCTTAACATCAAAGCGCTGTCCTTGCGCATCAGGACAAGTTCCCTCTTTTCTAGTGAATAATTTACCTCCCATTCCTTCTCCATATCCTCACATTTTAAAGCTCATTATGCTTTATAGGCATCTTGAAACCATCAATCATTATCCCATTGCTGCTTATCTCAACCAGCCTTAATGGATCCAAAGGCAGGAAGCTTTCAGCAAGACTGCTTCTAATATAACACTTATCAATACCTATCACAAATGCCCCATTGTGCTTCTTTATTTTAATCATGTTCTGTGCAACAGATTCGCCTCCTATCCTTAGGAATGGCATTGTAGTAATATCAGACTGCCAGGAACTACTCAGAAGCATATAGAGCAGCTCTTCCTGCCTATTGTTCCCCATTGGCTTGTAGAATTTAATCTCAAGATTGTCAAAAATGCCGTTCCTGCCTGTGCGCAGCATAAGCCCGATTGTGCTAAGACCTTCACTTCTCAGGAGCTCCAATGTGTTTTCTTTGTGCCCTATTACCTTCCATTTGCCTACTGCTTCATCTATTTCCATTGTACAACCTTAGCTGCTCCCTATTAGCGGCTCAAATTCTTCAAGACCTAGTTTTTCGAGGATTTCTTTTGTGGGCTTGCCATCTACCCAATCGCGCATTTTGTAATAAATCTTTATTCCTTCGTCGAATGTCTTCGAAGCGGTATTGCCTTTTGCCGGTCCTGATTCAACTGGCTTGCGCATCCTAGGAGCAAGCTCGTCCTTCACCCACTTGCCCTCTTTAACATGATATAGCCTCTCGACATTGAATATTCGCTCGCCTATCTTTGCCACATCTTCTGGCGACAGGTTCCATCCGAATGCCGCATTGAGCAGGTCGGCAAAATCCTGCTCGTTGTCCACGTTTGGCAGGAGGTTTTCAAACTTGCAGAAAACTGCTGAATCTGCAACAGCGAATATGTCCTGGTTCCACTTCACTATCCTTGCCTCTTTCTCTATGCCTTCTTGGCTTTCATCAAGAGGGTTGGTCTTTTCAGGCACTCCAAATATCTCCCACGTGGGTGCATATGCCTCAAGATGGTCGCCGCCACGATTGGCTGTATAATATGCTATGGCAAAGCCTTTCAAAACCCTTGGATCGTATGCCGGCAAGCCTTGACCCCTTGAGCCCTGGAATGCCTCTGGCTCGTTGTATTTCAAAGATAGCGCATAATCGCCCTCTGCGAGCTCGTCGCCTATGCCCTCCCTGTATGCGATCTTGTATGCGAGATCATGGAAGACAGCCGCATCGCCCCAGTCCACATCGATCTTAAGCTTGCCTTTTTTAACAAGCTCAATTGCTGTAGCAATAGTATTGCCTAATGATATTATATCCATACCAAGTTCATTTGCAAGCTTTTGAAGTTTAAGCACAGGCTCTGGATCTGTAAGCCCTATGTTGGGTCCTATAGTCCATGTGCTCTCATACTCGTACTTTATCTGCTCGCCGCTTACCTTGAAAGGACCTTTGGCAACCATCACCATCTGCGTGCATGCTATCGGGCAATCATAACAGCCATGTGTAGAAACCACATAGTTGGTTTTTATGTATTCTCCGCTAATCTTTTCTGTGTTCACTGTGGCAGTGAAATTCATAGCAGGCAACGCACCCATCGAGTTTATTATCTGCATCAGCACGTTTGTGCCATATGTGTGAAGCGTTTTGGTTGTATCCTGGTTTGTTATTTTCTCTAGCACCTTTGCATTGGCCCTGAAGAATCTATCCCTGTCTATGACTGTAGAAAGAAGATCGCGCTTTCCCCAAACAATAATGCCCTTGAGCTTCTTGCTGCCCATCACTGCACCGAGGCCTCCCCTCCCTGCAAACCTCTCGTAATCGCTAGTCCTTATTCCTGAGAACTTGACAAGATGCTCACCAGCAGGCCCTATCACTGCAACGCCAGCCTTCGTTTCGTCTTCCGGAAATCCGTTTTCCTTTAGGAGCATCCTTGTAGAAGAGCCCGTCCACTGGCCCCATATCTTGCTTGCGTCCTTAAGTGCTGGCTTGCCGTCGATCACTGCCAGATATACAGGCTTCTCAGAAGCGCCTTCTATTATAATCCCATCAAACCCGCTGCGCCTTAGCCAATAGCTGAAATTGCCCCCAGAATTTGAATGCGTGTAAGAGCCTGTGAGTGGCGATTTTCCGACAACTGTAAACCTGCTTGAAGACATTGTCGCTACAGCACTGAGCGGCCCTGAAAAGAAGTAGAGCTTGTTTTCCTTTCCAAGGGGGTCGGCACCCTTTGGTATCTCCTTCAGGGCGAGATATGCTCCTAGACCCCTTCCGCCAAGATATTTCTTGACAGTTTCTTCATCGATGGCCTCCTCCGCGAAGGTCCCTTTTGACAAATCTACCCTGAGAATTTTAAACTCCATAATTATGTATAGGAAAGAATAGTTTTATACCTTGCTAAAAATTTTGTTTATCTGGAAAACTGACTGCTTTTTTCTTTTTTCAGGGTTTTATTGCACTGCTTTTAGCTTGTTCTCTATGGTATTTGGCTTGTCGGTGCGCACGTCTATTTTGAGTATTGTTTCCATGCGTTTCACATCTTTTCCAAGGATCTCCGAATAAAGCTGCTCTAAAAGCTTCGAAAGCTCTGAAAAGCTTCCTACCTCTATGGTTGTCATAGACGGCGCCGCATAAAACTTGAGCTTGTTCCTTTTTATTATCTTCAATGCCTTCTTTACATACTTAGAGGCGCTGGCGCTTTTGGTTGCTATTGGTATTATGCTTAAATCTACTAGTATTGGCATAATCTCATATGGAGGATAAGATTAATAAGGTTGAGCACGCTGCAAAAGAAAAAATCTCAATGCCAAACAGCAATATGCTTTCCCACCCGAAGGCAGTACACACATATCGTGGGCAGGCTTAGCTTCCGAGTTCGGAATGGGATCGGGCGTTTCCCTGCCCCTATTACCGTTTGGCATAAAATTTATTAGCATACAGATATATATAACTTTTTATTGAGATTGGTCACTATTGATTTCTTGAAGTTCTTTTAATATATATTTAATATATATGATTCAATTTTTACCCATCTTCTTTTAACTTCAACGTTTATCCTAGGGTTTATCAAAACCCATTGATAAATATAGTTCGCCGAATATTTTTTACCTTTGATATGCTATCCTTTGCTACGAGTTTTAAATATTCATTCGCTTTTAAGCTATCGACTTGAAGTATAGATAATAGCATATATGCATCATCAAATTCTCTGAAAATATAGTTGCCAAATTCAAAATCAATCAGATATATCTCGTTGTTCTGAGCCACTATAATGTTATCTATTTTCATATCACCATGGACTAGCACCTAAAGCACAAATTAAGGTTATCTTCAAAGCCAACTCAATTCAGCCATCTATT
>JBMFUN010000017.1:11954-14108 GCA_049966495.1 Candidatus Micrarchaeia archaeon
ACCTAAAGCACAAATTAAGGTTATCTTCAAAGCCAACTCAATTCAGCCATCTATTAAATCCATCAACCAATTGTTGTTGAACATCTGATTTTCCTCGCTTGGAGAAAATAATGCTACACGGCAACCATATCTATATATTGGTGTTATATCTTCTATACTGTCTCCAATATATAGAATTTCTTCTGGTCTTAATCTAGTGGTAGAAAATACATTTAGATAATATTCTTCTGAGGGTTTAGGATAATTATCATTACCAAAAACACCAGAAAAAATATTACTGATACCTAATTCGTCTAGTTTTTGCTTAATGTATTTCTCACCAGAATTAGTTAGTACATAAACAGGCATTTTGGCTATTTTGAGCTGATTGATAAGTGCATTATTAAGTTTTGCACCTTTGTCAAAGCTTTTTATATATGCTCTTATAACGTTATTGATCATCTCCTCTTTTACTCCATTCACTAAAAAGTATTTCCGTACATCAAATATGTTTTTGTTTGATTTATAAAATTCATCTATCGTAATCTTATAATTAATCCCAAATTCTTTTCCTACTTCACCTAAAATTTCTTCGATTGGCCTTCTGATCAATATGGTATAATCAAAATCTGTGAAAATGGCTTTAGGTTTTTTATAGAAATTGTCTTTCAAAACTTCATTAAACATTATTGGAAGCATTCTGCAATATCTTTGATCAATACCAAAAAGGTCGCCTGTTTTGATATAGCTATAATATGGGCACCCATTGCCACATATAAGTATAAAAGGGCAATTAGCGCAATCATGCTTGTTAATAGGAGAAATCGAGTTCCATAACTTCATTGTGTCGTCATTTTCAAAACTATAAGATTCTGCATTTGCTTTTTTGAAAAATTTACCACTTCCAATAAAAGCCGGGCATGGCCCAATACTGCCATCAGTAGAAACAACTATCTGATTCCCACAACCGGCGCAATCTTTTAAATATGGCTCTTCATTTACTATTTTTTTCATGCGCCTCATTATTCTATCTTCATAAATCCCATATTTTCTGAATATCCTAAATGCGTTATACATCTGCAGCATTACTAATTCATAATCCCCACTAAATGCTTGGTTTCCTCCTTCTGCTTCTGGAGGAGGATTGAAACCCACACTATTTATCTTGCCACTGTAATTTTCAGTAACCCATTTTGCTATTTGAGGCAAAAATTCTAGGTTATAGTCCGTTACCGTAATGGAAAAACTTACTGTAACCCCTTTTTTGATATATCTATCTATGTTGTTTACTACAACATCAAATGTCGGTTTTCCTTCTTTCGTTATCCTACATTTGTCATGAATCCACTTTGGTCCATCTAAGGATATTGAAAGCGAAACATTATTTGCACTAAAGAGTTCTGCAAGACTATCACTATAAATTGATCCGTTAGTATTTATTGAGATTGTCGCATGCCTTTTAAAGTCTTTGCTTAACTTTGTTATATATGTGATGGCCTCTTCGACTAGGTTTTTATTTAAAAGCGGTTCTCCTCCATAAAATATAAAGCGCAGTTCATCTTTAGAATTTAAGAACGCATAATCTATCCATTTCTTAGCTGTCTGAAAATCTGATACTCTTCTTTTTTCAGAACTGAAATTTTTTTCTATGAAGCAATATGTACAGTTGAAATTGCAAGAATCAGTAGCTATTATGTACACTATGTGCACAAGTGGTTTTGACGCAAAATGAGATCTGTATGATTCCAGCATGCTGTCTTTATAATTGCTTTCTACATACACCTTGTTTTTTATAAGCTCTTCTTTTATTTTATTATCCACTTCTTTTCGTTTAATTTGTTCCCATTCAGCCAGACTAAATGACAGTAGAGTATGCTTGTATGGAACATATGCGTAGAGGTTATCAAGCGTTGAATAAGAGTAAATATACGGATTAATTATTAATGGGCCTACTTCAGTACTATCTGCCAACTAAGCACCATCTATTTTGCATTTAATAAGGATATGGATCATCACAGAATGCACATGAGGTATTGCACACTCCACAGTCACTGCATGTGCAATCACAATATCCACATGATCCACAACTACATGGGGCACTAGAAGCAGCCAATACATTTATCCCTATTTTGCCTGTCAGTTTTTCCACATGCTTATATGATTCCATCAAAACAC
>JBMFUN010000018.1:0-13798 GCA_049966495.1 Candidatus Micrarchaeia archaeon
GAGCACAAGTGCCTTGCCATGTTTTCCTGTAACTGCAAGAAGGCGCCCTTGCCGGGATTTGAACCCGGATTACAGGCTCCGCAAGCCCGCGTTCTATCCAAGTTATACTACAAGGGCATACACATATTAATATTATTTAAATATTGAGCATATATATTAAGATAACCTTCTTGAGTGATACAACGTACCATACATACCTGACTATAATCATACCAACAATTGTTGCTTTTATAGTAACAGTAATCGCCCTCCTATTTGTAAAGGGGTATATGCTTGAATCTGGAGTAGTATCGATAGACCACAATAAGAAGAACAAACCAATAGTTGCAAGCAGTGGAGGCATAGCGGTTGCATTTGGCTTTGCCACTGGCTTGCTAACATACATATTTGGATCAAGCTTTCCATCTGTGGAGGCCCCTTTCTATACTCCTGTAGCATCGCTTACCTATATCTATGCCACAATACTCGCAGTAATGCTGATTGCAATAGGCGGGCTGCTTGATGACATAAACGTAAAAGGCAAGATGGAAAAAACCACAGGCATGCGTGACATAAGGAAAGGATTGAAACAATGGCAAAAACCCCTTCTTTCGCTGCTTGGCGCACTTCCGCTTATGGCGATAAACGCTGGAAATGCGTTTGTCGATGTACCATTTGTGGGCCTGGTAAACTTTGGCATATTCTACCCATTGCTTATAATACCTCTCGCTGTTATCTTTGCCGCAAATGCGTTCAATCTATTAGGAGGTTTTGATGGAATTGCCGGAGGGTCTGCGCTTGTAATGATAATAGGATTCTTGATATACAGCCTCATTTATGGAAGCTACTATGGCACACTTATATCATCTATCAGTGTTGCGATACTAGTGGCATTCCTGATTTTCAATATTTATCCTGCAAAGATAATGCCAGGTGACAGCTTCTCTTATACGGTTGGCGCAATAATAGTAGTATTAATGATAATGGGCAACATGGAGGCATTCGGGGTGATAGTTTTCATGCCGTGGTTTGTGGAATTTATACTTCATGCCATAAAAAAATTCGATACGACAGACCTTGGAATTCTGCAGCCTGATGGCACATTCAAACCCCCATATGGCAAAAAGATATACAGTTGGACGCACCTTATAATGAACATCAAAAGGTGCAAAGAATGGGAAGTATCATTCTACATGGGAATCATAGAAGCGCTCTTCGTCGCGCTTGCTTTTGGATTAAAATTCGCGCATCTGCTTGTTTAGCATTAAAGCCCTCCTATGCTTGACTTTCTTGTGCAGATTTTCGATTAGAAGGACCCTCTTTGGTTTCTGCTCGCTGAGAAGCTCGATGTCGCTATATTTTATAATTCTTTTCCTTCCCGCATGGTTTGCATATACCGAAGCCTCATTGACGATTTCCTCGACGGTTTCTTCGAGCTCCTTCTCAAAGCTTATTAATGCCTTTTCATTTACGCGCTCAGCGCCTGCCTCCCTAAGATAATCCTCTATATCATAAAGACTAAACCCTCTTTTCTTTCCATTAACCACACAAAACACCCCAGTGGAGATAAATTGAAAGGTAACATTTTTAAATAAAATCCTATTTATTTGTTTAGTGGTATTCCTATAATGGTCGCATGAAAAAAATTGCTAGATTTGGCTTTCACCTCTCAATAAAAGGTGGTGTAGCTAATGCTGCAATGCTTGCAAAAAGCAAAGGCTACAGAGTATTTCAGCTTTTTGTGTCAAATCCAAGAAGTTGGACTGTTGGCACAATTAGCAGGCAGCAGGCCAAAAGATTTTCCACTATTACAAAAGAAAATGACATAATAGCTTTTGCCCACATGCCTTACTTGTCTAACCTTGCTTCTCCAAGAAAAGTAATTAGGATGAAAAGTGTAGAAAACGGAATAGAAAACATAAGGATATGCAACATGCTTGGCATAAAAGGTATTGTATTCCATCTTGGCTCTCACCTTGGAAGTGGTATGGATGAAGGCTTCAAAAACATATACAACTCTCTTGCTGAAATACTTGATAAAACCAAAAGATGCTCCATACTGCTAGAGGATACTGCGGGCTATAGAAACAGCATGGGTTCCAGGATTGAAGATATCGCAAAAGTCATAAACGAGATTAATTCTGATAGGATTGGGGTGTGTATAGACACATGCCATCTGTTTGCCGCAGGATATGATTTGAGGAGCACCGACGCAGTGGAAAAACTCGAATACGAGTTTGAGAGCAGGATTGGAAGCGAAAGGCTTAAGCTTATGCATTTGAATGATTCTAAATATCCTCTTGGAAGCGGCCTTGACAGGCACTGGCATATAGGAAGAGGGTATATAGGTGAAGAGGGATTTATCAACATATTCAAAAACCCATTGTTTGGCAGAGGCCCTTTTGTAATGGAAACCCCTTATGAGAGCGAACATTCAGAAAACATGAACCTAGCTACAGCGTTACGCCTTTATAAAGAAGCAACCAAGGGAAGCACATAGAACAATATTATAAGCAGTACAGATATTGTTAAGTTGTCATCGAAATGCATGCTTATGCTCTCAACAAATGCAAGAAGTATTGAAAAGGCCAAGCTAGGCAAAAGAGCTATGCCAATACTATAGAAAGATATAACGCTTACTGTTGCAAAAGCAAGAAAACCTCCAATTGTCTTGCTTCGGTTGTATGGAAGCTTTGCTATTGGAAAGCTAATGCCAACTATGGTGGCAAGCGCATCCCCTATGAACAATATGCATATCGCAGCTTCAAGAAATGCCAAATTGCTAATAAAACCCACAAGCATAGAGGCGCCGGCAAGCAGGTATACCGCTCCAATTCCGTATGTCGCCCCCTTCCTCTCTAATCTGCTGATCTGCCTATAGACCACGGAAAGTATTCTTGAATTGGGAAGGGAGTTATTTAGTATATATCCAGCCATGGCAAGAACCACAAATATGGATATGCCCATCTTTCCATAGGCAAGGACCAGCATTACGATTCCGCCAATGAGCACTTGAAAAATATCCCGATTTATTTCGATTTTGTTATTCTGCAAATAAGCCCTCTTTGATGGAACTACACCCTCCTCTTTGAATAAGAGTCCGTACAGAGTGCCTACGCCAAAAATCCCTATACCATAGCCAAACGCGCCAATGGCGCCATATATAAACAGGCTGTAAACAAGCAATAGTATAAAACCCATAAAGATGCATGGTCTAACCAGATAGGAATATGAAAGCACTATCGATACAAGCATTGTGCTTATGGAAACCAGCAATATGACAAAATAAATATCATTGAAATATTCAGAGAAAATGCCAGAATTGATTATATGGACTATGAAAACTATGAAAAATACTGTCAACAATCCAAAGAGGAGCGCCCTTGCAAGCCTCGTTCGCTCTTCATGTGTATAATTTTTAATTATTGCAGCAATGGCAACTGAGACAATTGCAAGCTGCACAATCGAAAGCAACAACATTAGAGAATACATAAGCCCACTATGGCTTAACCCTATTTATCACCCTTGGGAACGGTATCGCATCGCGCACATGCTCAAGATTGAGCAGCCATTTGAGCAGCCTTTCGGTGCCTAGACCGAAGCCAGCATGGGGCACAGAGCCGTATCTTCTAAGATCAATGTACCAAGAGTAATTGTCAATATTGAGCTTCATCTCTTTCATACGCTCTACAAGCTCATCAAGTTTCCATATCCTCTCGCTTCCCCCTATGATTTCCCCGTTTCCTTTTGGAGCCTGCATGTCAGAGCATAAAACAGTGCGCGGATCTTTTGGATTTGTAGGCATATAGAAGGCCTTTATTTCTTTCGGCCAATTGTAGACAAATATGGGCTTTTCCTCCTCGCTTGTAAGAAGGCGCTCGTCCTCAACTCCAAGGTCATCGCCCCATTGCTTCTTTGCACCCTTCTGATTTAGTATATCTAAAGCCTTCTCATAGCTTATTCGCTTGAATGGTGGCTTTACTCTCTTAAGGTCTTCCACATCAACATCCAACTTGGCAAGCACTTCCTCATCTTCTCTTGCCATTTTGTTTGCAACATAACTTACAAGAGACTCTTGAAGCTTCATGTTTTTTGCGTTGTCGAAGTAGGCCATCTCTGGTTCAAGATGCCAGTATTCTGCCAGATGCTTTGTTGTCCTAGATTTCTCCGCACGGAAAGAAGGCGCAAAGGAATAGACCTTTTCAAGGGCATAGATCATTGTTTCTGCATAGAGCTGAGATGACTCGGTGAGATAGGCCTTTGTATCAAAATAGTTTACCTCAAAGAGGTTTGCACCTGTCTCTCCCCCTGCTATTGTAATAATTGGAGGAGTGATCTCGAAAAAGCCCCGCCTGTCAAGGAATTCCCTCAAGTAGTGAAACATATGAGCACGCATCTGCATTATGTACTTCATCCGTTCGCTTCTTAGCCATAAATGTCGCACATCGAGCAAAAACTCAGGGCTTTGGTACTCAGTGATTGGAAACTGTTCCCCGCTGTGTATTACCATCAGCTCGCTGACCTCTATCTCTTTGCCACCTGGCGCCCTCTCATCTTCTTTCACCACACCCCTAATTATTATGCTTGATTCTAGATAGGCGCCGTCTATGCTTTTCCATTCCTCATCAGAAACCTTGCTCTTGTCCACGACACACTGAATGGTGCCGCTTACATCCCTCACTATGAAAAATATCTTACCTCCGCTGCTTCTCTTCCTGTAGATCCACCCCTTGAGTACTACGTTTTTCCCCACTTCTTTAAGTGCTTTGTTTATATGCGTGCTGCTTGTAAAAAAACCCAACATCTAATCACTGCTTTAATATATAAGAGTTCCTATTTTTAAGGTTTTTCTATAACTTCTTGAAAACGCTAGATCGCCAATATAAGCAGTACTGCGACTATAAATGCGGCAGCTATAATAAGAGGCACTATTATCTTGCCGAGCTCTGTCACAGACTGAAGGGCTACAGCAAGCCTCTCCCTGGAGTTCTCGCCCCAAATCTTAAAGCCTCTCATTATGTATCTGCAATGGCTGACAGATACATCTTCCATGTTTGCAAGGGCTTCTTTTATGGCCTTGTCCACAAACACCAAAATTTTTGAATGGCTGGAATACCTTCCCAGAACATTAGAAGCGCCTAGATCCAATTTGTTCACTTCATGGGTATCTGTTGTATATATCTCAGCATCGATTCCGAATTTGTCCTTTACATATCGCAAGATCTTTTCCCTCAATATGGGCAGCATATTGTTTGCATTGAACTGTATCATTGCGAATCTTTTACCCTTGATTTCAAACACAGCAGCATTAAGATTGCCTTCTCCAAGATCCTTGGGTCTCTTCATTGCATTGAAAAGCTCTATGCTTGAAGCCCCCATCAGAAGCCTGCCTTTGTAGAGGGGTTTTGAAAGCATGCTGATTGCCTTTATATATTCTGCAGCAAGCCTAGAACCAATATCTGTTCCAGCAAGTTCGCTGCTTGGAGCACTCTCATATCTAGAATTATGGGCGTCTAAAAGGGCAACATTTCTGAATTTGGCTTCGAGCTTGCTCCTAAAGAGCTTGGCCGCACCAGGGGAGATGTCTTCGGTGACTCGAGGAGCCCTAGTAAATGTAACAAGAGCATCCTCTCCAAAAGATAGCGCCAAAATGTGTGAATTGCCATAACTGCTCTTGTATATGCCGGCGGTGCTTGCACCTCTTGAGGTTTTGCACTCCTCCACGCTGCGTGTCAAAGCCTTTGTAAGTGCTGGAAGCTGAGAAGAAGCTATAGGGTTGTTATCAAGGTTCACAGCCGTATGCATAACAAAAGTCGGTACCCTGTACTTGGAATACGAAAATCTTTCTATAAGATAAGGAAACCTGCTACCTCCTAGCATGCCTATCGGGCCGAAATGTATATCCGGTATGAAGAAGATCGCTTTTAAATTGCCATTGTGCTTAAACACAAAAGTATTGGTCTCTATGTCTGCCGCCTTGCCATATTTCTGGCCCATTGGGGCAACCATATCTATGTTAAAGAGCCAATCCTGCACGAATTGGGACATCGCTTCCATCCCTTTGAATCCTACGCTTTTCTTGAAAGGCTCGTTAAATACATAAAGGATCATATAACCCATCAGCAGGAAAACAAATATTGCCGCATAAAGCTTTATAAGGAGGATTTTCATAGGCACTTCAAAAGTGAAAATAAATTTGCTGTATGGGATATACACAAGGATATTCAAAGTCGGCTGCACTAATGATATTGCGATTGTGCTTCCATGTTTTCCGAGGAGCACCTTGGCTATGATAAACCACCATGCAAAGATGCTTGCATCACCTACGAGTATTATTGCAGAAGCTATAGCATAGTTGTTGCTTATTACATAGATCGCACTGCCAAGCAGCATGAATATAGAAAAACCTATAAGGCTCGTAAGCGCGGTGAAAAGAATATACTTTACTAATATAAACCTCTTCAGAGATTTTATTATCAGCACTGTCAACAATGTAGGTGTCACAAGGACAAGCATTCCAGTTATAAAACCTATTATCACAAGATTGATGATGCTGTATCTTATCGAATGCCCCATAATTGCGACAGCAATTATCCCTACGACAAAACCAACAATAAGCAGGATTATGAACAAAATGGTTGAAGAAGGCAGGCTCCTAAGGAATGCCTTATTGCTAAAAACTTCGTGCGAGCTGGGCATTCTACCACATAGGATATTATTTCCCAAATCTCCTTTCCCTATTGGAGAAATCTTCCACTGCTTCTACAAGGTCCTCCTTATTAAAATCAGGCCAGTATTTTTTTGCAAAATACAGTTCTGAATAGCCAGCCTGCCAAGGCAGAAAACCTGATAAACGCATCTCTCCTGAGGTCCTTATCACAAGGTCAACATCCTTGACCTTTGAGGTCAACAAATGATTTGGGATTGTTTCGTCACTTATGGTAGATTTTGATTTTGCAAGAGCCTTAAAAGCATGCAATAAGTCCTCGCGCCCACCATAGCCAATTAGCAAATTGATCGTAAAGCCCTTGTAATACCTAGTTTTTTCTTGTAGCCCAAGTAATGCCTTCCTCACGTTCTTTGGCAAAAGCCTGAGATTTCCTATGATATTTATCTTTGCCTTATTATCTTTGAGCATCTTCAATATGCTTTTGTCCTTTGTGGCTTTGATGTAAATACTATAAAGGACTGATAGCTCTTCCTTGCTCCTATGCTTTATATTGTCAGTAGAAAGGGCCCATACTGTTAGGGTCTTTATACCTAGCTCTTTCGCCCAAATACTGAACTTTACAAACTTTTTTACCCCTAAATCATAGCCTTTAAAAAAATTCAGTTTGTGGGCTTTTGCCCATCTTCTGTTCCCATCAGGTATTAGGGCGATATGCAAAGGCACATTCTTAATATTTTCCTTAGGCATTCTACAACACACTTTTAATTTAGTATTGATATTTAGTATTGATATATAGATATATGATATATAGTTAAGTTAAAATAGGTTTAAAAACAATACTATTGCGGTATTAGATATTTTGGTAATGGCATGCCCGCCTCTATCCCAGATCTTGAGGGGTTCTATTCGGTAGAAAGCTTAGATGAGCTGATAGGAAATGATGATGCAATAGACAAAATCACGCTTTACGCTGATGAAATAGACAGGGGTGTTAAGAGGAAACCCTTGCTTTTATATGGGCCTTCAGGAATTGGGAAGACAACAGCTGCAGAGCTAATTGCAAGGAAAAAAGGATGGGGTATTATAGAGCTCAATGCAGGCGATTACAGAGACAAGGAAACAATAACTGCAAAACTTCTGCCTGCTGCAACCTCCTCTTCGCTGTTTCACAAGCGCAATATGATCCTATTGGATGAGATAGATGAGCTGGCAATGCGATTTGACAAGGGTGCAAGCAGTGCAATACTTGATGTTCTAGAAAGAACAAAACAACCAATGATATTCACCGCAAATGATATGTGGGACCAAAAGATAGCATTTCTTAGGAATCGTGTAGAGCCTGTCGAATTCAAAAAGATAGGATATGAATTGCTCATTAAGCTTCTATCTGGCAAATGCAAGAGATATGGATTACATGTGAGCAAGGAAAACATAGAAGCAATCGCTAGAATTGCTGATGGCGACGCCCGGAGTGCCCTGAACGATCTCTACGCAATAGCAAATCTCGAAGCCGATGCCTTGGATGTGATCGGGATAAGGGACAGGAAAAGGGACATATTTGAAACTCTTGACCGCATCTTCTTATCTAACAGTTATGCAGGGCCGCTCTTAGCGATTTCCAGCACTGACGTATCTAATGACATGCTTGTCAGCTGGCTTGAAGAGAACATCCCTTTCAGATATAGGCATTTAAAAGACCTCTCAAATGCTCTTGAGATGCTCTCCTTGGGTAGCATGTATTATAACAGTGCATCTTCAAGCCAATATTACATATACTGGAGATATGCAAATGCATTCATTTCGAGCGGCATAGCGCTAGCAAAAGGCAACATGCCAGACACAACACACAGATATGTATTCCCCAGAGTTATCAAGGCGTTGAGCGCGAGCAAGGAGGGGCGAAACCGCATCGCCATAATAGCGAAAAAGTTGCAGCGGACCATTCATTCAAGCAGAAAACGCATAATCAACAGCGAGATACATATCATCGCAAAAGAGATAAGAGAAGCAATGAGGCGCGCCGATAAGGAGGAGGTATATAGCTATGTAGAATATGCTTTTGGCCTAAGCAAAGAGGACCAGGATTACCTTGCAGAAAATGCCTGAATTCAAACGTGTACTCCAAGAAGCCTTAGCAGCCACCTCAGTGTGCTTTCCATCTCACCCTCTCTTGTTTTTATGCTTGCGGCTTCTTTGTGGCCGCCACCAGTCACCTGCCCGTTTGTTTCAGAGCTCAATGTTGAGATTTTGCCAAGCAAATCTATGTCACTGCTTATTTCCTTGCTCACCCTTATAGATATATAGTTTCCGAAATGGACTATTGTCACTGTATTAGTCCCATATAGCTCCTCAAACTTTTGCTGCAATGCGGAACTGAACCTTCCTGGAAGCGGATAGCCATCATCGTTTGAGATCTTCTTAAAATCTACTATGTGGATTGATATACCCTTATTGTTCAAATAGTTCTTCACATTGCGAAGACCAGCATCTATTGCTTCAATCATTAAGTTCTTTGCATGTGTATATGTCTCCTCAAGCTTTGCCTTGTCTTCAATAAATTCGAGCAGATAACTTGGCGAGATATTCTTGACCCGTTTGCTGGCAGTTAGATAATCAAGTACCGCTGCAATCTTTTCCTGTTCCGACCCTGGAACAAATTCTGCATATGTGCTGAAATCCCCAACGAATGAGGCCTTTATAAGGTTGCTAAGATCTAGGCCCGTGATCAATGATCCAAAAACTGAAACAAGCGCGCCTGCGGTAAAATTGGAATCTCCACCGAAATCCCAAGGATTTATATAAAGCTCTGGTTTCACAGATTCAAACCCCTCATATTGTATGTGATGGTCCAGAATGATTATATTGCAGGATTTTTTTGCTTCGACTATACTTTTTTCGCTTCCTTTGTTTGTTCCGAAGTCAATTATGACCACCAGAGGCTTTTCAATGCTCTTAAAACCTTTGAAAAAAACCTGATCATAATAGAAGTCTTCTGCAGAATACTCTATGCTTCTATTCATCCGCCAGGAAATGTTGCTTTCAAATCCGAACTTGCCTTCTATATGGCGAATCACCTTGTAGAGGGCAATTGCTCCGCTTGCCCCGTCAGCATCATTATGAAATCTTACTACTATCGGAGCACCGCTCAATATGCTCTTGAGCAACAAGTTTGCGGCAATGGCAAGAGTGCTTTCCATCTTTTCTGCAATATTTTCAACCTCGCGATTAACCGCTACTATGCTACTTCGCCTTATTTCGATTTTTTTCACTAGCTTGGAAAGCACCTTTTCATATTCGCCCATTTGGGCTGGCATCTTTGAAATAGGTTTGCCGTTCTCAAGCGTTATGCGAAATCCTATATCAGCATCAAAGATTCCTGCATTAAACTTGAATACAGAAGAATCAGATATTGCAGTGTATATATCTGCATTCTGATCAGGGGTATACCTTATTGTTGATATTATGGCCGTATCGCTCTCCATGGTGGTCATTTTACTGTATAATAGCAGGCGCTCATTGCTGTGGCGTTTTTAATATAGGCACAATAAGAGGTATTATTGTATTTGTATGCAAGATTGAAAATGCACTGGTCCATATATGTTTCATTGTCTATTGTCTTGCATATCGACAAATTGTCTTTGGAAATTGCCTGGCTCGTTATATACGAATATTCGCAAATGCTTTTTAGATATGATGGAACATTGCCACAAGCAACAGTCTCATTTATTGTTACATTTTTGCTGTAGCTTACAAAAAGGCCTTTGCAAATGCTGCTTGCAATACCTCCAGTAGAATTGCACAGCGTTTCATTCCTCGTCTTGTTTACTATTTGCAAAATGCAGTACTCCTGCGGGGTTATATTAAAATTGGTAGCTTCGAATGCAATCTCAAGATTTTCATAGCTAGAAGCGTTTGCTGACAGGATATATGAAAGCACAGTGCCATTTGTTGTGTTTGGCAGCTCTAGGCAGTATTTGTATGATAGCGTATCAAGTGCAGAATGGTATACATTTATATATCTGCATTTCTGCATCAATGTTAAATTCTGTATCTTGGTGCAAATGCTCATATTTGCAAAATTTTCCTTCTGTGAAAAGTTATAGAAGCAGTTTGAGAGCAGCTGGCCGGAAAGCAAGCTGCAGGCAGTTTGATTTGATGTATTCAATGCAATATGGTAAATGCATTCATTTTTAAGTGTAAGATTGGCTATGCTGTTGCAAAGCGCTATGCTGTTGGTGCTTTCTGCAAGACCCTCTATACATGAATAGGCACTGCCTTCGCCTTTTAGCATTCCGCACATAGTTGCATTATGCGTAGAAAAAGCAAGATTTGCAATACAGCTCTCTCGCGGCTGCTGAAGCACAATGCTTTCGCACTCCTGCAAGGGGCTTTTTTTAACCCCTGAAAGCATGAGCAAAGCAATAGCCAATATTACAAGAAAAAGAGTAAAACCTATGAGAAGTACGCGCTTGTCCCTACTGCTTAATATTATCGAATAACTTTTTTTCCTTTCCTCTACATTGCCTTTCGTCTTATAGAACATCTGCTCTGCCTATTCTCCAGAAAAAACCTTAAATCCTTCTTCTGTTATTTCATATGGGGAGAGCATCCAGCTATGGTTGCTTCCTCTCATTTTCAGAACTTCAAGAGAAGTCACTCTTTTCTCCTCCTCTTTGCTTGCATACATTGCTATTATTCCATCGAAAATGAAGAATTCTTGGCTGAACTTGACCCTATCTCTTTCTGAGGTGCCCATTTCAGATGTTATGAAGCTTGTGACTCCAAGCCTTTTAAGGTTTGAAACTAGTGCTATCATTGCCCTTCTATAGAGAAATGGATCCCCAAGCATTAGCTTTATCATTGATATGGAATCTAATGCGATTACCTTGGCATTGTTCTCGCTTATGATTGCGTTTATATCAGAGAGTATGTTTCCAAAGGAGTACATCTGCGAATCTGTAGGGGTATAAACTTTGAGCGAAGGATTTTCCCCATCAACCACAAGCACTTTGGTAGAGATCATCTTGTCAATATCAGTAAATGCGCTAAACGTCAACGATGCATTCTTTACAACTGTTGATGGAGATTCCTCTAAAGCTATGAATGCCGCAGGGATGCCACTCTTAGCGCATTTGTATAGGATCTCAAAACTCATCAAGGTTTTGCCTGTGCCTGGCCCCCCTACTATAAGTGTCTGACTGCCTACAGGCACGCCACCATAGAGCAGGGTGTCAAGGCCTTCTATTCCTGTCTTAAGGCGCTCAATATTCTCCATCAGATCACTTTATGCTCAACATATTAGGGCAACTTACAATTAAAAACTTATCTAAGGCATCTATTTCTTTTTTTGCAAAGAAAATTCTTTTCGATGAAATAATAACAACGACAAATGAAGTATATTTATATTTGCATGTTTTAATATTTAGTGATCAAATGAGGAAGAAAACTGTTTACGTAGGACTATTGTTTATAATAGTGGCGATTGCATTAATGTATGCGTCTAGCTTTGCTACTGAAGGAGTAATGAAAGGCCTAAAAACCAGCAAAAACCTTACAGTGTCAAACAATAGCTTCTCTGTTGTCACAATACCCAAATTTAATACCACAAAAGCACTAACAGCACTACTGGTGTTATCAGACAATTCCATCAACAGTTACGTATTCAACTTTACGACTTTTAATGAATGGAAGTCATTTATGCAAAAGAATTATTCAGCAGGAGGGCTCTATTATGCAGACATGCTTAAAAAGGGCAACAGCTCACTGGTCTATGTAAATGAAAGGATATTAGATGTGATACTCCCTCAGAACTTGACTTCCCATACAAGCTATCTTGTGATAGATAATACAAAAGGAAGCAATTCGACTGCTTTTAGCGTGCCTGTAATGGTCACCATATTACCTGTGCCTATAAGCGCTGTTTTGCCATATGCAGTACTAGAGATAATCGGGGTGGTGGCATTCTTATCTGGAATAGTCATACTTATATACGGCTTGATAAGAAAGCCCAAGATAGCGCCAAATCTGGAAGGTACTGAAGGCAAGAAGAATGATGCAGAAGCTGCCTACATAGAAAACCTTTACAAGCAGATAGAGAAAAACAAGAAGGGTAGTAGGCGAAAAGGCAATGATGGAAAAAGCAAGTGATTATATGGATGAACTAAAGGAAAAAATC
The DNA here is from genome assembly GCA_049966495.1 of Candidatus Micrarchaeia archaeon. GTDB lineage: Archaea > Micrarchaeota > Micrarchaeia > Micrarchaeales > Micrarchaeaceae > JAKAWW01. The sequence continues at coordinate 12,825 of JBMFUN010000018.1, forward strand.
GCTGGCGAGATTGCACTTTCTGAAAGCCCTGGAAGCGCGATGAAAAAGTGGAGAGAACTCTTTGGGATAACACAGACCGAACTTTCAAAGCAGATCAAGATATCCGCTTCAACCATAAGCGACTACGAAAGCAACAGGAGGCTCAGCCCGGGCGTTGGAGTTATAAGGCGTTTTGTCGATGCGCTCTTTGAGATAGATGAAAAAAAGGGAAGTAATGTTATAAACAGTTTCAACAAGCTCAACGCCAGAGAAACGCCCTCATTTTACCAGATACACGATTTTACCGCCCCGATAAGTGGAGTCGACTTCAACAGGATCATAGAGGGGAAGATTGTCGCCAATCCTTCATTCCTTGACAACATAAAAATCTTCGGCTATACCAGGCTTGACAGCCTTCGCGTCATACTTGAGATGTCCCCTGCAGAATACCCTATGCTATTCGGTTCCACAACAGAAAGGGCTTTCATCTTCGAGCACGTCACAACAGGCAGGTCACCGATGGTTGTGATAAGAGTTGCACCGATAAAGCCGAAAATAGTTGTGGTCCACAACCTTTTGAATGTTGACAAGCTTGCAGTAAAAATCGCCCAGGTGGAGCATATTCCGCTGCTTGCAACAAAGCTGCCAATGGAAGAGATCAGCAACAGACTTAGCAAGATATAGTAATGCTCATATTCTCAGCATGCATCTCTGATGCGTCTTCTCAATGTTTTCGCTAAGGCGCATAAGCGAGTAGGCTTTATCATTTTCAAGCACATTCTTTTCCCTTTGCTCGAGAAGCAAGAAAATGGAATATAATGCAATAATGACGGAAAGGGTTCCAAAGAGCAATATGCCGTCATTTATAAAGAGTGTTTTTATGCTTGAATTATCTATTATGGCACCCATCACTGGGACTGTGCGCAAGAGTGGTTTCAAAGCATATGCCATAGGCTTGTTTTGCTCCCCATATCCTATCAACGAGTTAGTGACCA
>JBMFUN010000019.1:0-13435 GCA_049966495.1 Candidatus Micrarchaeia archaeon
AGATTCTGTGCTCGACAATCTCGGCAGGTTCTCGCTCATAATTACAGATGGAAGCATTGAAAATTTCGATTACAGGATAAGGAGAAATGCGGTAGATTCCAATATTCCGCTGGTGCTCAATGGAAGGCTGGGCAGCGAGCTCGCCGGAGCGATTTCAAAATATACAATGGAGGAACTTTCAAATCCCAAGACTCTCCATGAATTGGTTTGAAGATGCTCACTCTTCTTTCTAAGCTCTCTGCTTCTTAGCTTGGAAATGCTGCCCAGAATGGCAAGAGTACCGAATCCAAGCATTGATTTGTCAAAGTCATCCAGAGCCTTATTTTGAAGGATTTTTGAAATCTCAAAAGCAAAGATAGTCAAGCGGTGAAAAATGAAATCGCGGCTACATTTCTGTAAATCTATCACCCTCATTATTGGGATGATCAACATTTGCAATTTCGCACATTTTATCACAATAAATTGTGAAGAAGGTGATATATAAGCAGAAAGTAGCGTGCTTTCTTGGCTTTAGCAATCAAAAAAGAGCTAGCCAGCGTTCCAGCACTGGCTAGCTTATTGCTATATGGCCTATCTCATCCACCACGCCCTCTGCATAAGCCCTTTGCAGGTACATTGTGCTGAACTCCTCTAGAAGCCTGTTCTTGAGCCCCTGCCTCTCTATGCTGGAGAGCTCTGCAAGGCCCGCCTTTGTCAAGAATAAGGGCTTTCCTATCTCATCCTTGCTTGCGAAATCCAATATACCCCTTTCCTTGAGCTTGTTGAGCAGGTACCATGTAGAGCTTTTTGATATGCCATATATTTCGTATATGTAGTCCACGAACTTCGAAGCAGCATCAATCCTGTCCCTTCCTATTTCCAAGATAAGCAGTTGCTCTCGCCTAGTGAGCTTTTGCTTATACTCCAACCTATATAATTGCGCCACATAAACCACCTTTTTAAAAATTTATAAAGAGAGGAGGGGTTTATGCGGCCCATATCATTGGATTAAGCTTGTAATAAAGGCCTGTGCTCACGCTGCATATGAGCATGTGGACAAATATTTCCAATCTTTGCAGCGTTTGCATCAAATCTCCAATGACTCTCTTCTACAATAAAAGTTTACGAATAGATATTTAAGCCTTTTGTTCAACTGCAGGTTAAAAATTCACCGACACGACCTAAAAACTAACACTTGCAACAAGCTTTTCCATCTTTTTTATGCTGCCTTCTATATTATTGGATATGAGAGGCTGCCATGCTCCTGATATTACATAGCCATAAAGCTTGCCTATCTCGGCAAGCCTTGGGAATAAGCCCGATTCGAGCATAGAGGGTTCACTTGACGGTTCAATCATGTCCAATGCAGACTTGTCAAAAATGTACATGCCTGTGCTTACCAGCTGGCTCTTTCCTATGACAGGCTTTTCTGTAAATTCCATTATTTTTGAGCCTTCAAGCTTTATGACCCCGAAATTTGAGGTTTTCTCTGCTGTCGTGAGGGCTATGGTCACGACCGCCTTCGTCGCAAGATGCTGCTTGTACATGTTAAGAAGGTCGAATTTGTAGATGTTATCCCCATTTACAACAAAGAATGGCTCTGGCCCTACAAGCCCTTTTGCCAATAACAATGCCCCCTCGGTGCCCCTTCTCTTTTCCTCTATAAGGTATGTAATCCTGACGCCGAATGAAGAGCCATTGCCAAAATAGCTTGTTATCTGCTCGCTGCCCTCCCCTGCTGCAATGACAAGCTCGTTGACCCCATTCCTGCTCAGCTCTTGCAGCACATATTCCAGAATGGGCTTGTTCCTTACTTTGAGCATTACCTTAGGCATCAAAATACCTTCTGAGCTTCTCACAGTGCTGCCACCGGCAAGCACAACCGCCTTTTTGGGTGCATTTTGAGCGAGCGCGGTCTCAAGGAGCCTCTCTATAGCATGAGACCTATTTCTTACATTTATGCCGTCTATTGTGGCATCTATCTCTTTGAGCAAGAACGTATCTAGCGTTATGGTCAGCCTTTCCTTCATTTCTACCAAATTCATTTTAAAATGCAGAATTAAATAATTTTGTATATTGCAATGTGCTTGCACAGCAACATAAAAAGGCAAATCTTTATTTCTATTTTTGCATTGAATATTAATTGGTCAATGAAATGAAGGTCATAAAATTCTACAGCGCAACAGGCACGCTCAAGGTAAAAATCGACACGCTTGAAGACCTCTGGGCCTTGCAGAGGATCATCTTTGCAGAAGACATAGTAAAATCTGAGACTCAAAGGCGCTTTAAATCACACGAGGGGGATGTTGGCGAGCTTAAAGATGTGGTCATTGCTGTGAAAGTTGAGAAAACAGAGCTCGACAAGACAGCGAAAAGGCTCAGGGTGGTAGGCAAGATTACAGAGGGAAGACCTTTGGAATACGTGAAGCTCAACAGCTACCACACGCTCAACATAGCAGAGGGCGATATAGTAGAGATAAAAAAAGATCATTGGCCCGATTACCTTGTAGAGATTATAAACGATGCTGTGAGGAACACCAAGAAACCCAGGCTGGGCATAGTGGTCATGGACGACGACCAGGCATTGCAGGCATATCTTCTTGGCTATGGTGTCGAATTTGGCAATGAGATTTATAGCAGACTGAGCAAGCGCATGCAAAACAAGGAATTTGAGGAGCAGAAGAAGAAGTATTTCGACAATATAATAGGGATAATAAACGGCATGGATGTCGACACTGTAATAATAGCAGGGCCTGGCTTTGCAAAAGAAGACCTCAAGGGCTACATCGAGAAGAATGGTATAAAGATCGGCAAGAATATAATATATGAAAATACGAGCAATGCGGAAAGATCTGGCGTATACGAGCTCATAAAAAGCCCTGCCGTTGCAAGCATATTGGAGAAGGAGCAGGTAAGGAAGGAGTTCAGGCTTATGGAGGAATTCCTCATGGGGCTCCCATCTGGCAGCTCAAAATATGGGATTGAAGAGGTCTCAAAGGCACTTGACGATTACCAAGTTGGGACGATTCTTGTCAACGACAGCGTTCTTGGCGATGAAAATGTGAAAAAGGTGCTTGAAAAAGCTGAAGCCATGCATGTAAAGATAGTTGTGATAAGCTCTACAGATGATGCTGGCGTGCAGCTTCACGCATTCAAGGACATAGCAAGCATAAGTTTAAGCTGATTTTCTAATATTTTTTTAGAAATTTTTCGCATTTCTGGATAATTTTAAAAAGGAATTTAAAGATTTCTAAAATGGCTATTGCTTTTTAAATCCAATGCATTGAGCATCATGGTTTTTATATTTTGTAAAAACCAACAATATTGGTGATTCCTATGAAGAGTTTTGCATGTAGAGATATAGGTATGGATTGCAGCTTCACCACAAAGGCAAAGGATGAAGCAGCACTTATGAAGAAGATAGCAGAGCACGCAAGAAAGGCCCACAATATAACTAATATAGACGACGCCATGATGGCAAAGATCAAGGCGGCAATAAAAGAAGTTTGATATTGAAAGCCTTTCCCTTTTTCTTTCTTTTCTTTCTTTTTCGTTTTCCTTTTATCTTTTCTTTTTCTCTTTTCTTTTACTTTTCAGCCTTTGTTCTCTTTGTTCTTATTATTGGCAAAAACAAAACAAAATTAATAAATATTATATTTTGATTGAACTTATAACATGAAAACGTTATGCATCGACATAGATGGCACAGTAGCTGATTCCATGACAAGCTGGCTTAGGATTGCCAACGAGGAGTATGGAATAGGAAAAAGCAAAAATGATATCAACGATTATAACCTCGAAAAGATTACAGGCATAAAGGAGGAGACGGTATATGAGATATATAGGAGGGTGTGGGATAATTACGCTGAAATTCCGCCAGTAGATGAGTATGTTCCTGCTGTGGTCGAAAAGCTGCACGAAACCTTCATAATAAAGATAGTGACCGGGACAGTAGGCGATGAAAGAGCAGTAAAGGCATGGCTCAAGCTCAACAACATACCTTATGATGAGTTTATCCATGTAAGAAAGAGTATTGAAAAACTGAATGCTGAGGGGGATGCCTTCATAGAAGACGATCCTGCAATAGCAAGGGCTCTTGCAGAAAAAGGAAGGTATGTGATAATGATAGAGCAGGGCTGGAACAAGAGCCAAGTACCAGACGGTGTGAAAGTGGCACGCAGCTGGCTCGAAGTCGAAAAGCTTCTTCTGCGCAGATAGCTATTTCATGCGCTTTTTCGCGATGTAATATATGAAGTAAAGCAGCAATGCAAATATGGCAATGCTTGTTATCAGTAAAACAGCGTTGCTGACCGGCAGCGCATAGTAGCCATAGCCCACGAGAAGGGAATCCCATATGAGAGAACCTGCTATTGAGTAGGCAAAGAACTTCTTTTGGTCCATCCTGGCAAATCCCGCCGGAAAGCTCATAAAGGTTCTGAGCACAGGTATGAGCCTTGAAAGGAAAACAGCGGCCAAGCCGTTCCTTTCAAACCATCTGTCAAATGCATCAAGGGATTCTTTCCTTATGTGGAACTTTTGCAGATGTTTGTATACTATATCCTTGCCTATGAAATAGCCTATGTAGTAATCGATCGCAAGGCCGCCGATGCTCCCGAGCAGGGCAGCTGCCAATCCCCAGTAGGCATTGAGGAGGCCACTCCTTGCGAGAAGCCCAGTGAGCGGTAGCACTGCCTCGCTCGGCACCGGCAAGGAAGAGCCTTCAAGAAGCATAAGAGTGAATATTGCTGCATAGCCGTAGTGCTTGACAAGCAGCGCTATTGTCGAGTAGGAGCTTCCCATTATGCCGCTCGCAATGCTTATTATCCCCATAGATAGTAATTTCTTGAAAGAGCATATAAAAACCTTATCTAAACCATTTCGCTTTCCCTGATGAGCGCTTATGGCTTGCACGCAATCTTTAAATCCTTTCAAGATTATATTAGCATGATAGCATGATGGACACTCTTTCAAAAAACGAGCAGATGCAGCTTGAGCTGATAAAGCGCTTGCCTACGGAAGAGATACTCACAGAAGAGCTGCTCTTAGACTACATAACAAAAAAGGAAAAGCTAAGGCATTACATCGGCTTTGAGATATCCGGCTTTGTGCACATAGGCACTGGCTTGGTGAGCATGAGCAAGATGGCGGACCTTCAAAAAGCAGGCGCAGATACGACTGTATTCCTTGCAGACATGCACACATGGATAAACAAGAAGCTCGGAAGCGACATAGACAAAATAAGGCACACCGCCAAGAATTATTTCAGCGAGGCACTGAAGGCTTCGCTAAGATGCGTGGGTGGAGATCCTGAAAAGGCAAAATTCATACTCGGCTCGGAGCTCTATGAAAAGCTTGGCGAGAAGTATTTTGAAAATGTGCTAAAGGTGGCTTCTATGATGAGCCTAAACAGGGCGAAGAGGAGCATAACGATCCTTGGCAGGAAGGAAGGCGAAGATGTAAGCCTTTCGCAACTTATCTATGTGCCAATGCAGGTCGCAGACATATACAGCATGGATGTAAACATTGCTCACGCAGGAAAAGATCAGAGAAAAGCGCACGTAGTCGCAATAGAAAGCGCGCCTGCATTCACATACAAGCCAGTAGCATTGCACCATCACCTTCTCATGGGCATGCATATAACAGAGGAGCAGAGAGGCGCAATAATTAAGGCTAGGGAGCAGGGCGAGAGGGAGAAGCTTGACAATGCGCTTATAGACATAAAGATGTCAAAATCCAAGCCAAATACTGCAATATTCATCCACGACAGCGAGGAAGAGATAAGGAAGAAGGTAAGCAGCGCTTACTGCCCGCAAGGCTCGATAGATGTAAATCCTATAGTCGACCTGATAAGATATGTGATATGGCCGCACCTGCTCAGGAATGGAGAGAAGCTTGAAATAGAGAACAAAAAGCTTGGAAGTGTGAGCAGCTTCGAAAGCTTGGATGCTTTTGAGAATGCATATGTGGAAAACAAGATACACCCTGCGGATTTGAAGGACGCTGTTGGCGGTTATCTTGTAAAAATACTCGAGCCTGCGCGCTCTTTCTTTGAGGGTACTGGCAGGAAATACCTTGAAGAGATGAAAAGCTTGGAGATAACGAGATAATGCGAAATGATCTTTGGAAGGCACAATGTAAAGGAAGTCGAAGAAAAGGATCTCGGTGCATATAACAAAAGCCTGTTCGATGCAAAAGTCAGAAAAACCACCGAAAGGGCAGCGGCAAGGCTGGGATTGGTAATAAGAGCTCTTGACGAATTCGAAAGAGCTTGCATTGCTTTTGGCGATTTGGATGCAGAGCCGGACATTGAATTCATAGCTCCTGCGACGCCATCCTCTGCAAAGGAGCAGAAGGCGCGCTACGCCAGGGTAGTAACCAATGAAATCGCATCAGCAAGAGGAAAAATTGCAATTGGAGCCAAGCCAGAATACCAAATGCTTCTCCACTGCGAATCGATGGCAAAGGGCTTAATAGAAAGCATTTTGAAGCTCAACGCATCGTTCAAGATTGTCATATTGGGCTATGGCGACTACTTGTATGAAATAAAAAGGGCATTCAAAAGCTTAGAAGACCTGACCAACGAGCTCGGAAGCCTTCTTGACTTGGAAAGCGCAACCTTTGGTGGGTTCACAAGGCTATCCGAAGAGATAGAAAAGCTTGAAGCGATAGAAGGTGAGATAGTAAAGATGAAGAATGAGCGGGAGGCGCTTGAAAAGATGAATATAGAACTTACACTTTCGAAAAAGAGCGGAGGCGGTGCACGCAAAGGGCTTTCTCTGCTCAACAAAGAGCTAGAAGATAAAGAGGCGAAGAGGCGGGCTCTTTCAAACACAATGGAGGCATTGCTTAAGCCTTTGGAGAGGGTTGCAAGAAAGCATGACCATGAATCAAATGGCAAGTTCAGGCTTGTGGATGTTATAGAAAGGCCTTTCGAAGCGATAAACGAGCAGACATATCCAAAAATAATAAAATCGCTCAATGAGCTTGTAGAAAAGGTGCATGAATATGAATTGGAGCAGAAAAGCGCAGAGATGGCAGAAAGTGCAATAAAAAGGGTTCTTAGCACCGACCTTTTGCAGATTGCCAACAACTACAGTACTATCGTGAAGGAGGAGGCATCCACAAGAGAGCAGATCAATATACTAAAGATGGAGGAAAGCAGCGAGCAGAGCGCCGAAGCGGCAAAGAGGGAGATGAATCAAAGAATCGAGTTCTACAGAAGCAGGGAAGAAGAACTAGGGAAAGCGGTAGATGCGCTTAAAGCTTCAATAACAAATTTGTTTTTTGAGTACTACAAAGAGGAGATAAAAATAAGATGATGATAGACATGCAATGACGGTATTGAGCGGATGAAATATTATATGAGGCGATTGCTGGATACTAGTGGTAGAAAGGCACTGCACTTTCCAATGTGCATTCGCTTGGAAGCTTGTCGTTTCTCAGCCTCATGAAGGACGGCGCCCTCAGCATGCCATCATTTGTAAGCTCCAAGAACTTTATCTCCGCAACAATCTCTGGTTTTGTATATGTCACGCTCCTTCCTGCGCCAGCGCTTTCTATTTTTGCATAAGGCTTGCTGCTCTTCATCTTGCTAAGAAGCGAGTGGAGCGTTGAACGCTGCTTTTCTGTAAAGCCGGTGCCAGCCCTGCCTATGTATGCAAGCCGGCCATTTTTGTATGCGCCGAGAATTAGCGCACTCAATGCCTCCTTTTCAGTAGAAGTGTAGCCTAGCACAATAGCATCAATTGTATTGAGAGACTTTATCTTGAGCCAGTCCTTGCTCCTTTCCTGCACATAGATGGAATCGAGCCGCTTTGCCATTACGCCCTCAAGGCCTTTTCTCCTAGCCCTGCTGAAAAGCGCCTTCCCTTTTTCATATATGAAGCTTGATTTTATCATGAAGTCGCTTTCATCGACTACTTTATCGAGGAGCTTCTTCCTTTCATAAAGCTTCAAATTCATGACATCTTCGCCGTCAACATGGAGCACATCGAACACTATGTAGGTGGCAGGATGTATGTCTTTGAGTATGTCTATCCTTGCAGGGCTGCTGCTCTGCTCTCTTTCTTCCAAGAGGTAAAAATTTGGCTTGCCTTTTTCAAGAACCACAACCTCGCCGTCTATAATTGCCCTTTTCGCGTTTATGCTCTTGTACAAGCTTGCAAATTCAGGATACCTCTGCTCAAAGAAGGCCATTCTTCTGTTGAGCATCTTTACTGTCCTGGAATTCTTGTCTATATAAGCTATGCATCTGGTGCCATCGTATTTTATCTCCATCAGGAAATCTTTCGAATCAAAAGGTTTTGAAGGGAAAGCCAGCATCGGCTTTACGAGCGAAGGGTTGCCATTCCATAGACTCATGATATCATTGCTTTTTGAGGCTCTCGGTAAGGCTCTCTATGAGGCTTTTGGCGCTCTTCACCTCTTTTTCTGCTCTTATTTCAAACTCCTTTCCGGCAGCCTTTGCCTTTATCAGCTTCCTGAGCGCCTCTGCATAATCGTCCTTGAATTCTTCTATGTCAAAGCTCTCTCTGCTTAGCCTATTCACAAGCATCTGCGCCAGCTCAAGCTCCTTCTTTTCCGGCTTCTCTAGCGCGCGCAGCTCGGAAAGCTCCTCTATTGAGTTTATCTCCTCAGCGTAATGAAGAGTGTGCATGAGCAAAGCTTTCTTGTATGCGCGTATTGCTATGATGTGCTCCTTCTCCTTCATTGCGAACTTTCCTATTGCAAGCCTGTTGAGCAGTGCGAGGGTTGTCAAGAATAGGGAGTAAGCACGCGCTCCGTTTTTGTCTGGCACAACGTAATAGCTCTTTTCAATGTATAATGTATCGAGCTGGCTTGGGTCTATGAATTCCTTTATCTCTATTGCTTTTGTTGTGGGTATTTTTATCCTGTCTAGGTCTTCCTTTTCAAGCACTATGTACTTGCCTTTTGATATCTCATAGCCTTTCTTTAGCTCCTGCCAGCTTACCTCCCTCTCTTCCACAGGGCACCACCGCTTGTATATTATCCTGTGGCCGTTTTTGCAAAGAGAATGCAGGGGTATCTCCCTGTCTAACGTCGCAAGATAGACCCTTACTGGTATGTTGACAAGGCCGAACGCTATGGAGCCGTTCCACACGCTTTTCATAATTCTACTTTGAAAAGCAAATTATACAAAACTATTCTTTTGAAAAGACCCAAAGATCCTTCTCTGCAAATTTTAAGAAAGGTCTATACCCTCCTTCCCCTTCTGCCTCCAGGCCTTCTGGTTGTATCTGTAGGTATAGGGGTGACATCCTCTATCCTGTTTATCTTTAGGCCGCTCCTTGCGAGCACCCTCACAACAGCCTGCGCTCCGCTTCCAGGGGTTTTTGAGCCGTGGCCGCCTGGCGCACGAATTTCAATGTTTATGTTTGTTATGCCTTTTTCCTTTGCCTCGGCTGCAACCTTGTAAGCAGCCTGCATTGCTGCATATGGCGAGCCTTCCTGAGAATCCGCATTTACCATCATACCCCCGCTTCCAACCGCAATAGTCTCAGATCCGCTCATGTCCGTGAGCGTTATTATTGTATCGTTCTTCGATGAGTATACATGCGCGACAGCCCAGCGCTCTGGCTTTACCTTTGTGACCTGCGTCTCCATTGCCTTTGCTTCATATGAAACTTTCTCCTTTTCCTTCTCTTCTTTCTCAGGCGCCTCCTTGGGCTTTGCCTTTATTCTTTTGCCGCTTCCCATAAGTATCACTCGCCCTCTTTTTCTTCAGTGGCTTCGCTTTGCTGCGCGCTTGCGTTCTCGCTCGCCTGGGGCTTCCTTGGCATGATGTCTATTGGCTTGTAATAGCCTATCATCTTCTCCTCGCTAGTATCCACAAGATATCCAGGCCTGTTCACGCGCTTGCCGTTTATCGCTATATAGCCATGCACAATGAGCTGCCTTGCCTGCTTGAGGCTTCTTGCAAGCCCGCTCTTGAAAACTAGGGTTTGAAGTCTTCGCTCCAGCAAAGATTGCTCGTTGAGGTCAAGAAGGTTGTCGAGCGTAGTGGCATCGGTTGCGATGCCGAGCCTCTTCAGCCTTGCCATCATTGCACCCTCCATGCTCTTGTACTTTTCGTTTCCTGAAAGCATCTCTCTCACATTCCTCCTAAGCCTGCTTATCTCTGTTTGAACCTTCCAAAGTTCTTTCAGGTTCTTGAGCCCGTACTGCTCAACTAGGGCATGGTCGCTCTTTATGCGCTCCATGTTTCTTATGTCATTGGGTTTCTCGTATTTTTTCCTGTTCCTCTTCGGCGCTCCCATTCAATCACTTTGGCTTTTCTTTCTGCGCGGCCTTTGCCTCCTTCTGCGCAGCAGCTACCGCCTTCTTAGTAACTCCCACAGTCGCTCCTGTCCTTCCGGTTGAGCGCGTATGCTGGCCGCGCACCTTCTGACCGTACTGATGCCTGAATCCGCGCCACGCCTTTATAGAAACATCCCTGTTTATATCCTGCCTTGTGGCAAGTAAAAGATCGTTGCCAACATAGTGCCTTGGCATTCCGCTTTCCATGTCCTTGTTGTGGTTGAGCATGAATGTGGGTATTCCTGCACTGCGAGGGTCTTTTATCATCTTCTCTATCTCTGCAATCTGCTGCTCGCTCAGGGAGCCAAGTTGAGTAGATTTTGGTATGCTGAGCTTCTCCTCTATCGCTACCGAGAGCGCATTGGAGAGGTTCATGCCTATACCTTTAATCTTTGCGAGAGCCCTCCTTATGTTAAGCGAACCGTCTATGTCTCTGCCCGCTAGCCTTATTATTGTGGTTTCTTGCTTCTGTGCGGCTTTGCGCTCCTGCTTTTCCATCTAAACACCACGCCAGGGCTGGGATATTCAGCTATTAGCTTTTGAACCCAGAAGGCTCAGAAGAGCCATACGCTTACAGGCTTATCTCCAGGCGTACGCGTTACCGGATTCCGCCACCCTGGCATTTCACTATTTATTAATCATATAGCTATTAAAGCTTTTATAATAAGCTCATTTGCTATATTTCAAAGAATTTATGCGCAAGGATTATTAAATGTTTCGCTGCCCCTTATTCAAACCCTTTTAAGCATTGCTAACTAGCGCGCCAGGCGACATTTTTGTTATTCCATCATGTATGCTGGTATGAAGATGTCCCGTATGCCATCCCGATATTGACAGGCTGGCTCCCTACAGCTATTATTTTTTCAACCTTGTTGCTCGTGGTGTTGATCAGGCTTACAGTATTGGAATACTGCTGCGTTACCATAAGGTAGAAGCCATCTGGTGTTACTACTACCGTATTTATCCCAGAGCCCACTGGTATTTTGGCGATGACATTGCCGCTGGTGGTGTTTATGTAGCTGATGTAATTCGATCCGTAATTCGCAGAGTAGAGAAATGCACCGTTGGTAGTGAGATCGATGTCTATCGGGTTTGAGCCAAGAGGGACTGTGCCTATTACTGCATTCTTGGCAGTTGATATGATGCTTGCGCTGTTTGAATAGTAGTTTGTCACGAAGACGCGCGTGCCATCAGGCGTCACTGCCAGCGCTATCGGGTCGCTCCCCACATTTATGCTTGCTACCGGTTGGAATGTCTGCTCGTTTATAACTGTCACATTATTGCTGCCTGAATTTGCCACATACATGAAAGTGCCTGCAGGGTTTGATATTACTGAATAAGGATAAGAACCAACATTCACGCTTGCAACTACGTTGCCTGTTGTGGTCGATATTACTGTTATGTTTGAAGAGCCATAATTTGCGGTAAAAACGTATTTCCCGTTAGGGCTTTCAGCAATCATTATTGGTTCATGCCCAACAGGTATGCTTTTTACAACCGAGCCTGTTTTTGTATCGATAACTGCCACATTGTCTGAGCCGTAGTTGGAGACATAAGCGTAGGAGTTATTCAATGAGAGCACTATGCCTGTGGGCTCGATGCCCCCAGAAGGTATAGAGTTTACTACAGTAAAGTTGTACATCTTTATTACTGTTATGTTGTTGGAGCCGTAATTAGTCACATAAGCATAAAACGAATTTTTGAAATTCCCTGCGGATATCGGCAGTATAACCTTTCCGAAATTCTGGATCTGGCCTGTGAGCTGTGGCGTATTGTAAAGTATCCAAAGATAGCCGGAAAATGGGCTGCCAACCTGCGCATACAAAACAGGGCATTTAAAATTTAGCTTCACAAGCTGACCCATGTTGACTGGCGTGCTATTGATATTCTGAAAGGTCAGTGGCGCCTGCAATGACGTAGAGCATGCAGTTCCTATTATGGTCATCTGAGAAAACAAGGTCTGTGACATTGTTGCATTGAGATAGCCGTTTGTTCCTATGCCCGGATTTGCGCAATAAAATCCTGTGGAGGGATAGCAAGCAATTGGAACGCGGAATTGACTAAATACGTTCATATTGAACAGCGCAGCAAGTACAATTGCAATTACCAATATCGCCCAGCCGTATGTCATGATATATTCCATTGCGCTTTGCGCAGCCAAATTCCTAATTTCATGCACCTTCATGCGTTGAATCACTATTATATAAATTAGGCTCCATCATTAAAAACCTTCACACAAGCGTGTTTTTCGAAAGCTTTGCTTCGATATGGTGACACTATCTCTTGTATTGCCAATGCACTATGAATAGATATTCTAATAGGAAAGCTATCTTATAATTTTTTAATGCAAAAGTAGTGAAGGCTTGTTTAGAAAGTCAAATTTCTTTGGATCGCTAAGAAAGGAATCAAGTATGCTGCCTTTTGATTCAAAGGTGTATTCTCCTGGCCTGTATCTGATTTTCAAATCAATGTCGCCATAACTCTTATTTGCAACAATTGTATTGCCACGCAGCACGTATACCGCGCCGCCACGCATTTTTATCATGGGCTTATAATCAGATTCAAACCTGTCAGATACAAGGTTTGCCATCACAAGGTCTTTTCTACCCGGATTTATCGTTATGTGGCCATAATTCGGAGGTATAATGACCTTTTCGCCTTTCCTTGTATTTATCAATATCACTTCAGTTTTATCGTGCAGGGTTTTCTGCAACAGGTATAAAGCATTGCCATCGAGCACTTCGTAAAGCTCTGGGTATGTGAGCCTGCGCTCAGCAATCTGGTGGTAGTGGCCAAGTGTCTTGTTGAATTCGCTTCCGAGCATCAGCGACCTTATGACTGTTATATCATATCTTATTCCATTTTTGCTAAGAGGCTTAAAAGGAGCCGCGTTCCTGTACATGTAATAAAGCGGTGTGTCATTATGCTTGCTTAGCCAGCCCTTGCTGTAAAGCACACTTTTTAGCTCATATGCCTTTCTTACGCTCCTCTCAATAGCTTTGCCATTGACAGTTAGCACATAATCCTTAAGCGTTATCCTCATATTTGCAATCCTAAAATTCATCACAAAACCACAACGAAAAACGGGCCCGAGGGGATTTGAACCCCTGACTTAGAGGTTAAAAGCCTCCCACTCTGG
>JBMFUN010000020.1:0-3682 GCA_049966495.1 Candidatus Micrarchaeia archaeon
AATCGAGTTCATGCCCTTATTTGAAAGGTGCTGCGCAGAAAGCGGCAGGAGCAATGCAAAATAAGTCATATCAGAGCTTGTCCTTGTGCTCCTCTTCATATTTTTTCTGCCACTCTAAGAATCTCTCCCACTTCTTTTTTGCGCTTTCGCCCTTTTTCTTCATGACTTCCGGCTTCATCTTCCTCCATTCCTCCTGCGTGTATGTGTAAGGGGGCCTGTCCCTCACTTCCTTTGGCGAGAAAGCATATGTGTAGAAATGCCTGTAGTCGAAATCTTCCTCCTCTATGCTCTTTTCATCAACATTTATGCCTTCCTTTTTAAGGAATTCCTTTAGCTCCTCAAGGCTTGTCTTGGGCTTTGAATTATCAGCGCCAACCGGATTGTATAGAATGCTTATCTCTGACTTAACGAACGACACAGTAGCTTTTATCACGGGCTCCATGAGCATAAGCCTGTACTGAAGCCTTGCGGCATGCTGCAAGTCTACCAGCTCGCTCTTCTTTATGTTCCTAAAGACAACATGCTTTATCATTCCATAGGGAACTCTGTATTTCTTGCCATCGTGCTCGGCATATATGTTTAAAGCAGAATCATTCTCTTCCACGCTTCTTTTCTCTGTGCTCCTTCTATCCATTTACACACCTATTTTGAAACCACTTCTCGTTCAATCTTTGTAAAATTCTTCACGCCCTTGCCGCCATTGACAGGCAGCGCGAAGAAGTCGACAAGCTTTCCATACGTCTCGTAATAGAGGGGATTGCTTTCGAGCTCCCTTACGTTTCTCATGTATTTGTCTTTTGCATAAGACCATCCTGGGTGGCTCTTCTGCCACTCCTTTGCGGGTATGCTGTACTGGTTCTGTATCTTGTCCCTATAGACCTCTGGGAAAACATTGAAAGTGCAGAAGGGCAGCACCTCTCCATCAGGCATCACGTAATGTATGTCGCACTTCTCAACTCTTGCTATGTCGTATGTATATTCATCCTGGAAGTGCATCATGCCAAGGAAGAGCGACTTCATCTGGAACTTTCCGAGCGCCTCGAAATTATGCTTTGTGAATATAGAGCTCAGCATTCCAAGTATGTTGAATCCTTTTGGCTGCTTCTCCTTCTCTATGAACCTGCCTATTCCGAGCACCGCTTTTGCAGCTATCATCTTTCTAGCGAGCTTGCTCTTGCCTTCCATCTCGTCAACCTTTTCCTGCAGGTATTCAAGCAGTCCTGCAGCATCAAGGAATTCTGTGATTGGAATGACCTTGTTGTCCTTGTCTAGAAATACATATGTGCCTGCGCCGCATGCGAAATGTATTGAAAGATCGTATGTGTAATCACCAGTAAGTGCCTCCAGGAATTTTGCTATCCCTCCAGCATATGGCACAGAGAACCAGTGCTCCTTTCTTATTACGCCATTTGTCTGCTCCTCTATCAGCTTTATTGCGCCTGGTATGGTTATACGCTGCTGCTCCCTGAGCTTTGTTGGCATCCTTCCGACAAGAGAGACAGGCTGGAAGTTTACAGACCTAACAATGTCAATGTTGTTGAGCGCGAAGTTTATCATCGCCCCAAGCTCGCCATCATTTATGCCCCTTATCACAGTGGGCACAAGCACTATACCTATGCCTGCCTTCCTTGCTGCATCAAGAATGAGGGGAATCTCCCAGTGGTTCTTCGGGTTTGCCCTTTTGCTCACTCCATCGAAGCTCATGTAAAGGGTGCTGAGCCCCGCATGCCTGAGCTTGTATGCCAAATCTGGATTTAGCCCAAGATTTATGCCGGTCGTATTGAGCTGGATCTGGTCGAAGCCTTCCTCCTTTGCGGCCTTCACTATCTCAACTATCTGAGGGTGCATTGTAGGCTCGCCGCCTGTTATCTGCACTGCATTTGCAGGGATAGGCTTCTGGTTCCTGAGGCTCCTGAGCATGTGCCTTATCTCTTCCACGCTAGGCTCGTATATAGGCTCGCCCTCCTTCGCATAGAAGAAGCAGTACCAGCAGCTCAGGTGGCACCTGTTTGTCACTACAACGTTCGCCAATGCTGTATGCGACTTGTGCCTCTCGCATATGCCGCAGTCAAACGGGCAGTTGGCACCTTTTGTGTCTGTTATATAGTTGGGGTTGTTGAGCCCCCTGCCGTTGTAGCCAAGATTCCTCATCTTCATATACATTTCATAATCTTCCCAATACTTCTCTATGAACCAGCCATGCTCTGGGCAGTATTTCCTAATCATTACGTTGTCTCCATCTTTGTATATGATGCCCTTTATTATCAGCTTGCACTCCGGGCAGACTGTCATGGTGGTGTCAAGCACCGGCATCTTCTCTATCTCGCTCATGCTCCTGTGGTAAGGCGCCAGCACCGGATCGCTTTCATTCATCCTGCTCTCCTCTGGCCTTTCGCTGTTTATGCCCTTGTCTGCCCTTTCGCCTATCCTGTCTTCGCCTCTGCTTGCTCTATCCATCTCTACACCTTCAAATAAAGTGATTTAGAAACTATTTAAAAACTTTCGATGCAAAATTTTACTTCCTTCCAAATTTTGCTCATTCAAAACCAAGCGCGCTTTTGATCCTTCCGACCAAGCCTGAGCCATTCCTGGGATTCTCTTCCTTATTCTCATAATCCCTTTCTTTTTCTTCTTTGCCTTCGTCTTCGGCATCATTGGTCCTCTTTTTCTGCTTTGATACTTGCGAAGGTACCTGGACTTGCTTGCTTTCCTTGCCTTCCTTTGCTATAAAGCTAGAGATTGTCTTCATCACGCTGCTCTTTATCCCTTCGTTTGAAAGCCACTCGCTTGCAATATTCGCCATGCTATCCTTTGTGACCATGCTGGAATCCAAAACAATCAGGTTGACCCCAGATTTCCTTGCTTCGATTATGTCATCGGCGCTTTTGCATACCGCAGCGCGGATGTTCTCGTTCTTGTTTGCGCTTATGCCCAGCTCTATGGGCTTGCGCGTTATTGCAAAAAGGATATCATAGCTCTCTGCTAAACTAGAGATATCGCTTATCATTGCGTCAATGCTTTGGTAACCTGAATCATTCTGGAATGTGCTCACTCCAAAGTTATTTAGCACATTGGAGAGCAGTATTCCGTGCCTTACGTTTTCGCTGGCTATAAATACTTTCATGCAACCATCGTTTATTTTGCTAAAGATATAAATACAGGAAAGATTATTAATCCTTAAGAACAAAAGGGATATAGCTGCCTGTGTGCTGATCTGAAGCGAAGGCGCAGAAAGGTGTTAAATTGAGAGGAAGAGAGTCTTTAGTGAGATGCGAGTCCTGTGGAAGGATGGTACCAAGAAACAAAGCAGTGGTATTCGAAAAAGTGATAACCTTTAATACAGAGACAAAGACAGCAAACGATGTAAGATTCTTCGAAAAGAGGAAGGTCTATTATTGCATAAGTTGTGCAAAGCACAGGGGGATATTTGAGAAGCTCAAGAGGCAAGCGATAGAGCACTCAAAAAGGCAGCCATAGGTAATTTGGATGGCTATAAATCCTGATGATTTGCTCATATTCGAGGCAAGGAAAGCAGGGTTGAAGCCGCAGGTTAAAAAGAAAGAGGAAGCGAAAGCACAGCCTCAAGCACAAGCGCAAGCACAACCACAAATACAACCACAGCCGCAGGCGCAAGCACAACCACAAGTACAGAAAAAAGTTGAAACAACGCAAACGACCACAG
>JBMFUN010000020.1:3782-13206 GCA_049966495.1 Candidatus Micrarchaeia archaeon
GCGCAAGCACAACCACAAGTACAGAAAAAAGTTGAAACAACGCAAACGACCACAGAGAAGCAATACGCAGAAACGAATATTCGAATACCAAAAGCCCGTGAGGCTGAACAGATGGCACCTAATGCAGAAGCGCCGATGGGTGAATTTGTCATTGCGCCGCCAAGCGAGGAGGAGATAGAGGAAAGCCTGGAGATGGTTTCTGACAGGACGACAACTGAGATGCTCCTTGGCAAGAAAAAGAAGGTCACGAAAAGCGAGGAAGAGGAGAAAGAGGCCGCCATTGGCATGTACTGCGTGTGGCACCCATGGAGACCCGCATATGCAATATGCGCATACTGCCACAGGCCCTTCTGCTACGAGGATTTAACAGAGTATAATGGCCATTACTACTGCCTCGAAGACATAAACAAGGTCTCTGCAAATGCGCCAAGCGAAAATGTATATGTAAAATACAACAATCTTGGCATAATAGCGGCAGGCTCAATGCTTGTTGTATTCGTGCTTTTCATGTATACAAGCTTAGGGAGCATAATTGCCATGGTAAATCTATCCAATCACATAGGCATACTTGCCTTTTCATCGAAGTTCCTCGGCACTTATGGCTACCTGCTTTTTGGGACCATACTTGCGGTATTGATGCTTGTTGCTTCTCTGCTCATATTCCTTGAGACAAAAAGAAGCTTTCCCTTGGGGCTCTTCGTAAGTTTTGCCAGCGTTTCGATATTCAGCTATGAATACCTCAACACGAGCAACATGTATGCAGCAATACTTAGCATACTCTCATTTGCTGGGCTTGTTTCGCTCATATATTCCAGAAACCTCTACGAGGGCGAGGAAAGCGAGGAGCTTGAGACCGGGCCTGAGCTTGAAACCGCATATCCTACAAATGTGCCCAATATCGGCAGGTTTTAACATTTAGCTTTTCTTTAGCTTATTTTTCTTTAGCTTATCCTTATTTTATCGCCGACTTTCGGCGCATAGGAATCAAAACCCTCGAGCTTAAGGTTCTCGGAAAAGTCGCTTGTATTGTTGCTGTCCCCATGCACACATATCACGCTCTGCGGACTGCTTTCCTTCACAAACCTGTACAGGTCGCTCCTTCCGGCATGAGCAGAAAAATCGAAATAATGCACCTTGTTTCTTACTTTTATCCTTCTGCCTTTTATAACAACCTCCCTTTTGTCCAGGAGCATGCGCCCATTTGTGCCTTCGACTTGGTAGCCTGTCAGGAATATCTCTGAGCTTTCATTGAGCTCTGTTATGTAGCTCAGCACCGGTCCGCCATTGAGCATGCCTGCAGTTGTGAGTACAATGGAAGGCTCCTCTAGCGCTGAAATCCTGTCCTTGTGCTCGAATATTGTGTTTGCTTGTTCGACTGCTCTCCTGAGCTTGTCGCTGTTTTTTATGTATTTTGGATAGTTGAGCACTATCGATGTAGCCTCTCTAGCCATCCCATCCATATATACTCTATCTATGAGATTGTGCTCATATAATATCGTAAGCATCTCCTGGCTCCTACCTACGGCAAATACAGGGACAAGTGCAGTGCCCCCATTCTCGAGCACTTCTTTTATGCGGCTTATGAATTCCTCTACAAGCTTTGCCCTGTCGGGATGTTCTCTTGTTGCGTAAGTTGACTCTATGATCAATATGTCGCTTTCTACAGCCCTTGCACCCTCGTGAAGGTATTGGCTTGCCATTTTGAAATCTCCGGTGTAAACTATTCTCCTATTCTTGCTTTCTATTAGGAAGATGGTGCTGCCGCTTATGTGCCCCGCATCAAAGAGCTCTATACTCATATCTCCAAATGAGAAAGGTTTGCCATACTCTATACCCACATAATGATTTTCAAAAGTCCTGAACTGCCTCTTGTGGAACCTCTGGCCTGAATGCTGCAACCTGGCTATCTTCATCGAATCCTTTATCAGCAATTCAGAAAGCTTGAGTGTGGGCTCTGTGCCAAAGGTTGGAACAATCTCATGATTGTATATACTTGGCACATCGCCGCTGTGATCCAAGTGGGCGTGGCTGAGCAAAATGGCATCCACGCGTGGCGTAGATATTGGAAATTCGACCTTGTGGTCTATCTTCATGCCAAAATCGAGCATGATCTCTCTTGAATCACTAAGCATAATTGCAGATCTACCTACTTCACTTGCGCCTCCATAAAACCTAAATTCCATCTAAAGCACAATGTTTTTGAAAAGCAGCAAAGGCTCTCCATATATGCGTTTATTTTATCATGTAAATTGTATATGATAAATGTATAAATATGTTTCTTTCTTCATAATAGTGATAGCATGGCTGAAGACCTAAATTTCATTGACCTTATTGCCCTTTCAAGAATAAAGCCCGAAACAGTGGTGGAGAAATTCGGCGGCCTCATAAATTCTTCTTTTTTCGATGCCTCTAACATATTGGGATCACTGAATCAGAAGGGACTCATCACTTTCACTTCTACATTCCCCGAGCAGGGTGCCATCACAATAACAGATCTTGGAAAGCAGACCCTGCAGGAATGTGCTGAGAAGGCAAAATCTGATCTTGATATGCTCGATTTTACGATCCTTACGCAGCTATCCGGAGGCAAAAGGGGGCTTGTCGATCTCGCTGGCGCAGTAAATGTAAGGCAGAGGGATTTGGCGATGCGCCTCTACAAGCTCGCTGAGCAGCAATACATCTCCTATGATTTGAGGAATGGAAATGTGGACATTTCACTTACAGAGAAGGGATTCCTGCAGGTAAAGAGCGGAATGCCGAAGCCACAGCAGGCGCAGGCGCAAGCGCAGGCACAGCCTCAAGCACAGGCGCAGGCACAGGCTGGGCCGCAAGCCCAGCAGGCATCCACACCGGTTGAACAGACAGGCCAAGCCCAGCCTACACAACAAAACACACCTCAAACAGAGGGCCAGGCGATTGAGGAGCAGCTCATCAAGGCAAAGAAGCGCAGTATATATATGATAATAGGCGCTGCAGTAGCTATCATCATAATAGTCATTGCATTGATACTGATTGAGATGAAGGTATTGTAAAGTGGTTTGATGGCAGAGCTAGTAGACTACATTGAAGCATATAATATGCTCAAAAAATACAAAATAAGAAGCGTTGAAAGCAGATATGTCAACAGCGCTGATGAAGCAATAGAGTTTTCAAAAGGCGATGCGATCGTGCTCAAGGTGCTTTCGCAGAAAGCGCTTCACAAATCTAGAAATGGGCTTGTCATGCTTGATTTAAAAGATGGAAGCATTGAGAGCGCGTTCAATGAGCTCAAAAGAAAAGCAGAGGTTATGCATCTCAAGCCTTACCATATAATCGCGCAGAAGATGGTGGGCAACGGAATTGAGATTATTGTAGGCGGAAACACCGACCAGCAGTTTGGAAAGCTTGTGCTCATAGGGCTTGGGGGTATATATGTAGAAACCTTCAGGGATTTTGCACTGCGTGTCTGCCCAATAACAAGATACGATGCGCAATCTATGCTAGAGCAGCTCAAATCTAGCAAGGTAATAGCGCCTGATGAAAAGTCAAGGGAGATGCTTGTGGATTTACTTATTAGGGTTTCGAAGATGTTTGTGGAAAATGATATTACAGAATTAGACCTAAACCCTGTGATACTTCATGATGGTACATATGATGCAGTAGACCTGAGGCTGATGAGGTAATAAAATGCAGACTAAAAATAAAAACAATGGAAACAGAAAAGCAGGCAAATACTGGAATTTGGAGCACATAATGCATCCAAAATCTGTTGCAATAATAGGTGCTTCAAACAATCCAGACAAGATAGGCCATGTGATAATGCAGAACTACATAGATTCTGGTTATGAAGGAAAGCTTTACCCAGTGAACATAAAAGACAGCGACAAGATCATGGGCTTCAATGCTTACAAGAGCGTCCTTGACATAAAGGAGAAGATTGATCTTGCAGTGATAGCGATACCGGCACAGGCCGTGCCGCAAGTGCTTGAGGAATGCGGAAAGGCAGGTGTGAAGGGCGTTGTGGTTGTAAGCGGTGGCTTTGCAGAAGTTGGTGAGCTCGAGCTTCAGAACAGATGCGTCGAGATAGCAACAAGATACTCTATGCCTATGATAGGGCCCAATTGCCTCGGCGTGATGGACCCTAGGTCAAGGATCGATACCTTGTTCCTGCCTACATTCAAGATAGACAAGCCGAAGATAGGTGGTGTCAGCTTCGCCTCGCAGAGCGGCGCTGTTGGCAGCTCGATACTTGACATGATTGACAATGAGGGCTTCGGAATGGCAAGGTTCATCTCATACGGAAACGCTGCGATGGTTGACGAGGTTGACATATTGAATTACCTGGCGAATGACAAGGAAACCAAGGTCATAGTGTTTTACATAGAAGGTGTAAAAAGGGGAAAGGAGTTCGTTGAGATAGCGAAGCGCGCATCGCTCAAGAAACCGATAGTTGTCATAAAAGGAGGTGTTACTGAGGCAGGGGCTGCTGCTGCACACTCGCATACTGCGGCGCTCGCTGGCAGCTATCAAGCCTATGAGGCTGTCTTCAGGCAATACGGCTTCACCATTGCCAATGATTTAAAGGATCTGCTCAACTATGCTAAAATATTTGAAACCCAGCCCCTTACTGCTGGCAACAGAGTGGCAATAATCACAAACGGCGGAGGCACTGGTGTGCTAGCGACCGATGCGCTGTACAAAAACGGGCTTGTGATGGCAGAGCTTTCAGAAGAATCGAAAAAGGAGCTCAGGAAGGTAATGCCACCCATTGTGAACATAAGACTGCCCCTTGACATGGCAGGCGATGCAGATGACAAAAGATTTTCTGCCGCGCTCTCCATAATAGAAAACGACCCCAACATCGATGCTGTAATGGCGATTGCTCTCTTCCAAACGCCTGGCGCAGATTCAAGGGTCGCCGCAACGCTTATACACTATGGCACGTTGATGAAAAAGCCTTTGGTTGTTGTGAGCATGGGAGGCAGCTATACGCAAGCACACAAAACGATGATTGAAAGCTCCGGCGTGCCTGTCTATGCATCGCCCGGAGAAGCAGCTGCCGCGCTTGCTGCACTCTTTGCCTATTCAAGGTATGTGCAAGAAAAGGGTGGATTGCTTAACGATCATGAGATGGGCAAATGATAAAAAAAATGATAAAAATAAGAATGACAAAAAAGATTTATGATGTGATAAACAGGGACAAAAAGATTTTCATAAACACTACAAGAGAATCTTATCCTTTTGTAGCGCACCACGGCGATGGCGATTTCGTATATGACATTGCAGGGAACAGGTTCATAGACTTCTCAAGCTTCATAGCTGTCTATGCGCTTGGTGTGAACGGAAACAAAGCGATAAGAAATGCAATAAAGAGGCAGGCTGATTTGCTCTCTCATGCAGCATTTACCGACTACTATTCAGAATTGCCTGTAAAGTTCGGAGAGCTTTTGCAGGAGTTTCTTCCAAAGGGCTTCGGCAAGCTTTTCCTTTCCAACTCTGGCACAGAGGCAAATGAAGCAGCACTGAAGTTTGCAAAGCTTTTTACCAACAGGATATACACGCTAGCTTATTACAACTCTTTCCACGGAAGGACGAGCGGAAGCCTGAGTATGACCTCATCGCGACTTGTGCAGAGGGAGCATTTCGGGCCTTTTATAGGCGTGGTGCATGTGCCTTTCCCGTATTGCTATAGATGCCCATTTGGATTGGAGCCAGAGAGTTGCGGCTTTGCGTGCATAGACTATATTAAAAAATATCCACTCTCTAAAGAGATAGATCCAAAAGAGGTAAATTCATTTTTCATCGAGCCTATACAGGGCGAAGGCGGCTATGTTGTGCCTCCGAAGGGCTATTTCAAGGAGCTCAAAGGGCTTCTTGACGACAATGGAATACTGCTTGTGGATGACGAGGTACAGGCAGGCTACATGCGCACAGGCAAGTTCTTTGCACTAGATAATTTTGGGGTGACTGCAGATATTTACACAATGGCAAAGGCTGTCGGAGGCGGCCTGCCTCTTGGCGTGACTATAACAAGGAGCTCCCTTGGAAATATAGAGCCGGGTGCCCATGCGACAACATTTGGTGGCAACCACATATCCGTAGCTGCAGCTTATGCCTCGTTAAAGTATATAAAGAGGAACAAGAAAAACCTTGAAAAGGCAGTATTGGAAAAAGGCAGGCATATAATGAAAAGGCTAAACGAGATGAAGGATAGGTATGAGATTGTTGGGGATGTAAGGGGCATAGGGCTTATGATCGGCGTCGAGCTTGTGAAAGATAAGAAAAGCAAGGAGCCTGGAGTGAAGGAGCGAGAGATAGTGCTCAATGAAGCTTTCAGAAACGGATTGCTCCTGCTACCTGCAGGAACTTCCACGATAAGGATAGTGCCCCCATTGACTGCCAAGATTGCAAACATAGACAAAGGATTGGATATACTCGAGCAGGTAATAAGGGTAGCAAATGGCTCAAAGAAATAAAAGCAAGTAGATCAATGCGAGCTTTTGAACATTAGTATTTCGCTGCCAGCATTCTCGAGCTGTATGCGCGCGGTATCCTGTTTCTTTCTAAATTCTGGCAGTATCGACTCTGTGAAGCGGAGATGCCTCGTCGAGTCGTATATCTTTTTCATGATCTCAAAGAACTTCTCCGCGCCATCTATATTGCCGCTCCTAAGCAACTCGAGTATCTCCCTCTTCAGCTCTCCCACGCTATCCATCAGCCCGAGCAGATAAGCTTCCCTTCTCACATGCAAAGAGCTTGCAGATGGTATTGAAGAATACTTCTTAATGTAAAGCAGTATTGCCGCCTCCGCGAATTCCTGCTGCGCTTGAAGAGTATAATATTCGAAATTCCTCCCCACTTTTCCAAGCTCCTCAACATTTGCTGCAAGGGTCTTGAATTTCCTCTCTGCATTTGCAAAGTCATTGTTGTGGAGCATTGTTATGATCCTTCCAGACTCCATGATAATCTGCCTGGAAAGCCTCATAGTTTCTTCAAACCTCTCCTGCTTGTGCGCAAGATAGCTGGTTATGCTGTCTATATCATTCTTCAAGCTTTTCATTATACCAATCCTTTACCTGCCTTCCATACCAGAAGAGATACTGCTGTGCGTATCCTGCATATTTGCCCCAACGCGCCTGCGCAAAATCATGCAGTGCTTCTATATTCTTTGGTCTGCCCTTGAAGTATGTGTGCTCAAGCACGCGCTTCGCCCATGTGTCAATTGGAAATGCCTCAAGCTTGCCAAAACCCATGAGGGCTATGCAGTCTGCAACCTTGTCACCTATCCCTTTCACCGACATCAGCGCTTCCTTCAATTCATAATAGTCTCCATTTACCCTGCCAAGATTGCTCGCAAAGAATTCTGCCGCTTCTTTTATGTATTCTGCCCTGAAGCCTGCGCCGCATTCCTTTAGCTCCTCAATGCTTGCGCTTGCAATATCTTGGCTTGTTGGAAAGGCCTTTGCTACTATTTTGTCATTGTCATCCTTTATCGGCTGCCCAAATTTGTCTATGAGCCTTAGCACTATGCCCCTTATTCTTTTCACATTGTTGTTTTGCGAAACGACAAAGCAGAGCGCCGCCTCCCATGGATCGTTTAGTGTTAAGCGCATGCCATAAAATCTCTTTATTGCGGCTCCGATAAACCTGTCAGTATTGATCTTTTTGTATATGTGGCCCATTTTGTCGTCAAGCCTGAACCGCCTTCTCAACTCTAAATCAATTCTGCCATGCCTTCCAACACCCACAAGTTCACCTTCCCTCTCATTGCCTTTGAAAGCAACATTTATAATCTGATTGAATGTGGGATAGGTAAGTGTATTTGAGAGCGTATCATATCTTGAGTAGAATGCCAATGGCTGCGCACTCTCAACTGTGTACCTTAGGCTAAAGTCCTTTACAGGTATTTTCTGCGCAAACAGCTCATAATAGCCCATTTAGCTCACTTATTTTTGCCCTAACCTGCTTTGTATCTTCTATGCTTCTTATTGTAACAGTGTCATCTTGGATGGTTTGGTAATCGATTGTTACTGCTTTTGGTATGCCTATCTCATCTGCCTTTGCATATCTCTTGCCTATGCTACCAGAAATGGCGAAGTAGCATTTTGTGTTGTTTTTATAAAGCTGCTCTGCAACCTCCTGGGCTTTTTTGACAAGCTCTTCATCCTTTTGGAGGGGGAAGACCGCACACCTGTATGGAGCTATGTTCTTTTTGAGCAGCATCACCTCCCAACCTCTTTCGCTGTCCTTGAACATCGAGTTGTAGAGCAGTGTCCAGAATATCCTGTCTATCCCAAAACTTATCTCATCAACGCTGGGAACAAGCTTCTTTGTGCCATTCAGCACGCCCATGTCTGTCCCTGAATGCTCTTGGTGGTTTTTAAGATCGAAATTCGTCCTATATGCATTGCCTATGATCTCCTCAAAAGAATCACCAAATCTTGCCTCTGCGTCGACATTTCCCTTTGAGTAGTGTGGCAGTTCGTCAGGGAGCATCTCCCTGAATCTTATGGAATCGGTTGGAAAGCCAAGAGCGGAGAGAAACTGACTTTCTTTGAAAAGCAGGAATGCAAAAAGTATATTTGGCACATAACCCTTATCAAGGCACTCCCTGAGGGAAATGCTCCTATGGCTTGCACTTTTCAACTGGTCAGCCCTTGAAAGAAAGTTCACCTTGTGGTCGAGAAAGCTTTCTCCCACGGGCTTGTTGCCTATCACCAAAGACTTCTCATCTGGATCAAAGAAATACTCGAGCTCCATCTGCGAGAATTCGCGAAGCCTTATCAGCATCCTCCTTGGCGATATCTCATTCCTGAACACCTTCCCCATCTGGCCTATTCCTACTGGCAGCTTCAACCCGTATGTATTGTAGATGCGCTTGAAATCTAGGAATATACCCTGTGCCGTTTCAGGCCTTAGGTATCCTGTTATGGCTCCAAGAGGGCCTATCTCTGTCTTAAGCATGAGGTTGAACACGCTAACCTTCTCCAATGGGGTGCCGCACTTCTCGCATTTTATCTTGTAATCTTTGAGCATCGACTCGAGCTCTTCCGGCTTAGCACTTTTGAGCAATGAGAGCTTCTCATTCATCCCTTTCTTCTCGAAATACTCCTCAAGGAGCTTGTCAGCTCTATAGGCAGCATGGCACTTCTCGCATATCACCAAAGGGTCGGTGAAATTCTTTAGATGGCCGCTTGCCTCGAAAACCTGCTCGGGCGCTATGAGTGTGGTCTCTATCTCAATATTGCCAAGCTCTTCTATGAAAACTTTTCGCCATTCCTGCTCTATGTTGTGCTTTATCCTTGTGCCTATGGGCCCGTAATCGTAAAAGCCGCCTATCTCTCCATAGATCTCGAAAGAGGGGATTATGATTGCGCGCCTCACTGCCAGGTTCGCAAGCTCTTCAATTGTGGATTTTTCCATCATACCACATTATTCTTTTATT
>JBMFUN010000021.1:0-2143 GCA_049966495.1 Candidatus Micrarchaeia archaeon
TGGGGAGCAGGAGATTTGAACTCCTATCGCAAGCGCCCAAGGCTTGCAGTCTGCCAGGTTAGCGTAGCTCCCCCCTAAAGATTTATGCTATAATTCTTTATATTCTTTACCATAGGTTTACATTCTCATAGTTTTGCTTTGGCTTGTCCAATCTGCTTAGCGCCTTGAAGGCTTTTTGGAATGCTGGATGGCTCACCACAGGCACAAGCCCACGCACGCTCTCCGGCGAGTGGGGATCGGTGTATAGCCTTAATATTAGAGCATTCTTTGCTATTATGCATCTCCATATCTGCGACCATGCGATGAAGAACCTCTGTTCTTCTGTAAAGCCATCGATCCTCTTTTCAAGCGCACCTTGCGCTTTCAATGCGTCATAAGCTATGCTTATCCCTCCAAGGTCTGCAATGTTCTCTCCTAGAGTAAGCTTTCCGTTTATGTGCAAATCCTGGATAACGCTTATGGAGCTGTAGAGCTTTTCTATCCTAGAAGCCAAAGCAACAAAGCGCCGCCTGTCAGATTTGCTCCACCACATTTTTAAATTGCCATCCTTGTCGAAAAGCCTCCCCTGGTCGTCGAATCCGTGGGTCATTTCATGGCCCAGAATGCCGCCTATCCCGCCAAGATTAAGAGCAAGATCTGCTTTTTCATCAAAGTACGGAGGTTGCAGTATCCCAGCAGGGACAACAATCTCATTCATTGAAGGATTGTAATAGGCGTTAACTTCTGATGCATTCATGGTCCATTCTTCTTTGTCAACCTTCTTGCCGACTCTTTTCAGCTGCCTATCCAATTCATGCCTGTACGCCCTTATTACATTGCCCACAAGGTCTCTGTTGTCCATTACTAGGCCCCTGTAGCTTTTAAATCTCTTTGGATAGCCGACCTTTGCCGCCATGGAATTCAATTTCTCTATTGCTTTCATTTTTGTCTTGCGTGACATCCAGATGTTGCCTTTTAGCCTTTCTCTAAATGCATTTTTCATCATTCCTATGAGCTCTTCTGCCTTTTTCTTTGTGCGCTTTGAGAAGTATCTCCTTATATAGAGCATGTCAATCGCATCCCCTATCATGCTGCTTGTCCTGTATATGCCACGCTTCCATCTTGGATCGTTTTTCCTTTTTCCGCTCAATATCGTTCCATAAAATCTGAAGTGCTCATCTTGCACCTCCTTATGGAGCAGCGTTGCAAAGGAGTTTATCGCACACCATACCAGATATGCTTTGAGCCCATCCATGCTTTCCTGGCTTATGATTCTGTCTACAGCTTTCATATAGCCTGGCTGACCTATTATCACATATTCTGCATTCTTCAGTCCAAGCTCATTGAGCATTTTTTGCATACCGATGTGCTTATAGCTGCTAAGCGCCTTTATGCTAAACTTGTTGTAGCTTTTTATCTCATCCCTTTCTTCAGCACTGCTTACTCTTGCTCGCGCAAGCTTTCTTTCAATTCCAATGATTGAATTTACCATCTCCCTCTTTTTTTCCTTTATTCCATAAAATGCAAGCATCCTCGAAATGTGCAGCTTGTATTCTTTTCTTATTGCTTTGAACCTCTTTTCAAAATAATACTCGTTCCCTGGAAGGTTGATGCCTGCCTGCCAGATGTAAAAGGCATAAATGCTGCTGTCCTTCTTGTCGCTGTCAGAATACATGCCCAAGAATGTTGACACGCCGCTTCGGTAAAGCTTGGCTATTAGCACTGGCATATCCTCCTTACTTGCTTCCAATATCAGATCTATAATGGGTTTTATCGGCTCAAATTTTTTCTTTTCTATGGCTGAAACATTCATGTATGAAGTATAGAAATCTCCTACAAGCCTGCTAATTCTGTCTCTGGCTGAGATTTTGCTTGAGCATATATCGACTATGCGCTTGAGCCTTTTTATATTTTCCTCCTGGAGCAGTTCAAAGGTCCCGAGCTCAGACTTATCTTTTGGAAGTTTGTGCGATCTGATCCACCCCCCACATGCAAAATGGTAAAAATCCTCAAAAGGGTCTATGCTAAAATCGATGTATTTTGTGCTGAAGCCTAGTCTATTTTGTTGTGCATCTTGCATTTGAATCAGACTTTTGCAAAGTATGACGGCAAAGATAATTAAATAAAAAGATATAATAAAGGTATATAAAGATAATGAGATAAA
>JBMFUN010000021.1:2243-12544 GCA_049966495.1 Candidatus Micrarchaeia archaeon
GATATGAGATAAATGCTTATATTGATCTATTAAAATGCTTTTTGTGGTTTAATGAATATAGACCTGCCATGGACCGAGAAATATAGGCCAAAATCCCTTAATGAGGTTATAGGCCAGAAGATCATTGTTGAAAGGCTTAAGTCTTTTGTGGAGAGGAAGAACTTCCCTAATATGATATTTGCAGGGGGGCCAGGAGTTGGCAAAACTGCATGCGCAATAGCAATGGCAAGGGACCTCTACAAAGACAACATAGCCAGCGCCTTCAAGGAGATGAATGCAAGCGACGAGAGAGGCATAGATGTGATAAGAGGCTCAGTGAAGGAGTTTGCAAAGACCATAGCGATTGGCGATGTGCCAACAAAGATCATATTCCTTGACGAGGCGGACGCCCTGACGCCTGATGCGCAGCACGCGCTTAGGAGAACAATGGAGAAGTATGCTGCAGAAACGCGCTTCATACTGAGCGCAAACTATGCAAGCAAGATCATAGAGCCTATCCAAAGCAGGTGCGTTGTCTTCAGGTTCAAGCCATTGAACGAGAGCGAGATGAGGGAGTATATAAAAAGGATAGAGAAGGGCGAGGGCCTTGATCTTGACGAGAAGGCTGTCGATGCCCTGATTTATGTGAGCGATGGAGATCTGAGAAAGCTTACAAATATATTGCAAAGCGCTGCAATGGAGAGCAAAAAGATAACAGAAAGCAGCATCTATGACGTTGCAGCTAGGGCAAGGCCCAAGGAGATCATATCAATGCTCAAATATGCGCTCTCTGGCGATTTTATCAATGCAAGAAATGAACTAGATGGGCTCATGCTCAAGCTTGGAATGAGCGCAGAAGATATTCTCACGCAGAGCTTCAGGGAGGTGCAAAACCTGAACATAGACGAAAGGCTCAAGCTTGAAGTAATCAGGGAGCTGGCCGAGTGCAACTTCAGGATTGTTGAGGGTGCGAATGAGAGGATACAGATAGAAGCCATGCTCGCTAAGCTCGCACTGCTCAAGTCTTGAACGTCAATTCAAGCTCTCCTCCATAGCTTATCTCCGGTGCCTTTATGAAAACTGTCACTATGAAAGAAGACTTGTCGTCAATCTTGAATGGGGGCTCAGGCATGCTGCTGACAAAATCGAAGGGTGCGCTTGCTTCTATCCCTTTGACAATGTCCAGGTAGCCAAGAAGATTATATAGCTGTATATCTATCTTGAACACTTGGCTCTTCATGAGCTCCATTATCATGCCGGAATGGGGCATCTCAACACGCCTGCCCTTACCTATCAATACCACCTTGTTTATCTCTATTTTAACGCGCTCAGGCTCCCTATCAGTGAATGCAATTTCTATGGGGCCTTTGTAGCTGTATTGCGGTGCTTCTATCGCAAGCTTGAAGTCAACTGATTCTCCATACTTTATAGTCAGAGGTGGCTGCGGCTCTATGCCTACGAGCTTGAATGGTGCTCCAACATCTATGCGCTCGAGCAATATGTTCTCTATGTCTGAGCTTTTGAGCAGATGCCTGACAGAATCTTCCTGCGCTATTCTGTTATGGAATGGTATATTTACGTCAAAAATTCTTTTGTTTGTCTTTAAGCCTTTGGTCTTGTGAATTACTCCGTGCCACTTGAGGTTAATGCTTGTAATCTCTGTCTTAAAGGTTTTTCCAAAAAGCAAGCTATCATCTCTTCCTGACAAGATAGTTTCCCATTACCAATATCTCAGCGCCTGTATTTTCAAGAGTCCAAATTGCATCTTCAGGAGAGAGTACTATTGGCTTACCATGCTTGTTGAAGCTTGTGTTTAATATAGCGCCAATGCCTGTGCTCTTTTTTACCCTCTCTATAAGCCTTCTGTATATCTTGTTTTCCCTTCCAAGAACCTGCGGCCTTGTGGTGTGGTCTATATGCGAAGCTGCGACCATATAATCATAGAACTCCTTCTTGACATGGTTCGCGCTTGTCATGAACCTGTTGGGCATCACATAGTCATCAAAGATCTTTGGTGCATCCTCCTCTAGCACTGTGCTAGCAAAAGGCTGGTAGTATGGGCGCTTCTTTATTATGATGTTTATTATGTTCCTGTTTTCAGGATCATTTGGCAATGCAAGCACGCTCCTGTTGCCAAGCGCCCTTGGCCCATATTCCATCCTTCCTTGGAACCATAGCACGATCTTGTTTTCTGCAAGAAGGTCTGCAGCATACTCTGCTGGATCAGGTATTTCCTCTATGTAAAGATGCCTGCCTGCGCGCTTTAAATATGATGCAATTTCCTCATTGCTGTATTCAGGCCCAAGATACGCATGCTCAAGCTGCTTGGCTGGGAATTTGCCATTGAGCATGAAGTCGATGTATGCTGCAGAGCCGTAGGAGAGACCTCCATCACCCATATGCGGGAAGACAAAGAAGTTCTTAACCTCAGGCATGTGCTCTATGAGCATGTTCACTATCACATTGGAAAAGAATCCGCCGGCAACTGCGATATTGTGTATGTTTGTCTCATTGATCCACTGCCTTACCATTGAGAGCACCTGCGCTTCGGCGTGCCTCTGCACAGAGTATGCAAATGACTCCCTGTCGTGCATGGAGAGCACGTGGTCCTTCATGTACTCGCCCAGCAGAAGCTCGTTCCTGGTACCAATCTTGCTCACAAGCTGCTTCTCCTTCACGTCATAATGCACAAAATCATCAAGCCCTTCTATCTTTGCAGGATATGAATAGGCTGCAAGGCTCATCAGCTTGCCTTCATCCTCTCCATACCTGAGATCGCAGGCGACTGTCGCTGCGCCGTAGAATATGCCAAGGCTTGCACTCGCTTTGAACTCTGCAAGCCTTTCAAGTCTTCCTTTATCGCCAATAGAAACAGTCCCGCTCAGACCATCTCCAGCTCCGTCAAGCGTTATGACAAGGGCTTCCTTGAAGCCGGATCCAAAATATGCTGCAGAAGCATGGGCCAGATGGTGCTCGATGACATATATCCTTTTTGCCGCGAGCCTTTTGCTTATAGCAGCAAGGCGCTTCCTTGTTTCATATCTACTTATTCCGGTGCCCACAAACCTCCAGAAAGCCTTCGGCTTTTGGTTCTGCATTAGCTTATATACAAGGTTCGAGGCGTGCATGCTCAGCCTTGATGGCTTTGGAACTTCCCTGCGCCAAAGCTTTCTCCTCTTCTGGTCCCATGATGGGAATATTCTGGATATCAGAGCATTGCCGCCAATCCATGCAAGCGCAATTGCCTCTATGTCATCTTCCCTGCCGTGCACTGCATATCTTATTGAATGGGATGGAAAGCCGACTTCGTTCTTGTTCTTTGTAAACCTCTCTTCATTGACAGCGACGACAGGCAAGCCTTTTTCTATTATAGCACATCCTGAGTCATGCGAATCGCTTATTCCGAGCACAGGCATTGTATCACTCAAACAAACGCCGAGGCAGAGTATTCCACCACGCTTGTATAGTCGCCAGTGGAATCGCCAGAATTTCCATACTTCAAAATTATCCCTTTTCTTGCGCCTCTCGCTTTTGCAAAAAGCATTGCAACAGTTATAGGGCCATAGCCGCAAGCGCTTATATTTAATTCATCGATAAGCTTATTAAATTTGGCGTAATCGAGATCCTCCATCGCCTTGAGGAGCTGACGATCCTTCCTGGCAGCAATCTCTGCAGACTCGTAATGGTTAAGGTCAGAGCTTGCAATAATCAGAGCTTTTCTTTTCAGCTCTTTCAGCGCAAGCTCTATTGATTCGAAGAGTGCATTGCTTGCCTCCAAGCTTTGGTCTCCCATGCATATGAACACAAATTTCTTCTCCTTGCTACCAAGCACATACTGCAGAAAGGGAAGCTGCACTTCAAGCGAGTGCTCCTCTTCGTGTGCGACATTGTCTATGAATATCGATTCGTTGTCTGCGATAGCTTGCGAGAGCTCATTGTCGTTTTTTATTATTCCAAGGGGCGTGCTCCAGTCGAGGCTCGAGACCGCTATGGGCGCTCCATATCCTGTGTGGTTCGGACCTATCAGTATTATAGATTCTA
This sequence comes from Candidatus Micrarchaeia archaeon, assembly GCA_049966495.1. Classification (GTDB taxonomy): domain Archaea; phylum Micrarchaeota; class Micrarchaeia; order Micrarchaeales; family Micrarchaeaceae; genus JAKAWW01. The sequence continues at coordinate 6,264 of JBMFUN010000021.1, forward strand.
TATCCTGCATATCGCTGTTTAGCATCACGGCCTTGTAGGCATAAGCCGCGATTTTGCCAGAGTATTCATAGCCAGCATGCGGCACCTGGTATGCATATGCATGGTCAACTATGCCAGAATCAATCTGCGCGCTTGAGACAGAGCTCCTTACAAATTCCATAATCTCTTTGCTGCCAACAGGGTAAAATGCTCCTGCAAACTTGTAGCTTCTAACCCCCACGATACCACTTTTTTGCATCTCTTTTTATTATTATTTAGTATTTTTATATATAATGCCCGTTATGCTTGTAGATATGGACTACTTCTACGCAGCGTGCGAGGAGAAGAGGCATCCAGAGCTCAAGGGGAAGCCTCTTATAGTGGGAAATGCTAGCACAAAAAGCAAAACGCATGGTGTTGTGCAGACATGCAACTATGAGGCAAGGGCATTTGGCATACACAGCGGCATGAGCCTGGCTGAAGCCTTCTCCCTCAAGCCAGATGCGAACTACATAGAGGCAGATGAGGCCTATTACGAAAGCATTTCAAGTCAGATTATGTCATTCCTCAAAGGCTACCATTACAAGATGGAGGTGATGAGCATCGACGAAGCGGCAATAGACTTGGGGGAGATGCCCTTTGACAAAGCGGTTGAGCTCGGCAATGAGATAAAATCCGGAATAAAAGAAAGGTTTGGGCTTCCTTGCACAATAGGCATAAGCACATCAAAGGCATATGCAAAGATGGCATGCGACGCGGCGAAGCCAAATGGCCTGCTTGCGATAGATGAAAGGCAGCTCTTGCAGTTCATAAGCAACAAAAGCATCGACAAATTGCCTGGCATAGGCAAAAAGACAGCTGAAAAATTGAAGGAGATGGGAATAGAGAAGGTCAGCCAGCTTGCAAAAGCTGATCCAACTCTTCTCAAAAGCAAATTCGGCTCTTTTGGAATTGAAATATATTTGATGGCAAATGGAAAGGACCAAAGCACTGTGGCTGAGCAGAGCGAAGTGCTCTCCATAAGCAGGGAAAAAACGCTTGCCATGAAGACAAGCGATCTGCAATACATGGAAAAGATTCTTGGCGAGCTTTCTAGCGCAGTGTGGCAGGAGCTTGAAAAGCAGGGCTATTGGTACAAAGGCGTTTCGATAAAGGTGCGCTATGAAGACTTCACAGAACGCATAAAAAGCGAAAGCTTTTCAAGCTACGAAAGCTCGAAGGACCTCATTTACAGCACAGCTTCAATTTTGCTTAGGAGCCTAGCGAATTCAAAAAGAGTGAGGAAGCTCGGAGTCAGGGTGTTCGGGCTTGTATCAAGGAAGGGCCAGAAGAAGCTATTTTCCTGAGCTTGCTTTCAGTGCCCTCAGATACGCTCTCACTTCCAGTGCGGCCTTTGCGCCGCTTGCAGATGCTGTTATTGCCTGCCTGTAAACCCTGTCAGCAACATCCCCTGCAGCAAAAACGCCATCTATTCCTGTCTTTACTTCATCTATTGTTTTAATATAGCCATTGTCATCAAGTTCTATCTTGCCCTTCAAGAACTGCGTAACAGGATCGTAGCCTATCGCAACGAAAACTCCATCAATAGGCATTTCTGTAAGATCATTTGTCTTTACATTCCTTATTCTTACACCAGTGACTTTCTTGTCACCAAGTATCTCTTCAACTACGCTATTCCATATGACCTTTATCTTTGGGTTTGAGAAAACCCTGTCCTGCATTATCTTGCTCGCCCTAAACTGGTCGCGCCTGTGCACGATTGTGACTGAATTGGCGAACTTTGTTAAGTAATCAGAATCCTCCATTGCGGTGTCGCCTCCACCTACTACTATGACATTCTTGCCTTTGAAGAAAGCTGCATCGCAAGTTGCACAGCTGCTCACCCCCTTTCCTATGAATTTCTTCTCGGATTCCAGGCCGAGCCACCTCGCCTTGGCGCCAGTTGCAATTATTACACTATTCGCCTCGTATTCGCCTGATGCAGTCCTAACCTTGAAAGGCCTTGCAGAAAAATCAACATCAGTAACTTCATCAAACACAAACCTTGCTCCAAACTTTTCAGCCTGCTTTTTGAAAAGATCCATAAGCTGAGAGCCTTCTACGCCTTCTGGGAAGCCAGGAAAGTTTTCCACTGTTGTAGTGAGCAGAAGCTGACCACCAGGCTCAAGCCCGCTTATTACAAGGGGATTGAAGCCATCCCTAGCAGCATATATTGCTGCAGTATAGCCTGCAGGGCCAGCACCTATTATTACCAAATCCTCGACCATTTTTTTCACTCTCTATTTTTTAATATGAAGAAATGCAAAACAGATAATATTAAGCAAATATTATAAACAAAAAAAGTTATTTATAGTTATATACCAAATTTCAAGTAGATTGGATGCCAAAAATAGAACTGGAAAAAATACATTTTGTGCATTTTGCCGTGCCAAACATGGCGCTTGATGATGCAAATACAAAGATGAGAATAGGAAAGATCGTGCTCGACCCGCCAATACTGATCAAAGCAAAACCTTTCAAGAGTGCGCATACAAAGGGCTTTGCATTTTTTGATGGAAAAAAGATTGTGCAAGGAAAAAATGCCTACAAGCTTGGCATGAAAATAGAATATGTAAATGACGGATTGGAAGCCGCAAAGGTCCTGCGAATGCGCAGCAATACGCTCCCAGTAGTGAAGGATGCGAGTGAGAAAAGGCTAATTGAGATAAAAAGACAGCTGCGCATAGTAATGTTCCTCACTAACTCCAAAAGCATAAAGGAGCTAAAGAAGGCGCCTGTATATATTTTATAGTGGTAGGATGAAAGATACAAAACAGACAGAAAAGAGGAAAATTGAGCACATAGAAATCGTGACCACAAAAGATACGCAATACAGGCACCTTACCACGCTGTTTGAATATGTTGAGGTTATGCCAAGCGGCAAAAGGCTTGATAAAAATGAAATTGACATAAAAACAGAGTTCCTTGGCAAAGAGATAAGCGCTCCGCTCTTCATATCTGGCATGACAGGAGGTCATAGGCTTGTGCTTGAGATAAATAAAGATATTGCTGTTGCAGCTGGAAGGCTTGGCATACCAATGGGAGTAGGGAGCCAGAGGGCTATGATTGAAGACAAAAGTCTCGCATATACTTATGATGTAAAGAAATTTGCAAAGAACATTATACTCATAGGCAATATAGGTGCTTCAAGGCTCATAAAATACAGCGACAGCACAATAGAGGAGGCGCTTGCGAGGATAAATGCAGATGCGATTGCAGTGCACACAAATCCAGGGCAGGAGAGCGTGCAGCCAGAAGGGGATATAGATTTTACAGGAGCATATGAAAGGATTTGCGAATTTGCAAAAAACATAGGCAAGCCAGTGATCTTAAAGGAGGTAGGCAATGGGATATCAAAAGAGGTGGCCTCTATGTTCAACAAAAAGGTATATGCGCTTGATGTTCAGGGAGCTGGAGGCACCACATGGATAGGCATAGAATTATACAGGAGCAAGAGCAAAGAGGGCGCAGTATTCTGGGATTGGGGAATACCAACTGCACTCTCACTCATTGAGAGCTTATCCGCATTCAAAGGCTATGTGCTAGCGAGTGGTGGCATAAGAAAAGGCAGCGATGTGCTAAAGAGCATTGCGCTCGGCGCACAGCTTGCAGGATTCGCACAGCCTGTGCTCATCGCCCAGCACAAACTGGGGAGCAAGGGCGTATACGATTACGTAAGCAACATCGAAGATGAATTAAAGAGCGAGATGGCAAGGCTAGGCTTCTCCAACATTATTGAGCTTAAAAAGGCAAAGATAAAGTTGATGGAGCCGCTTAAGAGCGTGCTGGCGCAAAGAGGCATAAGGCTAAGCAGCAGATTTGTGTGATTAGATGGCAGAATTGAGCCCTGTATTTATAAAAGCAGGAAAAGGGGAGATTTCTGAAAAGGTGGTAGTTGCAGGAGATAGCGAGCGCACAAGAATGCTGGCAATGCTGCTTGAAAGGCCGAAGCTTGTCAACAGAGAGAGGTTCCTCGTCTACACTGGCTTTCACAAGGGCGAGAAGATAACAGTTGCAACTCATGGCATAGGCATGCCTTCCTTTGCCATAGCCTTCGAAGAGCTGGCAATGCTCGGCGCAAAGAGGGTTGTGCGGCTAGGCACCGCTGGCGGCCTCAGACCGGAGCTCGAGATCGGCTCTCTGCTTGTCGCGACAGCAGCCGAGACAAAGCCAGGAGGCACGCTCTGGGAGTATTTCCCAAATATGCGCAAAAGAATATTTTATCCGAATAGCAAGCTGACAAGTAGCATATACAATACACTCAAAAGCGGGAACGAGAAGGTATTCAAGGGCAAGGTGCTCACGGTAAATGCCTTTTATGCTGAAGGAAAGCTCTTGAAGGAAAGCGATGCAAGCGCAGTGGAGATGGAGTGCGCTGCGCTCTTCAAGCTTGCGAGATACAGGAAGGTGAGCGCTGCTGCAGTGCTCACTATATCTGACAATCCATACACAGAAAGCGAAATGAAAAGTTCCAAAGATCTTTGGCACAGCATAAAATACGCGGCCCTCAAAATCTTTGAAACACTTTAGCAAATTGTTACCTGCTTACTATAATTTCATGAAGATTTCGGCCTATTTCCCGGATGGATAAAAGGGCCATAATGAAAAGTTGAATATCATGAATAATAGAAAAAGTTTCAAGATCGTCAGGCTTAGAAACATCAATACAATGGCTGCAATAAAACTCTATATGAAAGGCTTATCAGAAGAAAGGCCGAAGGGCCATGCAAAACAGGAAGAGCTTGCAGAGCGCTTCAAATTGCTAGACGGATTCGGAGCGCTTGACAAAAACAGGCTTGTAGGAATAATCACCTTTACAATAATAGGCAGCACGATGTATCTTGATTTTATATTTGCATCAATAAAGAGGCATAGGATAGGCTTTGCGCTTATGCTTGAAACTGCTAAGCTTGCAAGGAGGAAGCACATCACGCTTATCAAAACAAGCATATCAAAAATAGATCAAAGGTCCATAGCTTGGTACAAAGCCTGCGGCTATAGGCGCATGAGAAAAACAGCGCAGGATTGGCCGCTAGTTGACAGGCCGTTCCTTTTCTATGCCGATGCACAGCCAGATAAAATAATAAAAGCAATAGAGCAGCATGAAAAGGCTTGACGCTTTTGCAATCATGTAATCTATTTATATTTTGCCACATAAGTATGCGTGGCGACCAAATGATCCACATAGGCAGCGAGGCAATATCATTGGATAGAATAGAAAGCGGGAGCACTGCAGACTTTATATCTCATGCGCACAGCGACCATATAAGCGCTGCAAAGCGTTCAAAAAAGCCTATTATGAGCGAGCAGACAAGGCGATTGCTTGGCGCAATAGGCTTAAGAGTAGATGAGGGGAAATTCGCAGATGGCATAGAGTTGCTGCCAGCAGGGCATATGCTTGGGTCAAGGCAACTTTATGCATATGACCAAGATTCTGGGATAAGCTACCTTTACAGTGGCGATTTCCAGATGCAAAAAAGCATGGCTGCAGAAGAAATTAAGACAAAGCATGCTGATGTTCTGATAATCGATTCTACTTATCCAGATCCGCAGGTAAGCTTCGGATATAAAGAGGACATAATTTCAAGCATAGAGGATTGGGTGGTTGAAAGCCTCAAAAAAGGGAGCGTGCTTTTTTCAGCATACGCGATGGGGAAAGCACAAGAGCTCATTGCGATAATGAATGATATTGGGCTTGTGCCAGTTGTGACAAAAAAGATAAGCGCAATAAGCAGGGCTTATAATGAATGTGGAATGCACTTGAAATATGCATCAGCGTATGAAGGCGATGAATATGAGGAATTGCTGAAAGGGGATTTTGTAGGGATAAGCGAGCAAAGGAACATCAACGAGCTGGCAAGCATGCTCGCAAAGGTGCACAAAAGAAGCTTCTATACTGCTGTGGTAACGGGCTTCGCAAGCTTCATGAAGTTTAACACAGATGCACAGTTCAGCCTGAGCGATCACGCAGATTTCGCACAGAGCATCGATTACATAAACGAAGTAAACCCAAAGCTTGTACTCACGTATGGAGGCAACGCGAAAAGATTCGCAGCAAATCTGGGCAAGCTGAATTACAAGGCCGCACCTTTCTGCGAGATGGCAATGATGGTAGAGAAAGCAGCAGTCCGGCAAAGAAAAACAAAGGAATATATTTATTAACGCAAAAATTATCTTGCGCCGCAGTAGCTCAGTGGGAGAGCGTCCGGCTGAAGTTTTTATCGGAAACCGGAATGTCGTCGGTTCAAATCCGACCTGCGGCA
>JBMFUN010000022.1:0-10949 GCA_049966495.1 Candidatus Micrarchaeia archaeon
TTACTATCCCTACATTTTCTCCTAACATTTTTCTATTTCCAGTATGGCTCCCTCTCCAGTGAGGCCTTTTCAAGAAGCACCCCTATGCTCGCTTCATCAGCACCCTTTATTAAAATTCTTGCGGGCTTCCAAAGGCACGTCTTGAAGTAGCCATCACTTGTAACTCTGAGCCTGTTGCAGTGTGTGCAGAAATCTGGATTGTGCATCGGCATTACAAATTCCACTTTTACAAGCCCTTTCGCAGTCATGATTGTATATCTTGGCCTGTTATGTAGCTCATTTCTTTCCACAGCAAGCGCCTTGCTCGAGATCTCCCTTTCTATCTCCCTGAGATCCTGATGGTATCTTATGTATTCTTCCGATTTTTCCCCCTCTACGCTGGTCTCATATTCAATGAGCTGTAGAATTGCATTCTTGCTTGCCGCAAATTCGAGCATCACGTCTATTTGGTCTGTATTTACTCCTTTGAGCACCACAAAGTCTATCTTGACCTGCAGCCCAGCGCTATTTGCAGCATCTATAGCTTCTAATACCCTTTCAAGAAAGTCCACACCTGTAATAAGCTTGAAAGTGTCTTTTGTTATTGCATGCAATGAAATGTTTACGCGGTCAAGGCCTGCCTCTTTAAGGTCTTTCGCGATCTTAGGGAGCATCGTGCCATTTGTGGTCATCGAAACTTCTTTCACATATTTCTTTAGTGTTCTCACCACTTCTAGCAAGTCCCTTCTTAGAGTCGGCTCCCCACCAGTCAGTTTTATCTTGGTTATTCCATAGCCGCTCGCTACTTTTGCAATTTTCTCGATATCCGCAAGACTGAGCTCCTTGCTGTTTTGCCCTGTGCCTTCTCTGTGGCAGAAGAAGCAGTTGAAATTGCACGTGCTGTTGAGCTGGATGCGCAGGCTTGTGAGTACTCTGCCATAATTGTCCTTAAGGATTTTTTGCACCATGCCTATAACCTGCCTTTCGATTCGCCCTTGGATATGCCGCTTGCAATAAGGTGTGCGAGCCTCAATGCGCTTATCACATGGTTGCATATCTGCATGTAGTCGCTTTTCTCCATTGTCGATTGTATGTAGAAACCGGAAATCCTTTCAGGCTTCTTCTTTGCAAATTCCTTTACAATTTCTATGCGCTCTTCTACATGCTCCTTGCTCTTTTTTGAGAACATTTTAAGCGCGTATACAAGCTTTGATGGCCTTGGCTTGTGCCTTGTTACTACCATTGCTTCCAAGCCATTCCTAGCGAGCTCTCCTATGTTTACAACATTCAGGCCTGCAAGCGCTATGCCGTTAAGCACTACAACCCTTATCTGGCTTCCAAACCTGCTTTGCTTTATTGCTTTTATAATAGACATGGTAGCGTCTGTACCGTTCACCGCCACAGGAAAAGAGAGTACCCCTTCAATGCTCTCCTTTTTGGCAACAACTCCTATGACTAAGGTTGTGCCTGTCGCTGCAAGCTTCTCTTTGCCCAGAGGACCGCTTGCAAAAGCCACAAACCTTGCGCCGCTCTTCAACATCTCTCTCCTTTATTGTTTTTTGAGGGAGCTCTCCATGCTTTTTATCTCATCCTCAAGCTCTTCGATGGCTTTTAGAAGCTCCCCGCCAGCATTCCTCTTTGCCTTCACAACGAGCAATGGCTTCCCGACTTCTGGGTGGTCCTTTTTCACACCAGCAAACTCTATATTATCGCGCTCAAGAAGTTTTGATGTGATAAGGTCAGGGATCGTAAGGTCTCCGCTCTCAAACTCAAGCCAAACCTCGCCGCTTTCATTTTTCAGCACTTTTATCTCCATCGCAACACCTAAACAAATAACTTTCTTACCTCTTCCGGCTTGTCGTAAAGTATGCTTAATTTCCTCGATTCTTTGTGGCCGCAATTTTCACATACGAGCATGTTTGAAGCCTTGCTGTAGCGCAGGTTTCCACCGCACATCTCGCATGTCGCATGCACCACGCCGCACTCCCTGCAGTCAAGAGTCAATGTGTAAGCATCTTTGTCATTGTATAGAACCTTTGCAAGTATCGTGTCTCCGACACTGCAAGCCTTCATCGGTCTCTGCTCCCTATAAGAGCTTCTTCCAAACCTTGGCCTGCGCCTTTCCAGCAATATCTTACCATCTTTGAGCGCGAGGTACTCCTTGTGGTCTATGCTTATGTCGTCTATTTTTACGAATATGACATCCCTTACAATATCCACCACAGTGCCTATCACCAGCATGTTTCTGTCTATCATCTTTACCTCCCTTCCTATAGGGATTACATTTACCTTCTTCTCAGTTATATTTACCCTGCCGATGATAGATGAGTAGATAACACCATTTTCGACAAACGTGTTGGCACCACTTGCAAATTCCTCCTCAGTTGCAATCCTCTCCCCAGGCAGGACAGTTCGCTCCTCCATAAAACCGCTTTTATATTGGATCCTTAATATAAAAAACCTTTACAAAAATTTTGCAACCTAAATATAAATCATTATAAATTACTTCACGCCTTTATCTCCTTTGTCTCCTTCTTTTCCTCTATGTTCTTCATGCCATTAAGCTGGGTGAGTGCCCTCTCAACCGCTACAAGCACATTGTATTTTGCCCTTGTTCTTCCTCTTGAGAAGGTCCAGGCGTCCTTTATGCCTGCAAGCTCAAGCATCCTCTTAACTGGCTTGCTCGCGACTATGCCGAGGCCCCTCGGCGCAGGCTTGATAATCACCTCCACGCTGCTGCACTTGCCTTTTACTGTAAAGGGAATGCTGTGCTTTGTGCCGCACATGCACTGCCAAGAGCCGCAGCCCAGAACCACCGGCACTATGTGCATCTTAGCGTTCTTGATGGCACTGTTTATGGCAGCCCTTACCTCTATGTCCTTTGCAGCCCCGACGCCCACATGCCCATTCTTGTCCCCGACTATTGCGGTTGCCCTGTACTTCTGTTTCCTGTTGTTTTTGGTCATCCTCTGTACGCTTATTATTTCTATTATTTCATGCGAAAGATTCGGAAGAAGCGCATCTATGATCTCTGGCTCTTCAATGCGCTTGCCGAGATGGAATATCTCCTCTATTGAGTTTACTTTGTGCTCCTTGACCTCCCTTCCGAGCTCTGTCCTTGGCTCCCACTCATTTATGTTGAATTGCTCTTCTTCGCCCTCATAGCCAGTAGTTCTAAAATTCAATCAACCACCAATGATCTTGCTTTTTGCGTTGGAGAATTTCTCTTCAATGCTCTTCGGATCTATGCTCTTATAGCCAAACTGCCTTTTAAGCCTTTCGCCATCGAGGATTTTCGCATATTCCGCGATGTGCGCGCCTGCGACCCTTTTCATATCCACCTCAAAGTCGCCCCTCACCTTCAAGCCTCCGTCCTGGGCTCCCTTTGCAGCTACGAAAGCGATGCTGCCCTTTATCGGTCTGGAAAGGCCTATGTCAAGAATCAAATCGCCGAGCCCGAGCTTTGCGCTCCTCTTTGCCAGCAGCAAGCCGGTGAGATAAGCTGTGGGTATATTCGCCCTCGGCTCCCAGCCGTACTGCTTGAGCATGCTGGAATGTGCGCTAGCTAATATCACATCGCCATTTGGATCGTATCTAACTATTGCCATTATTATGGAGCGGTTGCTCTTCCTAACAACGAGCCTTGGCAGCCCGCTCTTCAGCATTTTCACTCTCTTGTTGTAGTTTGTCAGCGACTGCTTCCTTCTTTTTCTTATCATAATACTCACATGTGCCTAAGCTTTTCAAATCTTTCATCACTTATCTCTATGCCCATAGCTTTTATGTGGTTGAGAAGCGTGAGCTTGCTTGCAAAGTTGCCTCCTCTTACCAGCCTGTAGAGAGTCTTGAATGTGTTGTTGTCAATTGTCTTGTCCTCCTTCAGCGCCTTCAGCACTCTCCTTTGTGCCCTGATTTTCTTCGGATACCTTTTGCCTATGCGTGCTTTTAATGTACCTTTCCTCCTTCCCATACCTCTCCTTCTACCCTTGCTTCTTTTCTTGTTCAGCACCTTTGAATAAATGCTGAGGTTATGCTTTGGCTTTATTGCGTAAATGTCCCCTTTGCTTATCATGCTTCTAACATCATCCTTTGTTAGTGCCTTCCTGGCATCCTCTATCGCGCTTGGCTTTATCCTTATGCTGCTCATGCCCCTTCCAAGGAGCTCGCTTGCCATCCTTTTTGTTGTCTTGATGCCCATCATCACACCTTTGCGTTGACCACATGAAGCTCGTTATCATGTGCGAGCTTAGCAAGTTCCGCCCTCTTCCTTCTAGACAATCCTTTTGCAAGTATTATGTCCACGCTGGAGCCCTCTTCTATTACAGACCTCAACTCGTTTATGTTGGAGATGCGCACCGCGCGCCTGCCGCTTGCCCTCACTCCTTTGAGCTCTTCAGGATTTCCATAGCCTATCGTAGGCTCAGCGCCCATGAAGCTCTTCTTTATCCTCTTCTTGTTGTCTATTCCGCGCTGTTTGCGCCATCTCTCCTTGACGCGCTTTCTGTGCTTCGCGCCATAATTCGGCACGTTGAATTTTGGATGTTTCTTTTTTGCAATCTTCATAAGCATCACTGAGTGTAATATATCCCATCCTGGAATATCCTTATATCTTTGTCCTTCGCCCTGCATGCCTTCCTTATGTTTGCCGCACTCTGTGTTACATTATCAAGTGACGTTCCTTTAATCGTGAGGTCCTGCCCCTTTATCTCCACTTTTGTATCGCCGACAATCCTTGCAATCCTCGGTACGCGCTCTCCGAAGAGGTTGTTTATGTATACATTGCCATTCTTGAACTCCATGGTGAGCGGAAAGTGTGCAAAGACTGCCTTCATGCTTATAGTATAATATTCCTGCACTCCTTTGATATCGTTTTGGAGCTCCTTGAGCAACGATGTCTCAGCTATCCTTGCCTTTTTCGCTATCTTTTTCTCTTCAGCAGGTTTTATCAATATCTTGTTTCCATCAACGCTCACGCTGAGCAGGTTTGCATTGAACTTCCTTTCATTCTTGCCTAGCTTGCCGCTTACCACTACCATATTGCCAGCAACCTCGGCCTTTACTCCATCTGGTATGTTTAGCTCAGCCATAAATATCATTTTAGTAAACATATGCGATAAGCCTACCTCCTATGTGCTTTTCCTGCGCGTCCCTATTTGTCATAAGTCCCTGTGGGGTTGAGATAAGCAAAATGCCAAAATCTTTGCTTGGTATGTACATCATTTCGTATTTCTGTATAAGTCCATATGGTACAGCATACCTCGGCTTTATAACGCCTATGTTGTTTATCTTGTTGGCAAGCTTTATCCTTATGTACTTGAACTTGCCCTCTTCAAATTCCTCATAGTCCTCTATATAGGAATTCTTCTTTAACGCATCAACAACTGCCTTGACGAGCTTTGTGCTATAAAGCACGCACTCCCTTCTGCCTATGCGCTCGTTGGTCTTTATCTTGTTTATAGCTTCTGCAAGCCTGTCCATAAAATCACTCAGCCGTATTTCTTGAAGCCGATATCCTTGGCGACCTCCCTGAAGCACCTCCTGCATATATACAGGCCGTGGGCCCTTATAAGGCCCCTGCTAGTGCCGCAGATGACGCATTTTCTATTTCCTTTGCCCTTGAACTTTTCCTCATATCTTACCTTCATTCTACGACCTCAACATTGAAGCTCTTTTTTACATAATCTATTATCTCATTTTTGCTTATCGCACTATGCTTCTGTGGAACTTTGCTTCTTTTTGCTTTTCTGGTTGAAACGCGCATCCCAGGCCTGGCAAAGGCTATATTGACATTCATGCCAAGCATTCCTATCTTGGGATCGTACTTTATGCCGCTTATGTCTATGTATTCCTTTATGCCAAAATTGATGCTGTTCCTGGATATGCTTGAAGCCTTTATCCTGTTGTCCACGGCGTCGAAAAGCCTTGGAAGGAGCGAGAGGGCCTTTTCCTTCCTCAGAGTTACAAACGCACCGATTTTCTGGCCCTTAGAAATTTTGAAAGCAGGATTCCTCTTTTTTGCAATCTCGTCGGCAGGCTTTGCATTTGTTATTGTCTGGAGGATCTTGACGGCATTGTCATGGGCGTTGCTGTCGCTGCCTGTGCCTATGTTTATCACAACCTTGCTTATTCTTATATCTTTCATCGAAGCCATAAGATCTACTTCAATCTATCGCCATAATGTTTCTTAATAGTGTATTAAAAACGTTCCCATCTTCGCTTTCGATCCTCACGCTTGCCGCTCTATTGAAAGTTCCTGCCAATATCTCTTTTACCACGCCAGTTTCGCCGGAGTGCACTCCGCTGTATACAAAGCACTTTGACCCTATGCCGAGCTTTATCACCTTGGAGATATTGTTGTCCTTGTCTATCTTTACCGTATCGTTTACTCTTGCCTCATCATTGTTGATTATGGTGCCATCGTAAAGCCTCACCATTGTCTTTCCATCCTTTACCTTGTATCTCTCTACAACCTTTTGCATCCTTTCGCTAGGAGCTGGTGTAATCTCGCTAAACGTGAATTTTGCATTCCTGCTTATGCTTATTGAATAGGTCTTTCCATCAGAAAATTCCACAATGTCGTTGAGCCCGACCGGGAATTTCGTGTCCTTTATGACTTTAAAATTCACCTTCACATTTCCACTTTTTATCGTATGCTTAAGCTCAGCCCTGATTGAAATGCCTGTAATCTTTTCCACAGCAAGCAACAGAGGCACGCTCTCGCTCTTGCTGAACCTCCCGGGATTCTGCTTTACCACGTATTTCTTTCTTTTCCTCTCCAATCCAAAGTATTTCGGCGCGCTTATGGATTTTACATGCCTCTTGTTTCCTTTTCTTGCCATTTCATCACTTCATTTGCATGCTTTTGATCTTTGCTGCCCTGAGCTTGTCAGAAAGATTGAGGCTTGTTATGTAAAGATTGCTTACGTGTATGGGCACTTCAAGCTCCTTCCCCTTTGAATTCTTCCTCTTTACTGTATCTAAATATACAAAACCTTTCCTAAGGTCGACCCTCACTACTTTGCCCTCTTTGCCCTTGTGCGATCCTTTCATCACCTTGGCGCTGTCACCCTTTGCTATCTGTATAGATCTCTTTGAGATGTTCATCTTCTCCTTAAGCTCTTTGGAGATGTGCGCATGTAGGAGATGTTGCCTCCTGTGGAGCGGGGCGTTGTACATGTAGAAGCGCTGCTTTCTTGGTTTGCTGCTTTTCATCTATACCACTCTTGACGCTATGCCTGCAAGCTTTATGTACCTTTGCACAACCTCTCTTGCCATTGCTCCTTTGACCTCTGTGCCGACAGGAAGGTTTGTTTCCGTTATAAGTATGCCTGCATTGTCCTCGAACCTGACCCGTAGGCCGTTTGGCCTTCTTATAGGGTGCTTCTGCCTGATTATCACAACACGCACCTTCTTTTTGACATATTGCGGTGTTCCGCTCTTTACGCTAGCTATCACTATATCGCCAATTCCGGCACGAGAATATCTGCCCTTCCTCTGGCCGCCCTTGCCTATCCTGTTTATTATCATAAGGGTTTTTGCGCCTGTGTTATCCGCACAGGAGAGCACGCTCCCTGGTACAAGCGTTTTCGAGATTTTTGTGCCGATATCCTTCATGGTTTCGCCCTCTCCAAAACCTGAGTTATTACAAAAGACTTCGTCTTGCTGAGCCTTCTGCATGCCTCTATTATAACCTTGTCACCTACCTTGGCATGCAAGCAATCAGGATTGTAAGCAGGAATCCTTGAATTGTTTCTAAGCGATCTGGAATATTTTTTAAGGAATGTGGTATATGTCTGCTCTACAATTGCAGTTTTTCTAGCTTTGTCGCTGACTACCACTCCCTCTATCTTGTCCCCATGAGTCTTAAGGTTCCCGTGTATCGGGCAGTTCGGATCTTTGCATTCCAAGCAATCACAATTTTCTTTTTTTGTAATACTTAATTGCTTTCTCGGTGCGCTCATGGCTCCTAAAGTTTATCTCTTCGCCTTCGACAACAAAGCCCTGCTTAAAGCCTTCTGGTTTAAGCATGAATGTGCTTTTTGCCTTGGGCAGCTTTACAACATGTCCTTCCTTCGTTCGGATTATAAGGAGGTTCTTTGTTTCATCTATTATTACTCCATGAACTCCTTTCCTGAACTTGTCGGAGCTTTTCAGCACCTTTGCCTCGAGCCCTATGAGCTCGTGCAGCACTATGTTTTTATTATTATATCCCCACATAAATTTAAACCTTTCTCTTTCGCTTTTTTCTTTGTAGAGTATTTGCCAATAAGTTTTTTATTTTTTGTAATAAGATTTACAAAGCAATTTATATATAGTGATTGAAAGATTGAAACAATTGAGACAAAGAATCAATTGAGACAAAGAATGAGACAAAGATTGATAACATGGAACACCTGCTCCCAACAAGGATTTTCTTGACTAAAGGCTTCGGAAAAGCCTCGACGCAGCTGGGCGCTTTCGAGTATGCACTCAGGAATGCCGGAATAGCGCCTTTCAACCTAGTAAGAGTATCGAGCATAATACCTCCCAACGCGGAGATCATAAGCAGGGAGGAGGGGCTGAAGAGCCTGCAGCAAGGCCAGATTCTTTTTCTTGTACTCAGCAGGGCAGAAACCAACGAGCCCGGCAGAGAGGCGATAGCAAGCATAGGCATGGCTTTTCCAAAAGGCAGGAATGCCTATGGCTATTTGAGCGAATACGAGGCATTCGACGAAAATGAGGAGTTTGTGGGCAAAAAGGCAGAAAGCCTTGCCGCTTCAATGCTGGCATCGATAATGGGTTATGGTGATGGAAAAATAGTGATAAGCGAAGAGGAGAACGAAGACATTGCAAGGCTCAAGGGGATAGATATAGAAATGCTCAACATAACGCAGGAGGCGAAAGCAGAAGATGGAAAATGGGCTTGTGCAATAGCTGCAGCAGTGCTTATATGATTAGCTTATGACTACGCGCTCTGCAATATCCCTCACTCTATCTATGTCGTATCTTATCACGCTGCCATAATCTGTTTTTACGAAAAGTACCCCCCTCTTGGGGTCTATGTTTATTATCTTGCCTATATAAGCGCCGATGTCATTCACGACTCCCTTATCCTTGAGTTTTGTGTGCTCTATAGAGCGCCTCCTCAGGAATATGCTGAACCAAGAAACGCCATAGCCGAAGAGGAGGGCAATGAAGCTGTACAGCAGATACTCCCAGAAGTATATCTGGCCAATTATCCATGCAGAGAGCAGGTAGAGCAGGCTTATTGCTATGATTGAATAGCCTATATAGGTGCCTTGTGTTATCGTCCTATACCTCATGTGTCTGTTTCTAAGGTCTATAATCCTGCCAAAAAGATAGAGCAAGAGCGTTATAGGGAAGAGCATTAGAAAGCCCTCTATTGCGTAAAAGGAGAGTATAAGCGCATTTGATGTAGTTTTCACCGCGCTTGCATAGCTTATACTACCCAAGATGAGGTTTATTATGAAGAATAGTATTGCTCCTACATAGAATACAAAGCTCAACCTGTCTATGCTGAAGCCTAGGCCCTTGAACGATTCTATCAGCGCGTTTTCAAGACCAAAGCCTTTTATAATGAGGTAAAGCCCTATGAGTGCGACAGGCAGCTGCCATCCAAGGTTGAAATAATAGCTTATTGCAAAGAGAAGCAGAAGCACAGCTGGTATTCCAAAAACGATTCTTGCATAATGTGGCTCCTTCAGCTTTTCAAGCAGGGTGAAATAGGTGCTCTCGAACTGTTCTGCCTGCTTCATTCTCACCACATCTACGCTGTTCACCTTTATGCGCGTCTGGAGTATCGGCAAAACCCGCATGTCGCTTCTGCCGTCGGTGACAAGAACGCAGGAGTCGCTTTTGAACATATCTATAACTTTATCTATCTGCCTTGCGAGCTCCCTATCTGCGACAAACCCCTCCTTTTCAGCTCCGGTGACTGTCGCAATATTCACCGAATAGCCTTCCTTCCTGAGCTCGTCAAACTTTCGCACAGCCTCAAACATTGTGTTGCCATCTGTATCCTGTGGATCAGCAAGCACGAGCTTTGCCGCGGCACGAAGATTGTCAGCCCTTCCGAGGACTGGCCCGCTTATCTTTGTTTTTCTGTAGAGGTCATTGTCAATGTCGACAGCGAGCACAAGGATCCTTTCGGCCATCGATAACCACAATATAAGTTAGTATGCATAGCATAAAAACCTTATGCTTATAAAGCAAGATAGTACATGCATAATGGCATATCATAGCGCTTGGCCTATGGCAATGCATTAGGAATTAGAGAAATTAGAAGCAAAGGCTCATACTTAAAAGGCAAAGTTATTAGTTTTTTCCTGAGCTTTTTAAAATGGGGGATGAAATGAAAGTGAAAAAAGCTGATGGAAGGGAGGAGGAATTCATAAAGGAGAAGATAGTCGTAGCCCTGGTGAAGAATGGCAGCGACGCGGCAACCGCAAGGGACATTGCAAATTCGGTGGAGAAGAAGTTCAGCAACAAGGCCATGGTCACCTCAAAGGAAATTAGAGACGAGATATTGCAGAGGCTTCAGAGCAAGGACATGGATCGCTACAACGCCTGGATAGCATATGAAAAAAGGAAAAGATAAAGCACAAAATAATTACTGATCGTATCTCTCAATGAATCTGGAATGCATGCAACGTATTTGCAGCTTTAGCTAATGCCAAAAAGCCAAGTGCTAAATTGAAATTGCAAAAAATTTATAAGCTTTAAAAAGAGATAATTAATTATGCAGATCTTTATTATGGAATTAGGCGAAGACAAAAGCATTGCGAATATATATAGGAGTGTGAGGGCCTTTCTCTCTGACAACTTTGTCAACACCAGGATACTTCTGCGCCTTGAAAACGACCTTGTAGGCAAGCAAAATCCCTCTGTCACTATGTCCGAATATCTAAATAATATATAGGATCCTGACATTTACATTTATTCACCTCGTCAAACGCGAAACAGTCACATTG
>JBMFUN010000023.1:0-10711 GCA_049966495.1 Candidatus Micrarchaeia archaeon
GTTGTAGAGGTTGTGGTCTGGGTTGTGCTTGTGGTAGTTGATGTGCTGGTCGAAGTCGTTGTTAATACAAAACTTGCCACAACCGTGGCATTTGATGAAAGCGTCAATGTTGTCGTTTGAGAGGTGCTGCTTGAGAGAGATGAACTTATAGATGAAATCGACCATGCGGAGAAAGCATATCCGGCAGGCGGCTTTGCAAAAAGTGTGTATTTGTTACTCGCGAAGAAGGCTGTGCTGTTTGTAGCGTATGCTACTCCATTCACCATTATGTATGCGCCCTTTGTAGAAGAGTTCATGCTCAGCGAGTATATGCTTATGTATGAAGGTGCGACAAGCTGCATCGCAGTGCCTGTTGTCTTGTACAATGCGCTTTGGCATGTCTTTGAACTTGGCCCATTGCAAAGATTATAGGAAAGCGTAAAGGGGATGCTTACTTGGGTGCCAACACCTGGTTTTGTGCTTCCTGGTATACTGACAACACAGAGCGCTTCTTCACCTGTGGGGATGAACCTTGGATAACAATTACCAACATAGCTGTTTGTGCCTGCTACACCTATATTTGTGACTGTAACATTTATGCCGTTTTGAGGTATAAGCATTGCGGTGCCAAGAGCATTCTTGAATACTATTGCAAACCTAAGCGGCGCGACAGAGTTGTATGTTAGTATGGACTGCACGCATGGCATGAGGGGCTCTATGTAGCACGATGATGATAGGTAATATGATGGTGGTTTGTAACCGCTGAGCAGGAAAACGCTTGCAACAAACAAAGAAATTATAACAATTGCCCATGAATAGGTCAAAATAAACTCCAATGCAGACTGCTGCTTCATCGCATCAACTGCTCTTTTTATAAATGAATAGCATTATTTAATAAGTTTTTGCATATTTTTAAGTTAAATGATGATTTTTGATGAACCTTAAAGATTTTTCAAGGCTTACTAGGATAGAGCATAGCTTCATGCTTGTCATTGCGGTGCTTGCAGGGGAGCTCGTGAGCGGCGCCATGCCTTCTTTGCCTGCACTATTGCTTAGCTTTATAACACCCATATTCATAAGCATGGGCTCGTTTGCGATAAATGACTTCTTTGATGTAGGGTCTGACAGGCTCAACAAAAGATTTGACAGGCCTATCGTAGCGGGAAGAGTCACCGAAAGGCAGGCGCTCTATGTCGCAATTGCAAGCTTTGCGATAGGTATAGGTGCAAGCGCCTTTATAAACGCTTGGGCTTTTGCAATCGCCGCCATATTCGGTGTGCTTGCAATACTCTACAGCTACAGGCTCAAGGACATGCTCCTCTGGGGAAACATATACATAGCGCTTTCCATGGCGATACCATTCATATATGGCGACTTTGTGGTTTCGAACACTCTCGTAAACAACATAATCCTCATATCCTTTGTGGTGTTTTTGAGCGGGCTTGCAAGGGAGATTCACGGAATGATAAGGGATTATGAAGGAGACAGGAAAGCAAGAGGCACGAAAAACCTAATATACCACTTCGGCATTCTTCGATCAGCATATGTGGCTTTTATTCTTTACCTTGAAGCAATAGGAATAAGCCTGTTCATGTTCTTCTACGAAAAGCCTTTTGCGTATAACCTTGTGTATCTTGCACCAATACTATTTGTAGATATCTCGCTGCTCTATGTAGCAATAGCTTATGTAAAAAATGGTAAAAAGAGGTTCAGAGTGCTCAGAAATTTGAGCTTAGGTGCAATGGCGATAGGCATATTTGCCTATCTTTTCGGGGCAATATTCTTTGTAGCAATATGAGATGCAACAATATGGCTCATTTGGGCTTTGCCTCGATTTTTGCTTCGAAATCTCCTACTTGGTATTTGAATTCTTCGTTAGACTTTATGTCGCCCCTTGCCTTGAGGACCTCTCTTGCAAGAAGGAAGTAGACAAACGCCAAGGACCTCCTGCCCCTGTTGTTCACCGGCACTATTAGGTCTATGAACTTTGTTGAATTGTCTGAATCGCTTAGCGCTATTATAGGTATGTTGCTTTTGCTTGCCTCTTTGACAGCTTGTTTTTCATTTCTTGAATCGCTTATGAATATAAGCTTGGGCTCTATGAAATCCGGCCTGTTCGGATTGGTGAATATTCCCGGTGTGACCCTGCCTTTTATAAATTTCGCTCCAACAATTTCTGCAAACTTCTGCGCAGGCACTATTGCATAGATTCTTGATGCAGTTACAACAATGTCTTTGGGGTCGTATCTTGCAATCATCGAGGCAGCGATCCTTATCCTGGAATCTATAGTCTTCAAATCCAGCAGGTAAAGCCCGTCTTCCCTCACCTTGTAGATGAATTTCTTCATCCCAGGCGTCTTTACCTTTGTAGCTATGTGTATGCCGGCCTCGAGATACTCATTTTGGTTTGCCAACAATTCATCCATTCAAACACCTTTGGGGCCGCCGAGATTTTCAGCTTTAAATGCATTTGAATTCCCGAAAGTTTCTCGGGTCGCCAGCACCCCAAGCTGGAAGCCTACCAGGCTAGCAGACGGCCCCATGTAAAGCACAAAATCACTCCCTGTTTATTGTCATGAACTCGTCTATAAGCTCAAGATTTCCTAGGAACATCCTTCTGCAGCAATATCTCTTCACTCCAAGATCGTCAAGGACCTTTCCTGGATCCTCATGGTTCTTATTTACCCTCCTATCATATTCTTCCCACTTGTCTGCGACAACCGCGCCGCAACTGAAGCACCTGACAGGCATCATCATCCAAATCACCTTATCTATATGAGGTCTGAAACCTTGCCCTTGCCTTCGGGCCTTTGAACTTCTTTGACTCCACGCGCCTTGGATCATCTACAAGCATGCTTCTATCATAATGCATGAGCTCCTTCCTGATCACATCGCTTTCGGCATATGCTGAGATGCTTTTTGCTATCACATTTCTCACAGCCTGCGCCTGTGCGCTGATTCCGCCACCTTTCACATTTACTATAATGTCTACCTTTTTTGCAAGGTTTCCCGCAAGCCTAGAAACCAGAAGGGGTTCCATCATCACATATCTCAATTCCTGCGGCTCTACCATCTCTATTCTAAATCTATTCACAAATATTCTGCCGCTGCCTGGCTTTATCGATGCCCTTGCAACTGCCTCCTTCCTCTTGCTTTTTACAATGAGCACTTTCTTCTTTTGAGCTCTCTTCCTGGCAGGTCTTTTCTTTGCAATTGCCTCCTGCTTTTCTGCAGCAACAGCCTGCTCCTTGGATTCCTGCTGCACTGATTGTTGTTCTATGCCTGCATTGTTTTCTTCCATAAGCATCACTTCTCGTAGCCTAGAAGCTTTGAGAGCTCCTCAAGCGTTATATGATTAACATATATGCTCTTTAAATCCTTTGTTTTGAAATCCTCATATTTAAAGTTTTTAAGCTCTTCAGGAACTAGCTGGAATACCCTGAGCCTTTTATATGCAGCCTTTCCATGTGCCTTCCTATAAGGTAGCATGCCCCTAACAATGCGCTTGAAGAGTATGTCTGGTCTTCTGGACCAATAAGGCGAATGCTCTGGATTTTCCTTCTCCTGGAGGTCAAGCCTCCTCTTGTATTTCTCTAGTATCGAGCGCTTTGAGCCTGTTATTACGGCCATTCTTGCATTTACAACAGCAACCTTCTTGCCTTTAATAAGGTCCTTTGCTACTCTGCTTGCGAGCCTTCCAAGAATCTGGTCCTTTGCATTATAGACGATGAAATCGTTATAGTCCATGCGACCACTTATACGACAACCTTCACATTCTTCTCGTTAATCATGTAGCTCAAATCTCTTATGTTGCAGTTTGAAGCCTTAAGCTTTTCGAGAGCCTTTGCAGAGTACTCCATCGCCGTTATGTCTATGCTGTGGCTTATTTTGCCGGTTGAAAGCACCTTTCCTGGCACTAAGACCTTGTCTCCATCTTTTGTGTACTTGTCAAGCTTGAAGAGGTTCACGCTGACGCGCCTCCTTCTGGGCACTGCCAAGTGCTTGTATACGCTCTTCCATATTCCTTTCTTCTCACTCGAAGCCTTCTTCACTGCTTCGAGCCATTCCTTCACATTTGACTTTTCCGGATTTATCATTTATTCACCAATGCACCAATGCGGGGGGTGAGATTTGAACTCACGCAGTCCCTAAAGACACAGGAGTTCCAAGCATAATGCTCCTCAGTCCTGCGCATTTGGCCATGCTCTGCCACCCCCGCGTCTAAAGCTTCTTTGCTACCTTCTCTACCTCGCTAACTTCATCTTTCATCTCCTCGAGCGCCCTCATTATTATCTCTTTTGGCGGCATCTGGCCGAAAGTTTCAACATAAAACTCAAATACGCCGTTGCTTTCAGTATATGTTATGAACCCGGGCTGGAACTTGACATGCTTATAGCCGCTACCCATTACAGCCTTTGCGTCTATCCTGAGCTTTTGGTCGTTGTAGAGCTTTATGATTGGTATATTGGGGTTAGCAACCTTTATGCTTTTGTCTGCGCTCTCAAGCTCCCCCGAATAGACAGTCTTAGGGCCTATCGCTTCCAAGGTAAAAAGGACTTCTGTATCTTCAGGATAGCTGCCCTTCGGCGTGAGGATGGGTATAAGGCCTATTCTATGTGCTATATATTCGTCAAACATCGCGCTTGTATTTTCGTAAAACGTGACCTTGTCTATGGCAAAGGTCTTTACACTATTCATGACTGCACGCCTCAAAGCATTCGCATAGGCGCTGTCAACTCCACTTATCCTGAACCTGAAGACTTTGTCGTTATCTTCTAATACCTCTATTTTCATAGATTTCACTGCGAATTAGAGCATTTATGGAAGCAAAAATCTAAAATATATTTAATAAGCATATTTATATATGTATAGGTAAAATCAAGTGTTTTGCATGAGCTTCGAAGAAACATTTAAAAATGCCTTCAATATTGAAGGTTTCGGGAAGGAGCGTTATATTCTTTGCTACAAGGAAAGGCCCAATATCTCAAGGAACAAGCTTGACGAATTTGCCGAAAGTGTGTATTTAGATGTAGGATCTAGCCTTGCCATAAAGTATTCAAAGCTGCCTCCCCGCTACATTTCGGCGCTGGACATCACCTACGATCTGCTGGTGAGCATATACGAGATAAATGCAGCAACTTTGTTCACAATAAGGTACTCCCTCCTTTCTGGAATAGATAAGCAGGCATTGCTTAAGTTTGTAAAAGGCCAGAAGAATGCCAACTTCGAAGCAAGGGTTATTGGCATGCAAA
This sequence comes from Candidatus Micrarchaeia archaeon, assembly GCA_049966495.1. Classification (GTDB taxonomy): domain Archaea; phylum Micrarchaeota; class Micrarchaeia; order Micrarchaeales; family Micrarchaeaceae; genus JAKAWW01. The sequence goes on from JBMFUN010000023.1 coordinate 5,232, forward strand.
ACAATGAGGATACAGAAATGCTGGGCAATCTTTCTGCATTCTTGCGCATGCTCAAGATACCTATTGTTGAGGTAGATCTATTCGGCAATGATATAAGGCACATAGCGATAGATTCCAAGACTGGCATGAGCTTTAATATATTGAAGGAGAATAGGATCTATAGGCCAGGGGAGCTCGCAAACAAGCTTACATATGAACAATTTCAGCAGTCGACTATGAAAGCTCCTTCACAAAAAGGTCAGAATAAGTAGGGCCACTGCTGCTAAGCACGCTCCTCTTGAGCTTTATCTCTCTGCACTCGAACGCACCGAATTCCTTTTCCGAATACTTTTCAAGCGCCTCAAAACTCCCTCCCTTGATGTCCTTTGCCCTTGCTATAGTGAGGTGGGGCACAAATTCCCTCTCCTCTATCTTGCAGCACGCACCAATCTCGCTTTTCATCGCATCGTACAACCCAGACAGCGCCTGCGCACCCTCAGCAATCTTCGCATATATAATCCTTGGCCTGCTTCTTGTAAATGCATCAATTCCCGCAATGCTTAGCCTGAAAGGGCTAAAAGAGAGCCTGCTCATTATCCCTTCTACGACTTCTATCTGCCTGCTTGTGATATTGCCCAAAAAGAAAAGCGTTATATGAAGATTATCCCTGCTTACCATGCGGAACATTTTCCTGTCCAGATTTATTGAAAGAAGCGAATCCTTCAACTCCTCTGGTATGTCTATTGCAACAAAAGCCCTTATCCTTGCATTGCTCTCTTCCATCCAAATCGTTTTAAGGCAATTTATTTATTAATGTTTATAAATTATTTATTACTTTTCAGATGTTGCTATGAAAGCAAACGACTACAGCGATGCTGCAATAATAATACCTGTCAAAAATGAACCTAGGAATGCAATAGATTATGTTATTGGGGATGTTTTGAAAAACCTGCCAGGAGCAAGCATCATTGTTATTTACAAAGGTGATGCAGAAATAGGCAAAAAATACCTGAAAAGAATAATGCTGATCAAGCAGAAAAGCGATGGGAAGGGTGCTGCCTGCTATGAGGCCTCAAGACATGTTGATAGGGATATTATGTGCTTCATAGACGGAGACAAGACATACCACGCAAAAGATCTCAGGAAGCTCATAAACGAGGTAAGGAATGGTGCAGATCTTGCGATAGGCAACAGGATGAGAAATCTCAAAGGAAGCATAATGCCATTTTACATAAGGTTCGGCAACAAAATGCTCACTTTAATGCTCAATCTGCTTTATGGAACAAATGTAAAAGATTCCCAGACAGGTTTGAGGGCCATAAGGAAGGGTGCATTCGATTTGCTCGACATGCGCGAGAGGTATTTCGGCTTCGAGGAGGAGATGCTCATCAAAGCCAAGCGCAAAAATTTGAGGATCTCTGAGCTTCCCATAAGTTACTCTGCACGCGAAGGCACATCAAAGCAGTTTAAGCCGATAGATGGCCTCAAGCTCCTTGGCATACTCTTCAAGCACCTTGCAGATTCCAAATAAAATCCTTTTTGGAAGCAGAAGATAAAAGGTATTTAAATTTTTTCCGCCAAAATAGTTTATGCCAACAAAATATGTTGTTGTATTGGGCTCTCTGCTGAGTGGGCTCGGAAAAGGCATACTCACTGCTTCTATAGGAAAGGTGCTCTCGCTCTATGGCTACAATGTTCTCCCTGTGAAATTTGACGGCTATCTGAATTACGATTGCGGCACGATGAATCCATTTAGGCATGGGGAGGTCTTTGTACTAAATGACAAAAGCGAAGTCGACATGGATTTTGGCACGTATGAAAGGTTCCTTAATATAGACATCGATGGCAGCTCATCCATAACAGGGGGAAAGCTTTTCAGTGAGATAATAGCTAAGGAGAGGAAAGGGGAGTTTCTCGGTAGCGATGTGCAGATAATCCCCCACATGACTAATTACATAATAGACAGGATAACAAATCTTGCAAAAGATGCAAAGCCGGATGTTATGCTCATCGAGGTGGGGGGAACTGTAGGCGATATAGAGAACAGCTATTTTATAGAGGCGATGAGGCAACTTTCCCAGAAAGAGCATGTGGTTTTCATAACAATCACATATATTCCGGAGCTCGAAAGCGTCGGAGAGCAAAAGACTAAGCCGACGCAAATAGCTCTTAGGCTTCTTATGCAAGAGGGCATAAAGCCAGATTTTCTTGTCACACGCTCGGAAAAACAGCTTAATGAAAAAGCAAGGGCAAAGCTAGCCCTGTTTTCCAACCTAGATGAAAATTACATTATAGACGACCATAATATGGAAAACATATATATGGTACCTTTACATCTCATGGAGCAAAAGTTCGACAGGCTTCTGCTCTCAAAGCTTAACCTTGAAGGAACATTGAAAAAGGATGATCTTGAAAGATGGGTTGCAACAGTCGATGTTAAGCGCAATCAAAATGTCAGGATAGCCATAGTTGGCAAATATACGGCTCTCAGGGATTCATATGCAAGCATAAAGGAAGCCTTCGACCATGCAGGGATGGCCAATCAATCGAACGTAGAGATTGAATGGATAGAATCTGAAAACCTCGAAGGAATTGGAAAAGAAAAGGTAAAAGAAAAACTTAATGGTTTTGACGGTGTGCTTGTCCCTGGCGGGTTCGGAAAAAGAGGAATAGAGGGAATGATTAATGCAATTGAATATGCACGAACAAACAAGGTGCCTTATCTAGGAATATGCCTGGGCATGCAGCTTATGACAGTCGAATTTGCAAGAAATGTATGCAACTTAGAGGGCGCAAATTCGACAGAATTCGATGAAAACACCAAGTACAAGGTCATCGACCTCATGGAAGATCAAAAATCCATAACCTACAAGGGAGGCACAATGAGGCTCGGCGCCTGGCCGCTCAAAATCAAGCAGGGCACAATAGCATATAATGCATACAAGAGCGAGCTTGTCTATGAAAGGCATAGGCATAGATACGAGTTTAACAATGAGTATAGAGAGATGCTTGAAAGGAATGGCTTGATAATAAGCGGCACCACTCCTGACAATCTCCTTGTCGAGATGATAGAGTGGAAGGATTCTTATGGAATAGGCACGCAAGCCCATCCAGAGCTTCAGTCTAGGCCCTTAAGGCCTGCGCCTCTTTTCGTAAGCTTCGTGAAGAAAGCGCTTGAAGGGAAAAATGCACATGGAGCTAGCGGGCAAAAAGCATAGAGTATCTTGTCATTAGCACCATTATTTTTCCCAATACAGGTATGCCTTTTGAAATCTCAGATATGTTAATAAGATCTCTCTTCTTAGTAGCACCAATCAATGAGATTATTGCAGGATAGGATAGCAGTTGCTCGATAAGCGCGGCAACAAGCAGAGGTATATACGCCTTGCCGAAAATGAAAATCAGGGGCAGCAAAAGCATAGAGCTCAAAATGCCTGCTACTATAACTAGGCCTATCCTTTTCCAAGCAATGCCAAATTTAAGTTGCGAGTAGATCGCATGGATGTACAGCATTGTGGATATTATTGGGGCAAGTATATAGAACAGGAAAACAAAACCTATGCCTTTGAAGAAGATGATAAACAATGGCATAAGCGCAAATTCTACTGCAACAATGATTGCGCTATACTCAAGGATCTTCTTCACCTTGTTCATGCTAGCCAAGAGCATCGATGAATATGTGCCAATGAGCCCTATGAGGTTGCCAAACGCTATAATTGCCACAAAAATTGCAGCATTTGCATATGTGCCACTAAAAACAGTCACTGTAAAAGGCTTAGCCAGAAATACTATGAACAGGATTGCAGGTACTATGAGAAGGAATGCCACATATACCGAATAGTTGTAAAGCTTGCCTATGTGGCGTCTTATGCGCATCGTGAGCGTTGAGGAGAACATGGGCAGAATAGACAGGCTTATAGAGCCAGTTAGTATGCCAAGAAGCGAAACAGTCCTTGTCGCTATTCCTATATAGCCTACAATGGAAGCAACCACATATGCACCTAAGAACATTAATGAGAAATTGTTGGCCACGGCGCCGAGCACATTTGAAAGCGCCAATGGAAGCGAAAAATTCAAAAGCTTCCTTATTCTCCGAATTTTAGGCAGCGCTAGCTTTACGCCAAGCCTTGCATAGATGAAGTAGAGTGCAATAATTATGCCTGTGATGAAACCCAATATTATCCCTATTATCGGGGCAAGAGCCCCAAATCCAGATATCGCCAATGCAATGCCCACTGTCGCTTGTACTATTGTCTGCATGCTTATGACAACTGCAACGTATGCGCCTTTTCCGAAACCGACGAGCGCGTAATATGCTGGTGTGAATATGAGTGAAAAGAACACAATAAGCGAGACAACATATATTATATAATAGTATGATTCGTTGTGCATTATTGCCTTTGCAAGATAGCCACTAAGTATAAATGTTATGGTTGCCAGCAAGGCCCCAACAATAATTACGGTCAAGAAGCCGTCTGCAAGGATCGTGCTGATTGCTGCATAGTTACCCTTGGCTTTATACTGTGCAATAAATTTGTTGAATGCTGTGCCAACTCCAAAATCACCCACAGAGCCAAAAAACCCAGATACAGCCATTGCAAGAGTATATATGCCATAGGTGCCCGGGCCTAATATCCTAGCAATCACTATGAAGGCTATGCCTGCAAAAAGTGTCGACAAAAGTTGCCCGAGCATGATAAATGTTGCAACATGCGCGGTTTTTGCACCCATATCTCTTATCGTACTCTCTTCACTTATTCAAATCACCGCAGTGTGGATTTCAAAGTGTCTATCATTATTCTAAATTTGAACTTCGACTTTCCGCTCTTTCTTGGGTGGAATGTGTTATACTTTACTTCCCCTATCTTAAGGCTTTTATCCCCAAGGCGGAGTATGTCCAGCAGCACCTTGTAGCCAGTGCCGACAAATGAGTGCCAATTTTTTTTGATAATTTCTTTGAACACACTGGCTTTTATTCCGAAAAACCCAGACATCATATCATTGCATGTATGCTTCCGCCTTATCTTGAATATTAAAAATGCCAAGAAAGCCATCCCTTTTGAAATTACTCTTCTGTACCATCCCCATTCTCTAACATAGCTTCTAACGCCAATTACAATGTCATTGGTTTTAAGCTTTTTGTAGATGGGTTTTATTTTTGAGAGAGGATGCTGCATGTCTGCATCGATCACTATAATGTATTTAGTATCTGCCAACATTGCTGCGCTCATCACGCTGATTGCCAAGCCATGCACTTTCTCATTTGACCTATCAAGCAGCGAAACACCCTTGTACATTTTTGAAAGCGTGATTATTGCCTCTCTTGTGCCATCAGTAGAGCCATCATCTGCGAAAATAATCTTTGCATTTTTATACATTTTTTTTATTAGTTTGGTGATTGCCCTTACATTTCCCACTTCGTTAAAGGTGGGTATAATCAATGTCAAATCTGAATAATCTTTGGAGCCTTCCATAATTTACACTTTAAAATATAATATCTG
>JBMFUN010000024.1:0-10080 GCA_049966495.1 Candidatus Micrarchaeia archaeon
TTTTCTTTTTAGCTGCAATACATGTTGTGCATTATGGATTTATACATTTAATTTATATAGGTAAGGATTTTAAAAGATTTTAAAAGAAAAGATTAAAATACCTTATATAACTAATGCCTCTTTGGGTGCACTTATGATCGATTATAACGAGATAGAAGAAAAATGGCAGAAGGCATGGAGCGATGCCAAGATATTTGAAGTAGATCCTAATGACAAGAAAGCGCTGATGGTAACAGCTGCACTCCCATATGTCAACTCTCCGCAGCACATAGGGCACCTGAGGACCTTTGGCACTGCAGACTTTTATGCGCGGTACATGCGCATGAAGGGTTATAATGTACTCTATCCTATGGCCTTCCATGCAACAGGCACACCAATAATAGCGTTTGCCAAAAGGATACGCAAGAATGACCATGATCTTATTGAGGAATTCAGGGCTTTCAATATAAGCGATGATGATATAAAGAAGATGGAAGACCCACTTTACATTGTAAGCTTCTTTTCAAATGAAATAAAGAGGGGAATGCAGAGAGCTGGCTTCAGCATAGATTGGCGCAGGCAGTTCAACACGATAGATCCAATATTCAGCAAGCTTATCGAATGGCAGTTTTATAAACTCAAAGAGAAAGGTCTCTTAACACAAGGCAACCACCCTGTAGGATGGTGCCCAAACGAGAACAATGCAGTAGGCCAGCATGATACAAGGCATGATGTGCAGCCTGAGATAGGCACCATGCTTGTGATCAAGTTTAAGGAGCCAGAAACTGGAATTATTTTCGGCTGTGCAACATACAGGCCAGAAACGGTGTATGGAGTTACAAATATATTTGTAAACGAGAACGCTGAATATGTAATAGCGAAAATCGGCGACGAAAGGTATTACATCGCAAAAGAGGCCGCGGAAATACTCAAGTACCAGCTGAAATTTGAAATAGAAAAAACATTGAGCGGCAAGGAGCTGATCGGCAAGAAGGGCATTAATCCGATGACAAATGAAACAGTAGAGGTGCTCCCAGGATTCTTTGTCAAGGCAGATGTCGGCACTGGTGTTGTGATGAGCGTGCCCACACATGCTCCTTTTGACTACGCAGCACTAGAAAGGCTCAAGGAGAAGGGCTACCCGCTGCCAAAGATGGAGTACAGAAAGCTCATCGAGATAGAGCCCCTGAGCAATGGCGTAAGAATAGGCCGCTCTCTTAGTGACGTGAATGTTGGAGAAGCCAAGGTGGAGCATCCTGAAATCCCTGCACTCGCATATTTGGAGATACTACATTCTAACCCAAATGCCATAGATGACATGCTTGAATTTGCAACCAAGCTTATTTACAGAGAGGAATCTCACTGGGGTGTGATGATAGTTGGCAAATACAAGGGTATGAAGGAACCGGAAGCGAGGGAACTTATCAAGAAGGATCTGATGAGCGATAAGCATGCTTTTGAGATTTATGTGCTGACCAATGAAGAGCCTGTGTACTGCAGGTGCGGGGCAAAAGTCGTAGTGAAGTTTGTAGAAAACCAGTGGTTCATAAATTATGGCGATCCCGCATGGAAAGAATTGGTAAAGCAGGCATTTCCAAGCATAAGGATCTTCCCTGAAGCTCTAAGGCCAGCATTCGAAAGGGTTATAGACTGGATAAACCTCAGGGCAACAGAAAGGGCTGAAGGGCTTGGCACAAGGTTTCCATTCAACAAGGATCATATAATAGAATCACTCTCTGATTCGACGCTTTACATGAGCTTCTATACATATGCCCATATACTCAAGAGCAGTCCTATAAAACCAGAGCAGCTACTTCCTGAATTCTTTGAGTACCTCTACAATGATGTGGGCGACATTGAAAGCATAGCGAAGAACACAGGAATAGATGTAAATGTGATCAAAAAATGCAAGGAATCTTTAGACTATTGGTATGTAAATACATCAAGGCATTCCGGGGCAGACCTCGTTGCAAATCACCTTGTAATGTACATATTCGCACATGTTGCACTTGTCAATAAAAAATTCACGCCAAAGCAGATTGTCGTAAATGGCTCAATACTTTCTGGCGGGGAGAAGATGAGCAAGAGCCTTGGAAACATAGTGCCTGTTATGGAAGGGATAAAGAAATACGGCGCAGATCCATTGAGGCTTTTGGAAATAAGCGGCGCGTCTTTGGGCACAGACGTCGAATTCAGTGCAGATGGTATTGAAAGCATAAAAGCGGGCAATGAATACCTTTATGCAACAATAGGCAACATAGAGAAGCTTCAGAGCGGCGAGCTGAAACAGATAGACTACTGGCTCTACTCCAAACTAAACTCCAAGATAAAGAGCGCAACAGAACACCTTGATCGATTTGAGCTCAAAGAAGCATACACTGACATATTCTATAACTCGGTGTCAGAACTGAAGAGGTATTTTGAAAGGGGTGGAGAAAACAAGATTGTCGTTCAGAACTTCCTGGAGAGCGTCTCGCTCATGCTTGCCCCTGTTATGCCACACATCGCAGAAGAGTTCTGGCATATGCTAGGCAAGAGCACATTTGCTTCAGAAGAGAGATGGCCCATTGCAGACAGCACATTGATAAACCCAAGCATAGAGTACACGGAGGAGATGATATCTAATACAATTGACGATGCAAGAAGGGCCCTTGCGCTGACCTCTAAGATAGATGCCAACAAGGGCAAGATGCCAAGCGAGGTAAAGATAATAATACCTTCGGACTGGAAGACAAAGGCATACAATGAGCTTGTCAAAAAGAAGAATATACAGGATGTATTGAATGAAAGCCCATTCAAAGACAACAAAGAGCAGGTTGCAAAATTCCTCCAGCAATTTGCGAAGAATATCCAAAGCCTTATAGCTGTTCCTGAAATAGAGAGCAAAGACATCATTAAAAGTTTCAACGAGGCTGCGCAATACATAAGTGGGAAGCTTGGAGTGAGAGTAGTTGTAGAGGAGGAGCAAAACTCAAAATCGCCAAGGGCGTCCAGGGCGTTTCCTGGCAAGCCAAGCATAGATATCTTGTACAAAGTATAAAATGGCAGAGCAAAAATCGATAAAATGATAGCATGGGGCTCTTGAAAGAGTTTGATCTCTTCGTATTTGACTGGGATGGAACAATCATTAGGCTCTATACACATGTAAGGCTTTACGGTAGGCTTATAGGTAGCATAGTGAAAAGGGAGCAAGAGGTCAGTTTCTATGACCATGATTTTGAGCCGCCTGAGGAAACCGCTTCAAAGGAAAACTACATTGTCTCTTCAGTATTGAACTTCTTCGTAGAGCACTTCAGCAAGCCCCACCTTAACAAGTATGTCATAGAAACGCTTGAAAGGTTGAGGCATGAGGACAAAAAGATTGGAATACTCACTAACGGAAGCAAGGATCGGGTAGTTAAGAAGATGAAGAAAGCTGGCATAGAAGGATACTTTGATATAGTGGTAAGCACGAAGGACCTGCATGCAGCAAAGCCCAATCCTGCAGGATTGAAAGTGATAATCAAGGCGCTTAATGTGGACAGCGAGCGCTGCATATATGTCGGAGACAAAACAGGCGACATACTTACGGCTAAATATGCAAAAGTCCGCTCTTGCGGGATAGCTGATGGGTTTGACAGCTACAAAAGGCTTAAAAGTGTGAATCCGGATTACATTTTTAAAAGCATGGAGGGCTTTTACAATGCCCTTTAAGTATTGGAGGAGGCTATGGCTGCCCTAGTTATGGTGGATACTATTCTGGCTTAATAGATAATGAGCAGCTCTATAATACCTTGCTCTCAGCCAACGAAATTCAAGCTCTACATCAGGAGGACATAGAGGATGCACCTATTGACTTGCAGAACCTTGTTGCATGGTGGCCCCGAACGGCATTCAAAAAACTATAGTAGTAATGGCTATAACCTAATTCCAACAAATGGCATTATTACTTATGTTTCAAACTGGTGGTCCGGCTCCACGCCGCCGTAGTTTTTGTATTGCTTTGCATAGGTTGTATAGTGTTAGTGAAGTGTTTAGTTTATAAGAGTGCCCTACCCTGAAAACAGACAGAAAGGTTTATATATATAAAAGAGCATAACCTTTACTGAATACGGAGTAAGGCGGAATCGCTAATTCTACGTATGAGAGAGATATAAATGAAAGACTATGAAGAAGGAGAAGGAAATGAAAGCGAAGAAGGAAAAGGAGAAGGAAGACGCGGCATGCGAATGAAGCCGAGCTATTTCATGCCAAAGCCTGTGAAGGTAGGAGATGAAATAGAAGTAAGCATAATCGCCGTAGGGACAAAAGGGGACGGAATCGCGAAGAAAGATGGTTTCGTTATATTTGTTCCGAATGCCAAGGAAGGGGAGCAGCTAAAGGTAAGAATTACTGAGGTAAAGGCAAGATCTGCAAATGCAGAGATAATACAGCAATAATTTTGCAAATATTTTTATTTTTTTATTTTTTAATAAACTGCAATTGTTTTGCTTATTCCAATACTAATGATTGGGTATCTTGCATGGCCAGAATGCATTCGAAGAAAAAAGGAAAATCCAAATCAAGGAAACCACCGCTTAGCGCTGCGACAAAACCTGAACTCGATAATAAAAAGATAGAGGAGCTTATAGTAAACTATGCAAAACAGGGCATGAGCCCAGCGCTTATAGGCGAAATGCTGAAGAGGAAACATAATGTCAAGTATGTGAAGCACGCCATTGGCAAGAGGCTTAGCAAGGTGCTCGAGGAAAAGGGAATGGCACCGCAGCTGCCGCCAGACCTTGTCTATTTGATGAAAAAGGCAGTAAACATGAGGGCACACCTCGCAAACAACAAAGGGGATGTTTACAACACGATAAGGCTTCATAGGATAGAGTCAAAGATTTGGCGCTTGACAAGATACTATATAAGCAAGAACAAGCTGCCTGAGGGTTGGAGATACGATCCAGCTACGGCCGAACTTTTGATAAAAGGAATGGCGTGATCCTATGGCACTGCAGAAAAAGGTTGATACTTGGAAGCTGAAGAAATGGTTCACAGTATATGCGCCAAAAGAATTCAACAATGCAGTAATAGGAGAGATGCCAGCCAACGATGACAAATCTGCTATGGGCAGAACGATAAAGGTTGGCTTGGATTTCATAACCCACAATCCATCTCATGCTTATACAAATGCGAAATTCAAGATTGTCAACATAGAGGGAAATGCTGCACACACAAAGCTTGTCGAAATGGAGCAGCTCAACAGCTATATAAGGTCGCTCGTCAGGCGCTATAGAAGCATAGCCTATACTGTGCAAAAGCTTGAGGCAAAGGACGGCACAAAGCTTGTGGCAAAGATGATTGCAATAACAAGAGGGCGCACCACACATAGCAAGATCAGAGGCCTGCACAAGGAGATGGAGGAGTTTGTAGATTCGTTTGTTAAGAACAGTGATCTTGGTAGCCTTATAAATGCAATAAACGAGGGCAGGCTCCAGACAGAGCTTACTGCAAAGCTAAACCATATTGCACCAATCAGCAAAGTGGAATTAAAGAAGCTAGAAGTGCATTGAGCTTTTGCATTATTTATAATAGGTACATTGATGCAAAAGCAGCCAAACATAATTTCTTGATTGAATAGCCAAATAGGCATCAATTAGGACTAGTAGAAAGATCAAAAGATTATTTGTGCGAAGCTGCTAATTTATTCAAGTGCACTGCAGGCACCACAAGAAGCTTTTTTGAGTTGAACATCTTGAGCTCTATGACATATGCTGAGCCGCGCTTTTCGACTATTGTGCCCACCCTGCCCTTATATCGTGGGTGTGGTATATCTTTGAAGTTGCCTTTTGGAACTATTGCCACCTTGTCTCCTATACTGAAATCCTTTACTAATTCACTCACAGGCAGCTGGGAGAGAGGATGATGCCTAGCCAGATGTCTTGTCTTGCCTACGAATAATCCATTTGACCTCTTAGTCATAGAAACACCAAAACAAGCATTTCAATTTATGCTTCTGTTACCAAAGTATTTAAATGTTTCGAGAGCAATCTATATAAGGTGTGCTGATGGCTAAACACAATGCTGAGATTTCTGCCCCGCACAAGCATGTTGTTCTGAAACCCACTTATCGCGTAGTTAATATAGTTGCGAAGGCTGAGCTTGGGGTGGATCTTGACCTCTACACGCTCGCAAGGCTCTCTCATGACATAGACTACGAACCAGAGCAGTTTCCAGGCGCAATATTTAAGGTGCATGATCCCAAAGCAGCATTACTCCTTTTCAAGAATGGCAAGATTATATGTACCGGCGCCAGGACTGTTGCAGATATTAAACGTGCAGTTGGAGAGGCTGTCGCGCTTGTGAACAGGTATTTAGCATTGTAAGGTGTTTATTTGAGTTCATATGAAAAAACAGCAAGGTTTTTATATATTACAGATAAAATCTTTTCTACTTTTATGCGTATTTTATAAACCCTATTCTCATCCACCCAGGCGTATGCTTTGCATACGCCTCTAATGCTTTATTTTTGTGCAAATACCAGGTAAGCAGTATGCCATACTCCTTTTGTAGACGGTCTCATCCCTGCTTCCCTTACTAGCATATCCCTCAATATAACTTCAAAAGCTTGCACATCGTGAAACTTGTACATGTTCAGTTTGGAAACGAATTTCTTGACCTGTTCCATATGAGGCAGATAGGCGAATATGTAGCCCCCCACTTTTAATGCTTTATGCGCGTGCCTAACAACCTTCTCCGCGTTTGGCATGTCAAGTGTGACGAGGTCGACATTTCTCTCCTTTATCCCTTTTGTAATGTCTGCAATCTTCACTTCGATGTTGTCTAAGCCTAGCCTAGAGATGTTCTGCTCGGCAATCCTTGCAAACTCAGGCCTTATCTCATATGTTGTAACATGTTTTGCAATCCTCGCAAGGGATACCGCAAGCCAACCGCTTCCAGCGCCTGCATCTACGCAAACGCTTTCTTTGCCAACGCTTGCATATGCTATTATAATGCCAATGTCCTTTGGCAGTATCACTTGCGGGCCTCTCTTCAGTCCACGATAGAGCTTAGGCAGAAACATCTTTACCAACCCTGCTACTCTTTCCCTTCTTCGTTTTCTTTACATTGGCGCGCTTTGTTTTCCTCGCCTTCTTTCCTTTCCCTCCTTTTTCTTTCCCTTCTTCCTCTACATTCTTTTTATTCCATGATTTCTTCGTTATGCAGTTTGGATCCAAGTCCATCTCGAATACCTTGCCGCCTTTGAAGACCTTTATTATTGGAGTGTGGCAGTATTCGCACACCTTGCCTGTAGGCACTATCTTCGCATGCTGTGGCAGAGGATAGATGGCCTTGCATTTGGGGTAGTTCGAGCAGCTTGCAAATATCTTGCCACTCTTTGAGTGCCTTACCACAAGATTGCCGCCATCGATAGGACATTTTCCAAGCACAATCTCGCTCTCTGCCATGCTCTCCTTCATCTCCTTGCCTATGCTAGGCTTGTTCTTGTTGAAGAGCTCGAGAGCCTGAAGGAGAAGCTGCTTGCCCTCATTGATCACAAAAGCTTCCTCCTTCCTGCCTTCCGCTATGGCTTCCATATCTTCTTCAAGCTTCCTTGTTGTATCCTCACTTATGATCATCTCAGCATATTTCTTAAGAGCATTATATACAGTCATGCCGAAGCTCGTGACCCTTATCGAAGAGCCCTCTATGTAGTTGCGCTTGAAGAGCGTGTCTACTATCGCAGCACGGGTGGATTTTGTCCCAAGCTTCCTCTTTTCAAGCTCTGCTATGAGCATTGCCTTCGTGTAGCGCTTTGGTGGCTTAGTGGTCTCTTCGCTCATCTCTATCTTGCTTATCTTTATTGCTCCTTTTGAAAATTCCGGGAGAATAGCCTCCTTCAGGTCAAGATAGCCATATATACTCATCCACCCCTTTTCCAGGATTCTTGTCCCTGTCGCAACATAAGCCTCGCTGCCTACCCTCATCAAAATCCTCGACTTCGAGAGTTTTGCAAATGGGCCAAAGCATGCAAGAAACCTTCTTGTTATTAGGTCGTAGAGCTTTGACTCCATTGTGCTGAGCCCTTTCGGCATTATGCCTGTCGGATATATTGCCGGGTGGGCCTCGTCTGTCTTCTGGCCCTCGTGAGGTTTGAAGCGCTTTTCCCTCATTAGGAATTCGGCGCTTTCCTTATACGCGGGGTTTTTCGAGAGGTCACCTATGATTTTTTGCAAAGGAATTGAAAAAGGCAGTTTCTGCGATGATGTTCTGGGATATGATATGTATGAGTGCTCGTAAAGCGTTTGTGCTATTGCAAGAGTTGTTGATGGGTCAAGCCCAAATACTCTGCTTGCCTCAAGCTGCAATGACGTAAGGTCGAATGGTGCATACGGGCTCATGTATGCTTCCTTCTCCTCTATACTTTCTATCACCGCTTTGGACTTGTTCCTTTCTGTTTCGCTATATGCAGAATCGGCAACGCCTTTGTCGAATATTTCTCCCCTTGCATTGCTGAACTTCACGCCATTTGCCATTACATAGATGAGCCAGTAGGGCTTCGGCACAAATTCCTTTATCTCTATCTCGCGGTTTGCGAGTATCGCAAGCGTTGGGCCCTGCACCCTGCCTATGCTCAGCGGCTTTCCTGTTTGGAGAGCACTTGTAAGGGCCCTGCTAAGGTTTATGCCCCAAAGCCAGTCCAGTATGTGCCTTGTTTCCCCTGCATAGAAATTGTTGATATCAAGAGGCAAAAGATTCTCATAAGCATCTCTCAGATCAGAGGGTGTTGTAGTAGAGAACTTCATCCTCTTCGCATTCCCCATGCCATGGGCTATGAAGTTTATTATATTCGTGCCTATAACTGTGCCTTCAACATCATAGTCGCATGCGTTGATAAAAATACCACATTTCTTGGAGAGCTGCTCGAAAACATCAAAATACTTCTTGGTATAGTAGAGTGCATTGCTCACCTTATATGAAGGCGCCCACTCGACATCTAGTACAGGATAGCCACCTTTGCTGCCAACCTGGTGCATTGTAAAGATGTGGCCTACTGCAGGAGCTATGTATATCTTTGAATTCACTTCATTTATTACAAAATAGCTTACGCCATTAAGCACCTCGCGCTTTTGGCTGTTCCCGCCCAAAGCTATCGCTATCCTCAGAGCAACGCTAGGCTTTTCCGCTATGATCAGCTTGTCCATAGTATTATTTCCTCCTTTTCTGTATGCGGGCTGGCTTGGCTTCCTTCATTTCAGTAGTTACGGGCTTTGCAACCTTCCTTACAAACCACGCGTTGGCAAACCCTATAATTATTGCTACCAGAGCAGTGATATAAAAGGCGGTGCTTCCACGCTGGTATATAAATATTATTATAGCTAATATTGTTAGAACTATGGTAGCAATCGAAAGTGCCAAGGCTTTTGTTTCATAAGCCATCAAACCACGATACTTATGCATATTTATATTGTTATATTTTTAACTCTTTTCGCTTCGTTGATAGTATCGCTCTCGCAGCTTGTATTCAAGAAGGCACTTGCACCAAACCTTTCAATCAAGAGCATAATAAAGCTCGTTACAAATAAATATATACTTGCTGGAGGTGCCGGCTATCTTGCCGGGCTTGTTGTCTACCTCTATGCGCTTTACAACGCCCCCCTTTCAATTGTCTACCCAGTATTTGCAAGCACCTTCATATTCATTGTCATCTTCTCAAGACTCGTCCTGAAAGAGCATATAAGCAAGCTGAGATATGTGGGCGTTGGAATTGTGTTTCTTGGCGTTATAATAATCTCTCTAACAGTATGATTTCATGAACAAAAAAGCAGGACTTATAGGAATATTGGTCGTATCTACACTATTAGGCGCAATAGGCCAGCTTATGTTCAAATACGCATTTGTTGACAAACCAATGCTTGTTCCATATTTCAGCATTGCGGTAATCGCATATCTTATCTCTACAGTCTTCTACTTCTATGTATTGAGCAGAGTTCACTTGAGCTGGGCTTACAGCATCGGTGGCCTAAGCTATATATTCACAGTGTTTCTTGCGGCGTTTGTGCTGATGGAGCATGTTCCATTACTAAGGTGGATTGGAGTTGTTGTAATAACAATAGGAGTTATTGTCATAGGATTCAG
>JBMFUN010000025.1:0-9689 GCA_049966495.1 Candidatus Micrarchaeia archaeon
GGCAGACTGCAAGCCTTGGGCGCTTGCGATAGGAGTTCAAATCTCCTGCTCCCCATCTTTGCGTGTTGCTATGGAAGACGTTGAAAAGCTTGTAAAGGAAAGGATAAGAAGCATTCCGAACTATCCAAAAAAGGGCACTATTTTCAGGGATATCACACCTCTTCTCAAAGACCCAGAAATCTTCAGCGCTTGCATCAAGAATATTGCAGATGCCTACAAAGGCAAGAATATCGACTACATTGCTGGCATAGAAGCGCGAGGTTTTATAATAGGTGCAGCGCTTGCGCATGAGATGAAGAAGGGCTTCATACCAATTAGGAAGAAGGGCAAGCTTCCTTATAGGAAGATAAGCGAGAGCTATGCCCTTGAATATGGAAATGAGACGATAGAAATACATGAGGACGCATTGTCACCTGGTAAGAACGTGCTCATAGTGGATGACCTGCTTGCGACAGGTGGTACGACAAACGCAGCGTGCGCGCTCATAAGAAGGCTTCAAGGCAACATAGTAGGAGCAGCATTCATCATAGAGCTTGACGATCTCAATGGCAGGAGCAGGCTCAAAGGGATAGACATATACAGCATTGCACATTATCATGAATCTGAGCGCTGATGTTTTCATTTGAAAGGATTCCAGCATTATAAGTTTTTTATAAGGCTTTTTATTTGCATGCTTATTCGATGTAGCCGAAAGAGGTTTTGTCGCTAATCTCTACTTTCTTTTTCGCCCTTCCAAATGCATACATTGCCACAATTGCAAGCGATGCCGAAGAGGCAATCTCAGGATTTCTTATAATGCCAATGTGCAATGCGATTAGAGCTTCTGCAATTGCGATAACAAGCATCAATGCACCCATAAAAATGAAGAGCCAGAAGCGCGTCTTCTGCGGAGTGCGCGCTATGTTGTTTATCGCAATTATCGAAGACAAAATGAATATTAGCGATAATATATATGCGAGCAGATTCATGAATGGATTCGCAAAAGCAAGCCTGTATAGGGGCATAAGCGCAAGAATTGCAAAGCTCGCTAAGGCCATTATCGCAGAAGGCGAGAACTTTATTTTTGGCATAAAAAGAATTTTCATAATAATTATAAAAGTATTTGCGACATAAGACATAAGTATTGTTCAAATAACAAGTGGTCTAATGGCGCATAAATTCATCGATGACCTGAAAGAGAGACTGTTCATTATTGTGCTGAGCATGATAGATCCTGACGAGAGCCATGAGCGCTGGGTTGCCAGGCAGAAGAGGCTGCAGGCAGAGAGAGAAGCAAAAGAAGGAATGCAAAAACCGCAAGGGCAACAGCAGTCAGAGCAGATTGAGCAGGCTGGGCAAACACATGAGCAGGCAGCTAGGCCCTAATATTCATGACAAGCTTTGAGTGAAACTTGCCACCGTGCTTTTTTATTTCAAAAACAATTGCTTCGCAGTTTTCTGGCGCATGAATGCCTACCGCGCTTTCAAGCTTTATTCCATTTATGACAGCAGCGAAAATCCTGAATAATGAGCCGTGGGAAACGATAGCTATATCTTTGTTTTTGTGTTTTTCATATATGCGCTTGATGAAATTGCTCACGCGCGTGTATGCTTTTTTTGGATCCTCAACGCCGTACTTCTTGAACTCTCCCGCAAAGTACCTGTATCTAAATTCTTCTCCACCATAATCCTTTCTATGCTTGCCTTGAAGCCTTCCATAGTAGCATTCCCTCAGCGCCTTGGCTTTTGCCACATGCAAAGCAGGTGTGTGCAATCTTGCTATTATCTGTGCTGTCTTATAAGCTCTTTGCAAATCGCTAGAATAAATGGCATCGATTTTTATGTTTCTGAGTTTTTTCGCGATTCTTTCTGCCTGTGCGATTCCTCTCTTACTGAGCCTGCCTTGCCGTTGACCCATCACGACGCCTTTTGCATTTTCCAATGTCTCCCCATGTCTTATATATATGACTTTCATCGAAGATCAAAAAAGATTATTAGCAAAAATATTTTAAGTTATTGAGGAATTCTATTATGGCTTGCAAGACAAGGAAGAAGGGCAGGAAAGGAAAGAAAGGCAGATAGGGCGCTGATGTGAAATTTGTCGATTCCATATATAGGATAGATGGCGTCTTCGCCAATTCGTATCTAGTCAAATCAGGCGCAACTGTACTAATAGATTCTGGAATGCCGCACAATGGCAAGAAGATCATCGCATTTGTAAAAAGCATTGGAATTGATCTAAAGGAGATCAAATACATTTTGCTTACCCATGCGCATCTGGATCATGCAGGGAGCGCCGATTTCCTAAGAAAGCAAACAGGCGCCAAGATTGCAATCCACAAGAGCGATGCTCCCTACCTGACAGGAGAGAGGAATTTCGCAATGCCTAAAGGCTTTGCATGGGTAATATTCAAGGCTTTTGGGCCTTTGATTGCCAAACATTTCAAGCCAGACATTTTGCTAAATGACAACGATGCAATAGGCGAATTCTCAGTAATATCTATGCCAGGACATACCGAAGGGAGCGTTGCTTTTTACCATATTCCTTCTAAATCCCTTTTCATAGGCGATACGCTTAACACAGAGCAGGGCTTTCTCGCACTCCCTGCTGAAAGGTACAATCTGAGCACAGAGATGGTAAAAAATTCCCTCAAGGATTTTGCCTCTTCAGGCATTGTTTTCAATAACCTGTTTCCAGGGCACGGAGAGCCCATAATCGGCAATGCCCAAAGCAAAGTGGAGGAGTTTGTCAAGACTTTGCAATAGCCTTGCTTTTCTTGAACAATAGCTTGTAGCTTATGCCGCTCGCAAGCTGGAATATGCCTCCAATGACGATAGGCAGAGGAAGCGCATAATCCATCGCGTATCCGCTCGCGACGGAGCTCAGCTGTGCCATTCTTGAAGCGATGCCCTGCACGCTTGTTGCCGTGCCATAATCCTCGGCATCTATGCCCCTGACGCTCACAGTAGTCCTGCTCGGACTTCCAAAGCCTGCTATGAGCGCTCTTACAATATAGATAATTCCTGCGATGACAAGGAGTGGTGAAATTGCCATGCAAAAAAGAAGTATGCCGCTCGCAAGGCGCGTATATGAAGCTGTGTTGATTGCATCTAGTTTATGTGCCATTCTTGACGAGAGATAAGAGCCAAATGCTGTTGCTATGTATACGCTGGTGAACACAATGCCTATTTTAAAAGTGCTAGCGTTGTACATCAGCTTGAACCACAATGGAAGCAATGGCATGAATATGCCTATCCCTATACCGCCGAGGGTATTTGCGGTTATGACACGCAGAGAGTACTTCATGCTGCTTGCCTTCATCATCCTTGTTGTTTTCTCAGGCCTTTTGGCTTCATTGAGCATAAACAGGAAAAGCATCGATATAAAAAGCATCAGCGCCGAAGCAATGTAAAGTAATCTATAGGCCTCGACCAAGCCTACGCTTTTCTCTATGAAGGAAACGCTGCTGAATAGAATGCTGCCACCCACAGCAGACCCAGAAGCAGTCATTGTTATAAAAGAGTATTTGTGCATGCGCTCTCTCTCATCGCTATAGCTGCCTGCTATCAGCGCATTAGTGCCAGGCGAAAATGCGCCACGCATGCCTCCTGCGCTTCCGCTCAGCCCTGCTATTATCATGCCTGTTATGACAAGCCAGGGATATGTGGAAATGCCTATTATTAGCGCACCAAGAAATGCCAAAGCCTCTGCAAGTATAACCTCTTTCTTGTAACCTTTTCTATCACCAATATAGCCAAGCAGCATGGTGAGGAATATCATGAACAGCATTGTAGCAGCAGCAACAATGCCTATGTTTATGATTGAGATATGCAGCGCCGCAAGGTAAAGGGAAAACGCAAGGCTCATGTATATTAGAGCGATGCTTCTCAGTGCCCTCGATGCAAGCAGATACCTGAATCTTATGTCAATTTTCAGATCCATAAATTATCTATATTAAAAGCGAAAGATTTATACATCTGCGCCAACAAAATAATATGGAAGCTTGCTTTTTCTGCACATATGTGCTAATGCAAGGCAGGTCATTTTATGAAGAATTTTTCGGAACTAGGAATAAAAAGTGAGCTGGTAGCCCAGCTCAAAAAGGTAAATTTTGAAAACCCTACAGAGGTCCAAGAGGCAGTAATACCTTTGGTCAACAAAGGCGTTGATCTAATAGTAAGAGCAAAGACAGGCACTGGAAAGACAGGGGCTTTTATAATACCCATAATAAACAATGCAAGAGATAAAGAAGGGCTGTATGCGCTTGTGATAGCACCAACAAGGGAGCTTGCGCTGCAGGTCTCAAACTTTGCGCAGAGCATATCAAGAAGTCTGCATGTTGTTACAGTTTACGGCGGTGCTTCAATCAATGTTCAGCTTGAGCGCATAGGCTCTGCCAATATTGTTGTGGGGACGCCTGGAAGGATCTTGGATCTGATTGAGAGAGGAGCACTCGACATATCACGCATACGCTACCTGGTGCTTGACGAGGCAGACATAATGCTGGACATGGGCTTCATAGATGACATAGAAAGGATCATAGCAAACACGAGCAACGAAAAGCAGATGATGCTCTTCTCAGCAACCATACCTAGGGAGATAAAGCTCATTGCAAGCAGGTACATGCACAATCCTGAAAGTGTTACAATAGGGGAAGAAGATGAGATCACAGTGAGCACCATAAGGCACATGTATACAGTAGTGGAGCAGAACATGAAGTATTCAGCGCTCCTTGCCTACATAGATGCATACAAGCCCAAGAAGGCAATTATATTCGCCAACACCAAATTCATTGCAGATAGAATATACTGGCTTTTGAGGAACTACGGGCTTGACGTCATATTGCTGCACGGAGGGCTCACCCAAGCAAAGAGGGAGCATTCGCTCAGCATATTCAGGCGCAGCGCGAGGTTCATGATCTCAACCAATCTTGCATCTAGGGGCCTTGACATATACGGCATTACTGACATAATAAACTTTGACATACCAGATATGCCTAACGCATATGTGCACAGGACAGGCAGGACCGCGAGAATGGGCAGGGAGGGTAACGCCTTCACCATAGTCACACCGCAGGAGAGGCGCCTCATAAAGGAGATAGAGTATTATGCAAACATAACGATGGAGCAGATAAGCCTCGATGCCAGAAAGTTCGAAAGCGCCGTGAAGAGTGCCCTTTCGCAAAGCGAGCGCAATTACAGGCAGGGCTTTCAAAGAATGGGCACGGGAAGAAACTACTATAGGGAAAGGCGCTTCAGGAATTAAAGACCCTTTTCTGGTACTTGTCAAGCTTTCTGAGCTTTTCCAAATTGATGCTCCCAAGCAGCTTTGCGTTCTTCAGCATGTTCGACTGCACGCCGAAGCTTTCTGCATAGACCATTTTTGAATAGAGCTCTTTCATACTTTCTGCTTCGCCTTTTGCCGCTAGGTTCAAGAATCTGCGCACGTTCACGAGGCTTGCATACATGCTGCTTTTTCTGTATTCCATCCAGTCTGGAAGGTGAATAATAAAAGGCACGCGCACCAGCTCATCGTCAAGCCTTACCCCATGGCCTATGAAGTTGTGCTCGCCGAATTCCTGCCCGTGGTCGGATGTAATTATCACAATCGTATTTCTATATTTGCTTATTATGTATTTGTACAAATTCAATGCGTAGTCGATGGCCTTTCCTACTCCTATCATGTATTTTTTCTTCCACAGTTCGACAAGCTCCCTGCTTGGCTGCTTCTTTAGGAAAGGCGTAGGCCAGTCAAAGTCCATGCCTTTCTTGCCCACATACGGCTCATGGGCTTCCATCAGGTTGAGGAAGAAGAAGAAAGGCTGCCTTGGCCTAAACTTTACAAAATTTGTAAGTGCATTCTTGCCCCCCTTCTCAACTGGCCACCCTTCTATCACCTTGGCCTTTATCCTTTTTGCAATGTTCTTCAAGGTCAGAAAGCCAGTCTCTGGCAAGCCAACTATCTCTGTTATAAGCGCAGGGTCGTCGCGCAGCATAGCAAAGCCGATCTTGAAAAAGCTACCTCCATACTGCTCCCTGTATCTTGCAAGGAGAGGCTTGAGCTTTTTCGGAACCTCTATGGTATGGCCTTGCATGTCTGTAAAATATGTTTCCTCCACAAATGAATCAAAGCCCGTGAACCCGTACAAAGGATGTATGTATGGATTAGCAGATATCCCGTATGCCTTATAACCAAATGCCTTCAGGTCTTCAACAATGGTAGCTTTCCTGAGCTTTATCTCATCTATGTCTAGCGCCTTTATCTCCTTTGTCTCATGGGCGCCATGCTCGCTGGGATACATGCCAGTGAACAATGAAGCATGTGAAGGCAGCGTCCATGAAGCCGGAGCTATGCATTTTTCTACGTGTGCAAAGCCCTCTAGGTTGATTCTCTTACTTTCAACCACTTTGTAGAATGAATCGAACCTCACAGCATCCAGAAGAATTATTGCTATATTTGGCTTTTCATACTTCATTGGAGCACCATTGCCATACCATCTGATGCCTTCCCGCAAATAAATTTCTATTTCTCAAAGTTTCAAAGTTCGCTTCGATCATTGGCATCATTACACATACATTTAGATACAATTAATAAATTTATGCATTTTGCACCGTCACAATTGAAATCTCGGGCTTTCCGATCTACATTATGTAGGATGTATCCCTGTTGAATTCGATGTCAATCTTGCTGAAGTCAAGATAAGTATAGAGCATTATGGTATCCTTTTTGAACTCCATGTTGAATTTGATAAGCTTTCTATTGTAGAGCTCTGAGATGAGGGCTATCTTCTCATTAATGTCTATCGCAAACCTTTCTATCTCCTTCCGCCTTCCTCTTTCTCTTTTCTCGAAGAATTTTATGAGGAGCGTTATTTCATCAAGCTTCTCCAATGCAGCATAAGTCCTCGCTTCTTCATGCGCTTTTTTCAATCTTTCCAGTTTTTCCCTATTCCTCTCTTTAATCTCAAAGTAGCCAAAAGGAAGTTCGCTGAGAAGCTTCTTAATGTATTCTTTCAGTTCCCTCTCTTCGCTTCTCTCAGTTCTCTCAAGTGACATTATGCTGTTATTGTTGAGCTTAAGCCTTATGTCTTCCTTCCTAAGGAATATGTGGAAATAAAGCGTGTCATTGTCATGATTTATGATGTAGCTGACGAGCTTCCTGTCTACAAGCCTTTCAAAATTCTCATTGTCAACTCCTTTTACAGTCATTTCAACAAGGAAATCTTTGGTGCTTGCACCTCCGTCTTCGTTGCTCTCATTATAGATGCTGAGGCGCAGCAACTTGCCGTCGCTTCCATCGCCATGAACGTCCTTGGCGTAGATCCTCATGTTCCCCATATTGTAGGAATATAGGATATCATTCAAAATACTCCTTGATCTCTCATCCAGACGCATTTCAAATGTGTATATTGGTTGTGACAATGAGAGCTCCTTGGCATCTTGCAAGAGCTCATTTTCAACGCGCTCTTTTTCGGCCACAGATATGCTTTGTTGCAAAAAAGCATTTATTACTTACTTTTTTCTGCTCACTTTGCAGTAAAGCTATTTTGCGGCCTCTTTCACGTACTCCATGAAGGCATCTTCTGGCAGCGCTCCCTCAAAAGAAACCGCATCGTTTATTACTATCTTCGGCACCGCCATTACCTCGTATTTATTTGAAAGCTCTTCGAATTCCATCGCCTCTATCATCTCAGCCCTTATGTTTCTGTTCTCAAGCGCAAGCTGGTGAGCTATCCTTACGGCCCTTGGGCAGTAAGGGCATGTTGGTGTTACAAAGACCTTTATCTCCATAGGCTTGTTTATGCTTTTGAGCTTCTCCTTTGTAGCGCTTGAAAGCCTGCTTGAGCCCCTCGACACGTCTACTATATCCTCAAGGAGCGCGGCAAACTCATGCCCAGCAGGTATGCCAGAATAGAATATGTTATAGTTTACCTTCCCCCAAAGGGTCAATGCTGGCACCTTGTCTATACCCAGAAGCGCCGCCTCCTTCTTGTTTTCATTTATGTTGTACACCTTGAGCTTTATCTTGGGATTTAATGAAGAGAGCTCTTCCATGAGCTCCTTTGTCTCATTGCAATACATGCAGTGCTCCTTTGAATCGACAAACAAAAGCATGTTTACGTCATTCACAAGGTTCTTCTCAAAGAGCTCCTTCACATATCTCTTATCTTCTTCTTTCATCAGACTCATTTCTACACCCTTTCATTTTATATCAAGCAAAACACAAAAGCACTGTTCATCTGCATAACGTTCAGTGCACGGAAAATCTTTCACGCTCAAAATTTCAAGCTTAGAAAGTTTAAGCACAAAGAGATATATAAATATTTTGGAAAGAAAAGTAACATGCAGATATTGTTTATGTTTAATTCAGTGTCATTCAGTGCCAAATATTGCTTCAAAGCAAGAGGAAATGGATTTTATGAACACAATAGTAGGGCTGCCGTTTGACGAGGAGCTTGCGAGGTTCATAGGCAAGAAGGGCAGCGAGAACAGCATAACCTTCTACAACAGGAAGATGGGCAACGACGTAATAGTTGCACTCCAGCCCAACATGGAGAGGTTCTACTCTTTGCTTGAAGTGCTTACAATATCAGACCAGGTTGTGGTGAGCACAAAGAGCATAGACAAAGCTTTAGGCGAAGTGATCATAGCGCTTTCGCTGCTCGAAAAGAGTGCCATATTCACAGATGACAACAGCGTTGATGACCTGCTAAAAGGCTTGAAAATAAAATACAGGATAGCAAGCAGGGCAAGCCTTATAGAGGCGATACTTGAAGCGCGCAGGGGCATGGGCGCAAGCGCAAGCAACGGAGCAAGAATAGACATAGATAAGGCATTTAATGTAAAAGGGGTTGGCACTGTAGTATTGGGCATAGTAACAAAAGGTGTGGTAAGAGTGCATGACACTCTTTACCACAGCTCTGGGAAAAGCATAATAGTGAGATCTATACAAAGCCAGGATGAAGACATAGAAGAAGCAGGGGAAGGCACAAGGATAGGCATAGCTATCAAGGGCATGGAGTATGACGAGATAGAGAAGGGCGATATATTAGCAAGCAGGCAGATACCAAGCGCGAAGAGCATAAGCATAGAGATAAGCAAAAGCCCCCTAGTAGGGGAGCAGATGGAGCAGGGCAATTTATATGGGATTGGATGCAACTTCTCATATTCAAAGGCATTTGTAGAAAGCATTGACAAGAATCTTGCAAGGCTAAAGCTGGAAAAGCCCTTGCCTATCGAAGCTGGAGAGGTCTGCCTGCTTGAAAGGCAGGCTGTGCCAAGGATATTTGCAAGTGGAAAGGTGATAACAAATGAATGAGGCTCTTCTCTTTGTTGGAATATTCATGATACTCTTCGGCTTTATTGCAATATTGGCATATGCGCTACTCAATGCGTTTTCACAGAGCCCTGCCAACTCGGCTAGCGGAAAGGCGAGTGTTGGCGGGGTGGTAATGATAGGCCCATTCCCAATAATATTCGGGAACAGCACTGGCAGTGTTTTGTTGGCAGAAATTCTTGCCATAGTGCTCATGGTGGTGATGCTTGTTATTTTCCTCCTATTCAGATTTAGAATAATTTGAGCCGGATGGAAGGATGAAAAATAAAAGCAAAAATAATAGAAAACAATAAATAAGTTAGGTTGCCATTTTATAATGTGATTCTATGAACAAAGGTGGGCTTGCTGCAGGAATAATAGTTCTTCTTATAAT
>JBMFUN010000026.1:0-9620 GCA_049966495.1 Candidatus Micrarchaeia archaeon
CCACATTCTTCAGGGAGCCGTTGCTGGAGTATCCAAAGCGCCTCAGGGAGATGATGAATGAGGGCTATGAGATGCCGAGGGTAGACATAGTTGACAAAGGCTCCAAGTTCAACATCAAGGTAGACCTGCCAGATGTTGACAAGAAGGACATAAAGCTCAAGGTTACAGACAGCTCAGTCACAATCAGGGCTGAAAAGACAGAAGAGAAGGAGGACAAGGGCTCTGACTACTATGCCAGGGAGAGGTCATCTATTGGCTTCTACAGGGTGATAGAGCTTCCTGAATCAGTAAGGAGCAGCACTGCAAAAGCAAAGTACAACAACGGCACCCTCAGCATAGAGATTGAGAAAGCCAAAGCTCCTGAGGGCTCAGAGGTTAAGATAGAATAAGCCTTTGAGTCTGGCAAGCATTTCGACTAGCAGTTTCTTTTCTTCTTCTTTTTTGCTAAGCCTTTTCCTTGCCTCTCTTGATTCGAATATCTTGAAGCCTGCATAGGGATTCTCTGGGTCTATCATCCTATGCGGCGCAGCGCTGGTGTTGGTTTTGCTGGGCCTTATTTCCATGCTGCTTAGAACTATTCCTTCAAGTTTTATATACTTTGCAGAGTGTGTTTCTGGCTTCCTGAGTATTGTTATTGGCAATTTATATATGGCATGAGCACTGCCTTCGTTTGAGTAAGAGGTATTATCACGCCTTAGTAGCCCATACGTTGTCTCTGTTTCGGTCATATCGATTCATAATACAGCGCTGCACCCCATATTTATACTTTTCTAATTTTGTCAGTCTTTCAATCCGCTTTTGCATTTTTGAATTCAACGGCGAAGGTGCCTGCTGGTAGGTTTTGCATTATCCTGTCTATGTCTGCATATCCAAGCATTTTAGCTATCTGCTTTGCCGCATCAGATTTTTTCATTTTGCCCTGCTTTATGATCACAAAATTTTTGTAGCCAGTGCGCTCCAAAGTTAGTGAAGGCATCACTATGAGTTTTTTCTCGTTAACTGCAGCAAGCTCTAACTTAATGTTTTTGAACCATTCCCTTTCACCTTTTAGAAGAAAGCTTCCAGCCCCAAGCGAGCCCTTGTTTGTGGATTTGCTAACCTGGCTCCTTTTTAGCGAGTAAACATCTATCGCGCTGAGCATCCTCTCCCAAGCGCTTGAATAGCAGCCAGCGAACTGCGCTGCCTCCTCCTTGGAATTTGCTCCGGCATTCTCGCCATTCTTGAGCACCACGAAAGAGGCCCCGAATATGTCGGCATGGAAGAATAAATCCTCTTCATCAAAATATCTTGAGTTTATGAGCTCGTTCTGCTGGGCATCCCTACCGCCTATGACAAGCATGCCTTCACTGGTGAAGAACCAGTGGAACTTCTCGTACCATTCTCTTTCAGATACGTCTATACGCGTATTTTCTGCGGCTTTGGCTTCTTTGCTTGCCTCTTTAAGCTTTGCCTCTAGCTCCTTCACCGCCTTTTCAGCGCCCTCCTTCTTCTGTGCGAGTTTTTTCGCTTTTTTATAGTAGAGTTCTGCATTCTCCTGTGCCGAAAGGGTGAAATCCAATTTAAAATCCATAGAGATCTTCTGCCCATAAACGCGCTTTCAAGCCCTATGCCCATCTGCTATATAAATGCAAAGCTGCCAGTCACAAGAAGGGAGATTATAACAGCAATTACAAAGCCCATAAACCCGAGCAAAAGTATGCCTATAATTATGAGCTTCGCGCTCTTGTTGAATTCCTCAGTAGTTGGCTTATAGCTTACGCTAAGCACATGCTTGGAATTCTCAACGAATTGATGCCACTTGTTGCCTATCGACATAAACATGCAAGTCTTTATAAATTTTGCAAAACAGATTTATAAATATATAGGAAAGCTGAATCCTAAAGGATCAACCCTGGTGCTACAATGCGATACAGCTGCATAGAGGTGCATTACGGCGAGCTATGGCTCAGAGGAAGGAACAGGCCCAGATTCATAGATACTTTAATAGGCAACATTGCCAAAGCGTTGGAAGGTGAAAAATGTAGCATAGAGAACATTGGGGACAGGCTTGCAATAATGCTGAACAAAGGAGCAGATATAGAATCCATAAAGGCAAAGCTCGGCCACGTATTCGGCATCAGCTGGTATGCTTCATCACTAATAGTAGAGAATGATATTGATAAGATAATAGAGGGCGTGAAGCACATCGTGAAAGAGAGCAGCAGAACAGCTTTCAAAGTGCAGGCAAACAGGAGCTACAAAAGGGTGAGCTTTAATTCCATCGACATAGTGAGCGCGATGCTAAGGGAAAAGTCAAGCATGGGTTTTTTGATGGACAAGAAGGCAAGCAGCGTGATATATGTGAGCGTGACAAGAAAGGGCACATTTATCCACGTAGGCAAAGAGCAAGGTCTTGGAGGCCTCCCTGTTGGTGTTTCCGGAAGGGCTGTTGTGCTCATATCTGGAGGCATAGATTCGCCTGTTGCAGCGTTTATGGCGATGAAGAGGGGGCTTGAGCCCATATACCTGCACATACACCCGTTTCCAAATAACATGGAAGCGAAGAGTTCAAAGATAGGCTCGATAGTGAAGCTGTTGGATAGATACCATCCCGCGCAGATATATTATGCGCCTTATTTCATCTTCCAGTCTTACCTGCTCAGGGCTGAGGGCTGTGCGCGCTACGAGAATGTCGTGTTCAAAAGGTTCATGCTGAGGCTGGCGGAGAAGATCGCCTTGCGGGAGAATGCAAATGCGATAGTAACAGGGGAAAGCATAGGTCAGGTTTCATCGCAGACAATAGAGAATATGCTCGCTTCGTCGTATGGGATAAAAAAATTGGTTGTAAGGCCGCTCATTGGATTTGACAAGAACGAGATAATAGAATGTGCAAAGGGTATAGGTACATATGAACTTTCAATCCAAAAGTACAAGGACGTATGTTCAATCAATGTGCGAAATCCAAAAACAAAGGTGAAGCCAGAGGTCATAGAGAGCATATACAGCAGGGCTTCGCTTGAGCGTGCAGAAGACGAAACGCTCAAAAGATCACTGCTCGCCAGTTATTAGCTTCATTACACTTTCGAAATCCTCCTTCATACCATAATGCTTATTGAAGTAGTTTGTGATGTTCCATACATCCCTATAGAGGAATTCTGCTGCCTTTGGGTGCTTTATTGTCACCGCCTGCCCGAAGTCTATAATATAGGGCTTCTGGTCCTTTATAAGTACATTGTATTCGCTCATGTCACCATGCACAAGCCTATGTGCATAGAGCCTTTTCATGCTTTCGATTATCTTCCAAAGCATTTCGCTTGGATTATCAAGCAATGCATTGTTCATCATCGGCGCTGGCCTGCCATCATCGTCTCCTATGAACTCCATGGAGAGTATTGTGCCGCTGTACATATAGGGTTTGGGCGCTAGCACTCCTGCGGCTTCCGCGATCTTCAAGTTTCCATATTCTTTTTTGCACCAAGTGTTCACAATGTATCTCTTGCTTTTCTTTATCACCGAAAAGCGTTCGTCACCAACAATATAATCGACCATGTTCTTGAATGAGGATGTCTCAACCCTGTAGAATTTCAGTACTACAAATTTTCCAAACGCACTATTGTTTGAATCTGCAAGATAAATGTCTGCTTCCTTGCCTCTTGCGATTGGAAACTCGATCTTTTTGACAATCTTTGCGTTGAAGAGCTTGCTCAGGTATATCATTGTGGTTTTGCTGAATACCCCACCTTCTATCTTTTCCAACTCTTTGAGCTGGTATTCTTCCCTTTCGGGCATCTTCCTTTTGCTTACTCTTCTTACCATCTAACCACTCTGATATCTAGTTCTCTAGTTCTAATTTTATTTCTTTATAGTTATCTTATGTATCTTATAGCTATCGTGCTTGCTTTCGCATGTATATTTATAAACCTTTCTTTTTAATATTAGATTTAGGGTGTAAATATGGCTGAAAGAAAGAACATTATAACAATAGATCCAAGCATAGAGTATACAAGAATGCTGCACTACAAGGAGAAGCATTCAGGATGGGAGATCTTCAAGGCGATATACTGGGGCATCTACATATTGTTCGTTGGAATGCTAGTACTGTGGCCAGGCATGACATTAGTGAACTTCATAGGCTACGCCGTGATAGCTTTTGCGCTGTTTTTCATGGTGTATGGATTTAGCGTATCGCTGCACCTGAAGCTCATGAAGAGATATGGGTAAAGAGCAGTTTTTCTTTCTTTTCTTTTACTATTATATACCTTTTGCTTCTTATTTATCTTATCCATTTTTGAGTAAATTGATTTAATGCCGAAAAACATTTATGAGAGCAAAAACTACAAGCTTTTGGTCCTTGTGCCAGTGATACTTCTTTTTATCGGGCTTTACTTCATACCAAAAATACAGCTCGATTCCTCGCTCAGAGGAGGCATACAGGTGGAGCTCCAGACAAACTCATCGATGAATGCGAGGGAGCTTATCGCTCTTGTAGATTCGAAAATACCCGGAGCTGAGGCCTCTGTCTCAAGGGCTCCAGGGGGCCTTTCAGTGACACTGGCAAGCAATGCAAGCCTTGCAGATGCTGAGAAGATTTTGCTTTCCATATACGCCATCTACTCTAACTATTCTGCTGCAAATGTCAATGCAACAATAATTCAGAGCGAGCTCAGCACAAATCCGGGCAATGCAACATTAAAAGCGATGCTTGCAAACGAGACCGCGCGCGAACAAAAGGCCATAAGCATGCTAAATGCAAGCGTGCATTCAGAGCTTTCTGTGCTGAAGCCCTTTGTGAGCTATACCTACAATTCCAGCTCCCCAGCAAGCATGCTCAATACTGCTAAAAGTGCATACGCCAACGCTTCTTCAATATACGAAGCAAAGATAATAAGTACGCTCAAGAGCATAATACCATTTTCTGTGTATTCATACAACGAGATAACGCCAACGCTGGGTGCGTTCTTCCTTTCTCAGCTGAAGAATATTATAATAGCATCATTCATACTTGTTGCAATAGGCGTATTATTCATATTTAGAACACCCATACCATCCCTTGCGGTGATCTTCGGCGCAGGCAATGACATAATAGTTGCGCTCGGCGCGATGGGGGCATTCGGCATACCTCTTGGCGTAGCGTCAATTGGTGGTATACTGATGCTTATCGGCTATTCCATAGACACTGATATGCTTACCTCAATAAGAATTCTTAAGAGAAGCGAGGGCTCTGTTACTGAGAGGGCGCTTGGCACAATGAAAACCGGCGTTACAATGACATCGGCTGCAATCATCTCCTTTGGCATATTGTTCATCATCTCCTACATAGCTTTTATACCGACATATTCGGAAATATCTGGCGTTGTGCTCTGCGGCCTTTTTGCGGACCTTGCAACAACATGGTTGGGCAACCTACCAATAATACTCTGGTATAAGAAAAAGAGGATGCAGCATGAGTAGCTTGGATTATTTAAAGGACAGGCGCATTCTCACGCTGGTAATGATAGTTGTGATACTCGCCATTCTTGATGCGCACTATGGCGTGCACCTCGGTATAGAGTTTGTGGGTGGCACAGAGATACCAATAACGCTTGAGCATCCTGTAAATGTAACCGCAATGAGTGCGCTCATATCAGCATTGCAGCAGAGGGTTTCCACATTCGGCATGAAGGAAGTGACAGTTGAAGGCATAGGCAATTCAAACATCTACGTTATCGTGCCCAAGATATCTGGAAGCGAAGTAAACGAGACATTAAGCATAATAGAAAGCCAGGGCACTTTCGAGGGCGTTGTCAATGGCATGGAGGCAATCAACGGCAGTGGCATACTGCACGGCAGCATAGGCTCGCTGCCTCCGCAGGTGTCTAACAATTCCGTAATATGGACGGTGACATTCTTCGTAACGCAGAGCGCGGCAACGCACTTTGCCAAGGTTGTATACGGGCAGGGAAACAAGCCTTTGTACATGTTCCTTGACAGACCATCCAGTGCTGTCGTTATGATAAATTCAAGCTGGCTTGGAAATGCCACGATGGGCCTGAACAGCTCAGAAGCGCTCTCGCTTATGCAGAGCACTCTTGTGCTAAAGAACAGGACAATACCTGTGATAAGTGTCTCAAACACAAATTCGAGCATAAGCTTTGCGAAAAGCTATTTAAAGAGCAACTCAGGCAAGTACAGAAAGCTTTTCATAAGCGACAATTTGAACAGCTCTATAATAAATCTGGCGCAAGAGCTCAACTATACTGTGAAGCTTGAAAGCAGGGCAAACATGACACCACAATACATGGAAGTCAAAAATGCAACTTCGATAAGCTTTTTCATGCAAAGCTGGCCTCTTGTGGGCTTGCTTGCGGCGCCAACGCTCAATCCCTCTATCACAAACGGCACTATAATGCAAAGCTACGAGATACAGGGCTCCGCTCCGCCTAAGCTGACCAACACGCAAAAGATAGCCTATGCGAACGCGCAAACCAAGGAGATAGCAAGCATATTGAGCGGAGGTGCTCTTCCTGTGCCCATTGTAGCTTCTACCCCAGTGACAATACCTCCAACTCTCGGAGCGCACTTCCTTTATGTGAGTGCGATAGCGGGGCTTGCGGCCGTCGCATTTGTATCCATATTCATAACTGTAAGATATAGGAAGCTCTTCCTTGTGCTCCCGATATTGCTCACAACATTCATGGAGCTGTTTATCATCTTTTCTGTAATAGGAATTATAGGCACGATAGATCTTGCTGCAGTTGCAGGCATGATAGCAGTAGTAGGAACTGGTGTAGATGCACAGATAATAATAACAGACGAGGTGCTGCTCAGGAAAAGCGAGACCTCTGCAAAAAGGATTCTTGGCAGCGCCTTCTATATTGTATGGGTTGATGCGCTTCTTCTTGTAGTGGCGATGCTTCCCTTGTTCTTTGCAACCTCAATGGTTGATGTTATAGGCTTTTCAGAATCAACGATAATAGGCGCTTTGCTTGGCGTGCTCATAACGAGGCCGGCATATGGGGCGATTTTGAGCAAGCACTATGGCAAGGAGGCTCCTGTATGAATTTTATGAAATGAAGAGCGGTGTAACGCATGGTGAAATACTGCCCAATATGCAACAGGTCAAGCGATGAGGCAAGATTCTTCGGCGAGTTCTGCGAATACTGCACAAGGGACATGCTCCTCAAGAAGATTCCCGATATGGCAACAGTCTATACATGCAGGTTCTGCGGCAGGATAAAGGCTGGACCGGAATATATGCAGATAACAAAAGAGTCGCTGAGATCAGCTCTCCATTTAAGCGTAGATGATTGCACATTTGCTGTGGAGGATTTCAACATTGTGCAGAGGTTTGCACTGCTCAGGTTTTTTTGCTATGAAGGCGAACTCACCTTTACGAAAAGAATAAGGCTCAAGATGCTCCACAAGACATGCACCGAATGTTACAGAAAGCGCTCTGGATATTACGAAGCTGTGGTGCAGCTGAGAGGGAACCCTGAGAAGATAGAGAGAATGAGGAGCAAAATAAGGGCTTATGTAGAAAAGGGCGGCGGATTTGTCTCTAAGGAAGAGCCTGTCAAAAACGGAATCGATATATATATAAGCAGCAAGGAGCTTGTCAACAGCTTTGTTTCGTATCACAAGCTCAAGCCGAAGAGGTCTTTCGAGCTTTACGGGCTGAAGAGAGGGAGAAAATTATACAGGAATATCTACGCGCTTATATTCGAGTAGCCAAGCACTATGCGGATTTTATGTACACGCAAGATACTGAGGGGTTTGAAGGGCAGGAGTTCATTGCGCTTACATTTACAAGATAAGTGCCTGTTGATGAAAGCTCCTCAATATATCCGCTCACATTCACAGGCGTATATGCTGTTACATAATCTGGTCCTGAGCCTGTGCTTACAATGAATATTATTTCATGCCCAACGCCATTGTTCTGCGTTCCCACGTATATGTTTTGCACATTAGGTGGTACTTGTAACAGAACAAGCTGTTTTGCAGGATAACCCTGCGCGCCAACAGAGGTTGCAATGCTTGCAAGCTTTGCCGCAGCTGCTTGCGCCTGAGTTGAGGAAAGCGTAGATGAAGCTGACGCTATCTGTATGAATGCAAGGACCACTATGGGCAGCAAGATGATCAGCCCGAATGACAGTGTTATAAGCAGCTCAAGGCTCGATTGCGCTCTCATTTTTTTCTGCATTCTCATGATTCCTCACGCAGCGTGTTTATCTTCCTGAATGTTATATATTTCTCCTTTATCTTCTTTATGTTTTCCTCAAGCTTTTCGAGAAGCTCAGTAAACGTGCGCTCGAATATGTAGCCAGTTGTATCTATGCTTATTATGCCCCTCTTTCCAAGCGAAGCCCTTGCCTGCAGCTCGTAGCGCTTGCCTTTCTTGTCCTTTATCCTTAGCGTTATGTAGTCTATCTTTATGCCGCTGAGCTTCTCCATCTTTGCAACGAACATGTTTAATTGCTCCCTTATCTCATCCTCATATTCGAAAGTTGCCTTGTCTAGCCCAGATATGAAGATTCTTCTTTCCTCTATTCGCCTAGTTGCAATTATATGCTCGAGCACATCGGTGACGGTCAAAACACCTACTGGTTTATTGCTGTTGTCAAGCACAATCACAGAAGAGATATTGTCTTCTACGAAGGTCCTAACAGCTTCTGCGACGCTTCTGCCTGTGTTTATAACTCTGGGATTCTTCTCCATTATGCTTTTCACAGGCACGTTTGATGGAGTATATGTATAGCTCTTCATCTCTGGCAGCCTTTCGCCAACCTTCGCATAGTTCCTTATAATGTCGTAATGGGTTATTATCCCTTGCAGGGTGTTCCTGTCATCTATAACCACAAGCCTGTTAACCTTATTGTCGCGCATCGCAGCCTCTGCCTGTGCAAGGCTGGCTTCATCTGATATCGCAAGCACAGGCGTGCTCATCGCCTCTTCCACCTTCATCTCGTTCAGTATACCTGCAGAGAGGAGCATCTTGAGCATTGTGCCCCTATCTAGTATGCCCGTGATCCTGCCATTTTTCACGTATGGCAGCGCCTTTACACCGCCCCTGTAAAAGTAGTATATTACATCATCAAGCGAAGTGCTGTCGCTTATCTTTGGCACCTTCGCCGCGAATTTTCCTGCTTTCTCGCTCTTGGATATTTTCAGGCCTGCCTTCTTTCTGTAAAGGGCCCTTGAGTCTATAATACCATAGTATTCCTTATCCTTGTTTATGATTACCGCTTCGCGCTTTCCAAGCTCCGCTATCACCTCTGTGATTGGCGTGTTATAGTCAAAAGATACGGTCTTTTTTACAAGCTCGTCTGGGATTCTTGTTATCTCCATGTAATCAACCTGAAAGAGAACTCATAATAGAATACCTACAAAAATATAAATAAGTATGAGAATTAATTTTATAGAAAGCCAGGATGGCAGATTGGCTATGCGGCCGCCTGCAGAGCGGCGTAGGGGGGTTCGATATGCTTTTGCACGAAATTCCCTCTCCTGGCTTCTGACATCTTCCTACGAATAAATTCGTGGGGTTCATTTTGGCTTGCGCCTACTTGGTTTGAAGGTTCATGGGCTTCTTCCCAGCATTGCCATTTAAGGGGTATCAGTGTTCCCTTTGCACGCATCACTATTTGCATGCAATTGACTCATGC
>JBMFUN010000027.1:0-9339 GCA_049966495.1 Candidatus Micrarchaeia archaeon
TCCTTCTTGCCTATGCTGTCGAAGTCTATGATTCTTTTGTCAATAGACTCTTGATCCCTGCTCAGAAGCACAATCCTGCTTGTCCTATGCTCATCAGTCCATATGTAGCCAGTGAGCTCTGCTATTTTCTTGGCAAAATCCCTGATCTCTTCGTGGCTTGGCATGCTGCTCAAAGTCAGGCCCCTTTGCTCCTCTCTTGCGCCGCCAACAAATGAGAAGCCCTTTACCTCAACATAATTTGGCATTGCGATCTTTATGAGCTTTGCATAGCCTTCAGGATTAACCATGTTCAATCCTTTTACCAATGTCATCCTTAGCACAGTCCTTGTCTTCATGTTTCTCATAAGCTCAAGCGATTCGATGAACTTTTCCCATGCATTTGGTATCTTTGGCATTGTCGTCTTTTCATATGTCTCCCTGTCAGGGGCCTGCAGAGAGATATAGAACTGGGTCGGCAGATTTTCCAGCTTTTTTATTGCCTCTGGAAGGGTGCCATTGTGCACAAGAAAGGTGCTCATCCCCCTCTCATGGAACTTGCCTATCAGCTCTGACATTTTCGGATAGAACAAAGGCTCCCCAGTAAGGCTCAGCGTTGCATGCTTCGGGTTGTTTGCTTCAAGCCATCTCCTTTTCTTTACTTCGGTATCTGCTACCGCTTTGTAGCCGCTAACTATGCGCCTCTGCTCCCTTATCATTCCTTCTATTATATAATCTGGATCATCCCACTCGACAGCATTGAGCTCGTTCCACTTGTAGCCGTGCTCCTCTGGTATGATGCGCCAGCAGAACCTGCAGCGAAGATCGCAGCCTATTGCTGTTGTGGACTGCATGCACTGCCAGCTCCTTATGCCATAGAACTTGGCCTTGTAGCAAAGCTCCTTGTCTTCCAGGCCGTTTGCCGCATACTCGCAGATCTTCACAGCAGAATGCCTTCCGACAAAGTGGTAGCCCTGCTTCTTCATTGTGTTCTTAAGCCCTTCCGGTATCTCTGCCATCTGCTCACTTCTTGAAGGAATCAATCCTCATGCCAATCTTTAAAACCATCTCCTTTGTGGCGGTGTAGTTCTTTTCAGTCTTGTTCATCTGCGAAGGCTTTATAAAAAACCATCCGTTATTGTTCATGCGCCATGCCACATATGCCTCCATGTTGCCGTTTTTCTCCCATTCAAGAAGCGTTTCTATCTTCTCTTTGGGGATTGAGATGCTGCCACGATCCCAAGCCTTGCATTCAAACACAAAGCTCCTGCCGTTCTTAGATGCAATCAAATCCGGACTCAGTGCGTTGACGCCGCTGCCTGCTGCCCTTACTACAGAATAGTTGTTCTCATGGAAAAAGTTCAAGAGCTCTCTTTCGCTCCTTGCACCTTTTGAATATCTGAGCAATGAAACACCAAATTCTTGCACCTTTATTTTTATCTTTGAGATTTTTATATTTTTTCATACGAGCTTGCGCTGCCTTTCCATCGACCCCTTTGCCAAATCTGCCTTTATCCTAATCACCATGTCGTGCATTCTCTTCTCCTTAACCCTTGAGATCATCAGATAAGCCTCGTCACGTGTGCCAAGTGCAACAAGTATTACAACCTTCCCATATTTCAGCCTTCCAGCCCTGCCTTTTCTCTGTATGTTTCTTATCTCACTGGGTATCGGCTCGTAGAAAACCACAACATCTACAGAAGGTATGTCAAGCCCCTCCTCGCCTATTGAGGTGGTAACAAGTATGTTGAACTTCCCGCTGCGGAAGTCGCTTATCGTCTCTTCCTGCTGTACTTGTGTTATTCCTTCGCGCTTTCCTACAAATGCCCTTGCGCTCAACCCATTGCTGGAAAGCACTTCAACTATCTTCTTTATTGTGGAACGGTATTGTGCGAATATTATGATGCTTTTGCCGCTCATGCTACCTTTCAGCATGCTGAGCAGCATGGACATCTTGGGGTGCTCTTCATTTCTCGCGAGAGCTTGTTCAGCAAGCCTTTTCGCAGAGATGACTGCGCCATTTGCAAGTATGCTCCTCACATTCCTGCTCTTAGGGGCCTTTTCCTCAAGCGCTTTGATATAGCCAAGGAAGGATGATATACTCTCTGTAGTCACAAGATCGTATGCGTGGGAGAGATGGAGCACGTAGGAATAGTTGAACATCGCCATGAACCTATAGTTCCTTGCCTCTATCTTGGATATGTAGTCGCCTATTTCCAGCAGCCTGCCCTTTGGCATTCTTTCGAAATGCTTGAAAGGGCTAAGCCCGCTCTTGTAAAGATTATCAAGGTGCTCCTCTATCATCGGCTTCAGCAAAGATGCGATTGCCTCGACCGTGCTGCCCTTATCCACATATACAACTTCTATATCCTTCCTCATCACATAAGGAGCAACATCTGGATCGCTAGCCACTCTTATCTCTATATTCTCTATCCCCAATGTCTCGACCAGCGCCATGATCTTCTTTTTGTCGCTGCCAGGCGATGCCGTGAGCCCTACGATCTGTATATTCCTAAGCTTGCATTCATTCGCTATATATGTATAGGCATATTTGCCAACAGCCCTGTGGCATTCGTCGAATATGACAATGCCTATCTCTTCCAGGGAAAGTGTGCCATTCTTCAAATCGTTTGCTACTGTCTGCGGCGTTCCAACAATCACCTTTGCATGCTGCTCAGCCTCGATGCGCTTCTTCCTTTGCATACTTCCTGTAAGCAATAGTATGGTGCTTTTCTCTATGTTTAGCATTTCCTGCATCACATTGAAATGCTGCTCGCTGAGAGGCTTTGTGGGTGCGAGAAATATTGCCTTCTTGCCTTTGTGCAACGCATAAGCGATGGAAAGAAGCGCGATGAGCGTCTTTCCCAGGCCAGTGGGCAATATAACGAGCGTGCTCTTCCCGCTGTATATGCTCTTGGCGATGTTTATCTGATATGCCCTTGGCTCTAGCCTTGCAGTATCGATGAGCCTGGAATATGGATATAGCATCTCCCAGCTTGTTTCCATATATCTCTATTTTCAGCCAAACATTATAAAGATTCATGATTAAAAGTATAAAGGTGTAGAAGGCGGATTTTTATGAACACTCTCATAATAAGCTGCATGGACAGGAGGCTCAACAGGATCATAGATGGAGAAAACATCGGTGATGCGATAGTGCTGAGGAATGCTGGCGCAAATGCATCAGCCCTCTCGCTGAGCATAAGGCGCAACATAGAAAACAACAACATAGGCACGATCAAGTTCATCCCGCACAGCGACTGCGGGGCAATGAAAGTGGTCTATGGAGCGCTCAAGCAGGGGGCAAAGGTCAGCAACGATATAGATGAGGCACTCGTGAAGCAGTTCAGGAACCAGAAATTCGACAGCAGAGATGAGCTAGAGAGGTTAAATGAAAAGGTTCAAGAAGAATTTTTAAAAGAATTCAAGCTCAAAGTGGAGACAAAGTTCATAGAGCTAAAAAGCGAGGAGGAGAAGAAAGAGCACGTGGCAGTTTTTACCTACTCATCGAAGATGAAATTCGAGGATCTTTCAAAGCTTTCCAACTTGGACATGGACTCAACCTATTTCATAGAAGCAGACAGCATAGAAGAGGTGTATGCAGATCTTGAGATCGCCGCAAAGAACCTTGGCATAAGGCGCTTTGTATTCGTAGCGACAGAGCCTTCCCAATACAGGCCAATGTATGCCGATATGCAAAAATTCATGATGAAGGATTTTGCGAAGGGCCTGAATGTAGAGCTTGCCAAGCTTTGAAGCAAAAGCAAAAAATGGGCCTGGAGAGATTTGAACTCTCGACCTCCCGATCTCAAAAGCTTTGCTTTATCAGTCGGGCGCTCCAACCAGGCTAAGCTACAAGCCCTCAAGATTTACCTCTATGATTTTGCCTCCTGGCTCTTCTTCCCTGAATATTTGGGTTTCAAATTTATATAGCTTTACGTCATCGCGCTTCCAGTAGCTTGTTGGCAGGCCAGCCTTTATGCATGTTTCCTCAAGGAACTGCTCTTTACCCCATTTCTGCTCCACAGGCACTATGGGAAGCAAAAGCCCGCTGTAAAATCCATATTCTATCATCAAGCCATCCCTGCCTATCTTTATGCTCTCAAGCCTTTTCTTGTAGTCTGTTGGAAGTTCTTCTGGCTTGGAGAGTATGCTCACTTCTATAGTAATATTATCTAACTCCCCCAGAGAAAGTGGCACAAATCTTGGGTCCTCAAACGCTGCCCCAAGCGCCGCCTCTACAAGCGAGCTGCTTATCGGGCCTACAGCCAATGGGAAGCCTATGCAGCCCCTGAGCTCCTTTGTGGGATAGCTTTCTATTGTTACGAATACTCCGTATTGATCATTCAAATGGCTTATGCTTTGCTCAACGACCTTCTTGTTGAAATGCGGATTCCTCATGTACAGCTCTATGGCGTTTCTCGCTGCTTTTACAAGCTGTGCACCTTCGGCCAAAGAGTATATGTGCATAAGACCACTCTTATAAATAGGTTTCCCAACTTATTAATAAATATTTATGTTTCCTTATTCTTTATGTTTTGTTGCATTGCCTTGTTATTTGATGTGATGGAAGTGGTTGACAACAACATAATAAAGAAGCTCGCCTACAGGCTGGTAAAGAGGCATATCGCTGGCTTCAATATGGAGGCAGTGCTAGATACAGCAAGGAAGCTCAATCAAAAGGGCTTCAGCGCTACCATCACATTCCTAAACGAGCATGTGAATGATAGGGTAAAGGCGAAATACAACGCAAATGCATATGTGCAGCTTTTGAGGCAACTTTCTAGACTGCACCTCAATGCAGGCATATCGCTAAGGCTTTCGCAGCTGGGCTACGGAATAAGCGAGGAAGATGGCATAAGGAACCTTGAGGAGATAATAGATGCCGCCAAAAGTACATCTAAGCCTGTATGGATGGAAAATACCAATGGCATAAACATGCAAAAGATCTACAATTGGACCAAGGCTCGATACAATGGGGTGGGCATAGAGGTGCCTATAGGATACAATGCGCAGAAAGGCTGCAGGCTCAAAATCAGGTACCATATACAGCACATGCTTTCCGATTCCAAGATTGGAAAAAATCCCAAGAGCGAAAAACGCCTTATGCAAGAGTTTGGGGAAAGGATCGCCAAAATCTCGGAGAAGGCTGAAAGCCTTGTAGTGCTTGAGAAGAAGCCCGAGATAATAGAAAAGCTCTCCAGCATTAGCAAAGGCAAAAGGAATTTAATATTTGAACTTCCATTAGGTTATGAGAAAAAAATGGAAAAGGCAGGGGGAATGCAAAACATGAGCATATATGTGCCGTATGGAAGGGATTGGGTGCCCTACATAATATCAAGCATAGCGGAAGGCAGGATAAAGAAAGTTGCTACAACACTTCTTGACGGGGAGAAATACGAAGGGGGTAAATCAAATGCCTAATGGCAATAAAAACAGTAGAAAAGGCAGCAGAGCAGCAGATCCGCCAGGAGAAGGGGAAAGAAGGCTGAAGGTACTTATAACAGGCTCCACAAGCAAGCTCGGGGTGAACCTTTCAAAGGCCATGGTCAAAAAGGGCTACGAGGTGCGCGTCTTCATCCCTGCTGGCCCTGAGCTTTCAGGCGAGTGGAGCAAGCTGCCGTATGGGGTTATACCTTTTGTCGGGGATTTTACATTAAAGCATGAAAATGACAAGGAGGCGCTTGTCGATGCATGCAGGGATGTCGATGTGCTCTTCCATATAGGCGGCGCAAATTACAATTATCAAAACAGCTACAAGCAGCTTATAGAGACAAACGTGGTAGGGACAGAAAACGTCATTTCTTCTTATTTAGAGGCAAACAAGAAGGAGAAGAATCTGCATTTTGTGTTTACTAGCACGACAAGCGTTTACGGCTACAAAAGGCCTGGCGAGGTGCTTACGGAAGAGTCAGAGACAGCGCCTACTAGAGGCTATCCGGAAAGCAAGCTTATGGCAGAGAAGGTCATAGATGTATATGGCACGACAAACAGCAACTTACATTACACAATATTGAGGCTAAGCAAGCTCTATGGAATTGGCTATGAGGGGCCCTTTTTCAAGATGTTCAAGCTGCTTGATGAAGGCAAGGCCAACTATGTTGGAAGCGGCAACAATCATATAACACTGCTGCATGTTGACGATGCTGTGCAGGCGCTGATCCTTGCTGGTGAAGCACCTGGGAAAAACGCTATATATAATGTGGCAGACGGCACGCCATACACGCTCAAATCGCTGCTCAGCCTCGCTGCTAAGATGCTTGGGGTAGAGCCTCCAAAAAGGAGCATCAACCCACTCATAGCAAAGATCATCTCTTCACGCGTGCAAGATATAAAATATGATGAATTCGAATTTCTCACAAGCGACAGAATAATAAGCATAGAAAAGATAAAAAGCGAGCTTGGGTTTGTGCCTAGCGTCAGGCTTGAAGAAGGGGCGCAAGAACTGATCAATGCTTACAAGCAGAAGGCAAAGGTGTATATGCATGAAAAAGGGAAAAGTTGAGCTGTATATAAATGAGATGCTAGAGAGCAAAGGCGCGCTGCTTTTCAGCCTGATAGACCCTGTGGATTACAGGAGCAAAGAGGAGATTTTGAAAACAGTGAAGAACCTTGTCGAAGGGGGCACAGATGCAGTGCTGATAGGTGGAAGCACCGAAGTGCAGGGCGAATTCCTCGATGAGATTGCAAGGGAGATAAAGGATTTTATAGATGTGCCACTCATACTCTTCCCAGGCAACATATCATCAGTTACAAAATATGCAGATGCGATATACTTCATGTCTCTGCTTAATGCCAGGAATCCATATTGGATAATACAGGCTCAAATGCTATCAGGAGTGACCATAAAGAAATATGGGATTGAGCCCCTGCCTGTAGGCTATATAGTAGTAGCGCCGGGGGGCACAGTTGGCTGGGTGGGCGATGCAAACCTTGTGCCTAGAGAAAAGCCAAAGCTTGCCGCTTCGCTTGCGCTTGCCGGGGAGTTCCTAGGCAACAGGATCATCATAACAGATACAGGATCAAACCCGAGGCTCCAGCATTCCGGGCCAGTGCCACCTGAGATGATAAGGGCGGTAAAATCTGCAATCACTGTGCCATATGTGGTGGCAGGAGGCATATTGACCACAAGGGATCTCAGGAACGTTTTCAGAAACGGCGGTGATATAGCGCAGGTGGGCACTGCATTTGAGGATACGGACCACTCGCTTGAAAGGATCAAGACCTTTGCAAGGATTGTTAAAGAAGAAGGCCAGAAAAAGCTGAAGGGAGCATAGAATGCGCATGCTATACGGCTTGGAATTCGTATTCATGGTAAGGGAGCTTGAGGACTGCACAGGGCTCTTTGTGGAGAACTTCTACGAGCTTGGAAAAAATAGGTTCAGGATAAAGCTCTCGAAAAGCGGGATCCAGGCAAATCTGTTGTGCTTCATTCCATATAGCATAAGCAAGGTGTCTGAAGTAGAGCGTGTAGAAACGCCGACAAACTTTGCAATTGCTGCAAGGAAAAGGCTAAAGGGCTTCAAGATAGAAAAAATCGAGCAGCTGAACAACGACAGGATAGTAAGGATGCATCTTACAAAAGGCGATGAAAAGGCATATATCATAGTAGAGCTTTTCGGAAAGGGCAACTTGATACTGGCAAACGGCTCTG
Source organism: Candidatus Micrarchaeia archaeon (assembly GCA_049966495.1). Taxonomy (GTDB): domain Archaea; phylum Micrarchaeota; class Micrarchaeia; order Micrarchaeales; family Micrarchaeaceae; genus JAKAWW01. The sequence goes on from JBMFUN010000027.1 coordinate 7,631, forward strand.
GTACAATAACGCTCGCATACATGCAGCACGAATTCAAGGACAGAAGCATACGCATTGGAAGCGCATATGCGCCTCCAAAAAGCAATCTCGTAAATATAGAAAACATGGAAGATGTAAAGAAGGCAATCATGGATGCACAGGAAGGTAATGCAAGCGTTTACGAATGCGTGCAGAAAGCGATACAGATCGGCAAGCCCTATGCAAAGAAGATATTGAAAGAGATAGGCATTGAAGAGGGCGCAAAATGCGATGCACTAAATGGCCAAATGGTTGGTCGCTTCGCAGAAGCACTCGCGCGCTATTTGAGTGGGGAGATGGGCTTTTATATCTATAGGAAGAACGGCTCAATGGTGGATTTCTCCATAGGCAGGCTTGACTACAATGATTTAGAAGCTGAACGGGTAGGCTCGCTCGGAGAGGCGCTTTCCTTGGCATATCTTTCACAGGGCGAAAATGCTGGCAGAAGCAGCGTGCAGATCGAAATAGAGAAGAGCATAGAAAAGCAAAAGGCAATAATCGAGGAAGCGGAAAAGGGTATGGCGGAAAGCAGGAGAATCGCAGATTTCATATTTGAAAACATGCATGAGATAAATAGCATTATAGAAAAGGCGAGGAGCGAGAAGCACATAACAAAGGATGAGCTCCAAAAGCTTGCAAAAAGCATAAAGATTAAAGATGTTGACTTGAAAAACAAAACAATCACTATTGAGATTTGAGGTATTTTTCATGAGGGTAATATTTCTCGGCACCTCTGGCTCAACACCTACAAAAACGAGGAACCTGCCGAGCGTTGCTCTGGAATACAACGGCAGCATATACCTATTTGATTGCGGCGAAGGCACGCAGAGGCAGATGCTTAGGTATTCTGTGAACACATCTAAGGTTAAGGCTATTTTCATTTCGCATATCCATGGCGATCATGTGATAGGCGTTGCCGGGCTAGTGAGGACGATGGCGCTCAACAAGCGATCAAAGCCTTTGTACATTTTTGTGCCTAGGGGCTATGAAAATTCCATATCTGCATTGATCACATTCGACAAGGCGCTCATAGGCTTCCCTATAGAGGTGATGCCCATCAGCTCAGGCAAGATATATGAAGAGAGGGAGTTCATTGTAAAAGCAGTAAAGCTCAACCATTTTATACCAACTTATGGCTTCATATTTGAGGAGAAAGAAAAGATCCATTTCATAAAGGAGAAGGCAGAAAAATTGGGATTAAGAGGAAGCATGTTTAGCGAGCTGGCGAAAAGGAAGAAAATGCTTGTAAGCGGAAAAGAGATAAAGCTGAGTGATGTCACATACAAGGAGCGCGGGATAAAGATTGCATATATAACAGACACCCGCCCAGTTCCAGGAATAGTAAAACCGCTGAAAGATGCCAACCTGCTCATACATGAGGCTACATTCTCAAGCAAAGATATAGCTCTTGCGAAGGAGAGGAAGCACTCAACGAGCGGCGAGGCGGCGCAGATAGCTGCAAGGGCGAATGTTGAAAGGCTTATTCTCATGCATATAAGCTCGAGATACAGAAGCACCGCAAAGATATTAAATGAATCTAGGCTAATATTTAGGAATAGCGAGATTGCAAAAGATGGAATGGTTGTAGATTTGGGAAAGGGCTCGTAGTCGAATGGTAAGACGTCACCTTGACAAGGTGAAGATCCGGAGTTCGATTCTCCGCGGGCCCATTTTCTATCTTCGAGGAAGCC
>JBMFUN010000028.1:0-9241 GCA_049966495.1 Candidatus Micrarchaeia archaeon
GTGAATTCCTTATATAATGCTATGGAGTTGTTTCGCTTTAACAAGCCAAGGCCCTTCCAGGATCAAGCAATTGCAGACATAAAGGAAGCGCTCTCTAACGGCAGGAGCATTCTTGTGAGTGCGCCCACAGGGCTTGGCAAGACGGATGCAGCAATCAGTGCAGCGCTAGTTATTGCGCTTGAGAAAGATCTAGATATTTTTTTCCTTACTCCAAAGATCTCCCAGCACAGGATTGCGGTTGATGTGCTGCGCGGAGTAAACCAGAAGTTCGGTCTTGACATAAAGTTTTCTGACATGGTTGGGAAGAAAAACCTCTGCACAAATCCAGATGCGAACAGCATAGAGGGCGAGGGCTTTTACAAAGAGTGCGAAAAACTCATTAAAAATGGCAAATGCCCTTACTACTCTGCTTTTAAAAACCTCTCCGATGATCTGCCAGAAGAAATCATAGAGGCTTCCGCCAGGGGGCACAATTCGCTTTTTGACAGTTGCTTCAAACATGGTATATGCGCATATGAGGCGGCGGCTCAGATCGCAAAATACTCCAAAGTTATAATAGCTGATTATGCTCATCTGCTTAACCCTTCGATACGCAATTCGTTCATGAAGAAGATTGCTCACAAGCTAAGTGGGAGCATAGTGATATGGGACGAAGCCCACAATATAATTGATCTTGCTTCAAAATATTTGAGCTCCACGCTAAGCACAAACACATTGAGGAATGCTGAAAAGGAGCTCCATAAGATTGGTAGCAATGCGGATCTGGGCTATTTAAGGTTTGCTATCGAGAAGCTTGCAAAGAGCAAGCTGGCAAGCGCAAGCGAGGCATTTGTGGATAAAGAAGACCTGCCCATAGAGATAAGGGAGAACATAGAAGGCATAGAAAAGGCCATGGTGGAGAAGGGGTTGGAGTACATAGAAAAGGCAAAGGCGAGGCACTCCTCGCTGATGCATATTGCTAAATTCCTAGAACTCTGGGATTATTCAGGTGAATCATTCGTAAGGATAATAACAAAAAGCAATAAGAGGGTTACGCTATCTATAGTTTCACTTTATCCTGAAAGCACAGCAAACATATTCAAAGAAGCCTATGCAAACGTTTTCATGAGCGCCACGCTCAGTCCGCTGAGTATGTACAAGGAGCTTTTCAACCTGGGCGATGCGGAAGCAAAGCAGTACGGTGCGGCTTTCCCTGAATCCAACAAGGCCATATTCATAGATGATACAATAACCACCAAATATGAATATAGATCCATAGAGGAATACAGGAGGATAGCGCAGAAAATAATCGAGATAAAGCATGCGATCGATGGAAACATTGCGGTTTTCTTTCCAAGCTTTGATGTATTGGAAAATGCATTCAGGTATATAACAAAAGAGCGGGTGTTCAGACAGAGAAGATCGATGAGCAACATAGAGTTGGAGAACATGCTCGAGAGTTTCAGAAAAAGCACTAATTCTATACTTATGGGTGTGATGGGGGGAAGCCTCAGCGAGGGTGTGGATTATCCTGGCAATGTGATAAAAGGAGTAGTAATAGTTGGGGTGCCTCTTGCAAAGCCTACATTAGAAACAAAGGCAAGGATAAGCTACTACGAAAAGAAGTTCCAAGGGAAGGGCATTGAATATGCTTATATAATGCCAGCTGTGATCAAAGGCATACAGGCTGCCGGCAGGGCGATAAGGAGTGAGTCGGACAGGGCGGTGGTAGTATTCATGGACAAGCGCTACAGATGGCGCATCTACTATCCGATAATGAGTGGCAAAATCATCAAAATAGGTGGAGACTATATCAGCGACATAAAAAGGTTTTGGGAGCTCTCAAAGAGTCAAATAAGCGTCGCCCCAAAGTAGATTGCAAGAGCGATGCATATCCCAAGCAGTATTGGGGGAATTGCCGGAAGGGGCCTTTTGAGCTTGGAGAGTATGAAGAGAGTAATGACAATGCCAAGTATCGCGCCAAGTGCAACGACAAAGCTTAGTACAAAATTTAGGTAAACTTTGAAAGCAGAGACAGCAACCATCAGCGGTATCGCAAGGTCGCCAGTGCCTAGTGCGGTTCTCGCCGCAATTGGCACCATATTGTTTTTTGCAAGCTCTTTGAGCACGCCCCCTTTTTTTACTAGTTCTGGTTTTGCCTTCTCATATTCCTTCTGCTCGCTCCTGCTCAGGCTCTTTTCAGGTATCGCCTTGTATTCGTTGACCATCACCAGGAAGGAGAGGTTCTTCTCTATCGCAGCATTGCCTAGGGCGACCATGTGCTTCGTTATGAAAACTGCAATGAAATCATATATGGCAAGGACAACCATGAATATGAATGCAGCAAGAAATGAGAAGCTTATGCCAAGTATGATGCCAACTCCAATGCTTGCAATTATTGCCGTTACATTCCTTAATTGAGGCCTTTTTAGCTTTGCTACCACCAATAGCACGGAAAGTGCCAGAGCGGTTGCAAATATATAGGCATTGCCCGCTCCGTAGAGGTTGTATGCGACAGAATTGAACACTGCTGCTATCCCTATAAGGAAAACAAAAAATGAGGCTATAAGCACCACACCAGCTTCAAGCAGAAGGTAGAGCTTGTTTCCCTTGTAGATTCTGAAGATGATGAGCAGTATGGCTGTAACGATCACTATGTAGGCAATGTATACTAGCGCATTGGCGCTTGTAGATATGACCTGCGCGCTCTTTATCTGCTCATATGTGAGGCCTGAATAGACCTGCGTTGCGAGCAGCAGCCCAAAGAACTGCACAATCATGAACATTATAAGAATCTGCAAAAGCTGCCTTACTTCAACAACTCTTTCTTCCAACAAAACACCTGGCGCTGGAGGTGGGAATCGAACCCACGGAAGCCATTGCTGGCTAAACAGCTTAGCAGGCTGCCGCCCTTTAGTGCCATAAAGTACCACTAGGCGACTCCAGCATCTATCATATTTTGACATTTACTATTTTATGCTTTTGCGTTCATACTTGCCGAAAAGCAAGTGGCAGAGGCCAGAATTGCAGCAAAAGGCCATGCAAAGTTGGTTGCGCTTCTGCTCCGCCCTGTATCTTAAGAGCATAGCCCTACTGCACGCTTGCGCTTTATGCTTAAGGTTGCTCCTTCCGGCCTGGCCTGGTTCACATAAAGGACTACCACTTAAGGCAGGGCTTCAACGCTTCGGCGCAGGCTTTGCATAGCCTTGAGCCACGCTTCTGGCACTGGCCCGCCGTAAAGGGATCTGCGGATGGGAAACCCTTAGCTTCCCGGCCTATCTGCCACAGAAGAAATTTTATTTGAATATATAAAAATGTTTACTTATTATTTATATATATCTAAATACATTTGAAATAGATTCTGAATTAGAGAAGAAAGTGTGTTTGATGGCTTCAAATGATGAAGAATACATGAGGCTTCTTGAGAGGGCTTTTTCGGAGATGCCTTCGCTCAGCGCAAGCAGGGAGGATTTCACAATACCGAAAGCAGAAATCTTCATGCAAGGAAACAAGACAATCATAAGGAACTTCTTTGCAATAGCCGACAAGGCGAGGAGGAAGCCCGAAGACATAGCAAGATACATAAGCAAGGAGCTTGGCGTGCCTGTAAGCATAGAGGAGCAGAGGCTCGTGATAAACGGAAGGTTCCAGCAGGATGTGATAGACGTAAAGATAGTTAAATATTTTGAGACCTATGTTATATGCAAGGAGTGCCACAAGCCAGACACTCATCTTGAAAGTGCCGAGCGTGGCTTGTACTTGGTTTGCGAGGCCTGTGGAGCAAGATATTGGGTCAAAGGATACTGAATGATTTTGATGGAGCAAGGGCAAGATATTGTTTCAATACTGAAGATGCCTGAAGATGGAGAGGTCATAGGCAAAGTCACAAGAATTGCAGGTGCAACACGGTTCTTTGTGAAGTGCACCGATGGCAAAGAGAGGATCTGTACAATACCAGGAAGGCTCAGGAGGAAATTCTGGATAAAGATCAATGATGTAGTAATAGTGAAACCGTGGGTTGTCCAAAGTGACGAGAGGGGTGACATAATATGGCGCTACAGCATGATGGACATAAGCAGGCTGAAGGCAAAGGGCATGCTCGACACTTTATAGCAAGGTGGTTGTGTGGTTAAGTTCGTATTGGTTTCAGACAATACTCTGATATATGATTACAGGCATTTTCCGCTTCTTGATTTCCTGCCAAGCGCCCCAAGCCACGCAATTCCTTCTCCAATTTACAAGTTCCTTAGGGGAAAGCCTGCACCTGCAACAAGCAGGGGGGAGCTTGCATATGCTCCTTACGGGCTCAGGAAGATAGAAGCAGCTTTGCTGAAGAGGTTCAAGCAGGAGGAGGTGGCAGTAGCACATCCAGATCACCTTGAGGATCTGATAAAAGACGACACTGAAGTAATAGGCATTTATACAATGGACCCCTTTGGCATAGGTCCTACAACAATGTCATACTATGCCCTGTTTGGCGGCAACGAGCTCGCCGCATGGGTCAGGATGGAATGGGAAGAGCTCATAAGCAGGATAAACCAGATAAGAAAGGGCAAGAAGGCAAAGCTTCTCATAGGCGGTCCGGGAGTATGGGAGTACACAATACTTGACGATGAGATAGAAAAGGAGCAGGTAGACTACCTTTTCCAAGGGGAAGCAGACGAGGTTGTTGCGGACCTTTTTGAATACATATCCAATGGCTCAAATGATGGCACCTTCGTAAACAGCTATGTAACATATGACGATTCTTTCAAAAGGAGCATTGTTCAGCATGAAAAATTTCTCTCAAGAGGCAACAAGTACAAGCTCTATCCAAGCATAGAGGATATACCCACAATAGTAAAACCATCGATGGATTCTCTTACCGAAATCATGAGGGGATGTGGAATAGGATGTGATTTCTGTGAGGTCACGCTGAGGCCTGTAAGGTATTATCCTGTGGAGAAGGTACTTGAAGAGGTCAAGGTAAACATAGCAGCTGGCTTTTCTAACGCGTGGCTCCATACTGATGAGGTTTTCTCATACAAGCACTTTGAAAATTTTGTGCCGAACGAAGAAGCATTGCTTGAGCTATTCTCAGCAGTTATGAACACGCCTGGCGTCAAGATCTCAAACCCCACGCACGGCAGGATATCTCCAGCAGCAGCGTATCCAGAGCTCATAGAAAAGCTTTCAAAGGTGCTGAAGGCAGGTCCTAGGAGATGGATAGGGGTGCAGGTAGGCCTTGAAACAGGCAGCGAGAAGCTTGCCAAGCTTCACATGCCAGCAAAAACCCTTCCATTGAAGATAGGTGTTGACGGAAGCTGGCCAGAGATTGTATGGAATGGTGTGTACAATATGAACAAATACTACTGGAGGCCGGCTTTCACTGTACAGGTGGGCCAATCAGGCGAGACTGATGAGGACAACTGGGATACAGTGGCGCTTATCAACAAGCTCAGCAATTCAGTCATTAATGGAAGGCCTTTCGAATTTACAGTCACCCCATTATACAACATGCCCATGGGCAGGATAAAGGCAAAGAAGATAGACTTCAACAGCACCCTGAGCAAATCTGCCCTTGCAGTTTACTACGCTTCATACAGGCATCTGGCAAAGATGGCCGCAAGAGATGCAAGGAAGGAGTCAAAAGGGAGCCCTCTGGTAAAGATGGGCACAGCCTCACTCATAACTTTTGGCGGCTATCTAATGCTAAAGGTTGTAGAAAAGATAGCAAGGAAGGCAGGCGTCGACATAGAGAAGGCAAAGACATACGGCGTTGGAAACATGAGAGAGATAGAGAGCTGGGCTGTTGCAGAGAAGCTTTAGTGTAATAATGGAGATAGCTATAATCCACGACAGGAATGAGGGCAGATTTTATGCAAAGACAGAGAGTGGGGAAGCGGAGCTTCTATATGGAATAAGGAACGGCATAATGTACATATACCATACATATGTGCCAGAAGGCGAGAGGGAAGAAGGGATAGCAGAGAAGCTCACAGATGCAGCATTTGACTTTGCGATAAAGAACGGGTTGAAGGTAAAGCCTGCATGCAGTTATGTGGAATACTACCTTCAAAAGCACAAGGAGATGCAGAAATATGCAGTATGATATTTCAAGCATTTTAGACAAAGGAATTGTGGTAAAGAAATGCAGGCCAAGATATGGGATTGGCGCCACAATAGAGAAGATAAAAAGTGCAAATGGCGTAGTGCAGATTTTTGATGCCTCAAGCATTATAAGCGTTGAGCATATAATCCTTGCATATGTCAACGCAGTGCTCTCCTTTATGGAGCGGAGGAATAGGAGCAAGAGCATTGGAATGGAGATGATGTGCTATGCAGCGCTCACAATGCAAATAGAGAAAGCTATAGAGATATGTGGTGCGCACAGCAATGACATGGTGCTTTTCGCAGACGGCAAGGATGCCTATAAAAGTGTCGAAAGGCTGTTTACGCATATTAGCGATTTGAAAGGGGCGAATAAAAAAGCCTACAAAAAGCTTGGCGTAAAAAGCATTGAAGAGCTCGCAGAGAAGATGGCTTTGCTGAGCATCAGCGATTGAAGCTTCTGTTCAAAATGTCGTATATCCTCTCGGCTTTTTTCTTTCCTATCTTTGGCACCTCCATAAGCTGTTCAACGCTTGCATTAGCTATATTCTTTATGTTGCCAAAATGTGCAAGCAACGCCCTTGAGAGCTTCAATCCAACGCCCGGAAGGTTTCCCACTACAAATTCTTGGAATTGCTGCTCTGTATACGCACGCGCTCCGCCTTTTGGCGATGGCTCCCTATGCTCACCTTTCTGCTCGTGCCTTGCCAGGCTTTCTATTATGTCTGCACTTTCGTGGGCATTCCTTGAGCTTATGCTTACAATTCCATAATCAATATAGATTGCTGCTATCGCTCCATTTATCACATTCCTTCTGAGCATGAACTCCTCATCTCCCTCTATCAGCAGTATTGGAAATGTATAGTGGTCTTTCAGCCTCTTTATCTGGTCAAACAACCTTCCGTTCATGAGCGAGTTTTCAAAATCATTTATGGTCTTGCGCTCTATGCATACCCTGTCTGATATAATGTAATCTCCAACTGGAAGCTGCTTGAACTCAACCTGCACCCCTTTTGCTTCCAAGCCTTCGATTATTGCTATGTTGCGCTCCCTGTCGTCAACAATTACCTTAGCCAAATGATCACCCTTGAAGCTTGGAAAATGTTATATTGTATATATATGTTGGAACGCTGCTTGGGACTATGAAGAACAGCACATTCCCATAAGGGCCTGAGAGGAAGGTGGCATTAAGATCATAATGCCCTAAACCGCCAGTGATATTGAAACTTTTAAGCATTACAGTGCGGTTAGAGAGAAGCATGCCTACTGTTACATTGCTTTTCTGTGCTGAATAGGCAAAGAAAGCTATCTTCCCTTCTGTATATTGAATCCCGCCACCGCTTGCAGTAATGAGTGCATTGCTTGTCGGCGCATATACAGTTACTGCACCATAAAGATTATTTCCAGAGGGTTTTGTGGGCTGCCACATCTGCACCGGCGTTGCGTTTACCATCAGCGTAGCAGGCATCCATTCGCTTAACACTGCGTATCCCACAAAACTTTTGAATAAGGATTCATTTATGGCCTTGAATGTTTCAAAAGCGATGGTTGAGTTGTCAGAATATACAGGTGCGCCAAATATGCTTGCCATGTAAGCTATAAGGGCGCCAAATTGCGTGGCATTGTATGCCTGCTTGTTCACAACTATCAGTCCAGTGCCATAGTTGTAGAGGGTGAAAAGTGTTTGATTTGTTAAGTTCTGAAGCACTGGAGAAGCGTAAGAGAATTCATTGGAATTCGAAAGGCTAGCAGCTTGTATAGCAAGGGGTACATTGTAAACTGAGATGAGGTCTGTTTCATTCTCTCCTACAGAATAGCCGCCAACGATCGGCCTGCGCATGATTGCAGTATAGTATGTTGCCTCGCTTGCGAATACTGCAGACTTGGCGTTGCTTGCAGTTGCAATTGACGGCAGTATAAGCACAGAGAAGTTCCCCTTCAAAGTACTTATTGTATGGTATATGCTGCTCGGCTTTACTTGTGTGTACATGATATTTGCAAAATTTCCAACCGGTATCCCAGCACTCTCGGTGAGTATTGCCAGTGATAATATTGCAGCAAGCATTGCCATAAAAGTTTGGTGTTTTGAAAGTTTGCTCTCTATTGCTTCTATTCCAACTGCTGCAAGAAGCGCAACCGAGAGCATAAGGATAATGTCAAAATAGCTCGGTTCCTGCAGAACGTTGAAGAAAGGTATCATGCTGTAAGCAAGAAAAATGCTGCCAATTCTGTAATGGGTTCCGTTTAGCGTGATAAAAGGCCCTAGCGCCAGCCATGCGGAGAAGAACGCAAGCAGAAGCAACAGTTTTGTAGGATTACTTTTCCTTGTGTAGTAAGTGCCTATGAGTGCAAGCGCCAAAGCGACATATCCTATATAGTCGCTTTTGTATTCAGGGAAAGAGCGATAGATAGGGGAGCTTGAGACAAAATCATATAAGAGCCCATTATAGTAGCCTGGCATAAAAAATGAAAGCAGAGGCGCGCTTGTAGCTTCTTCAACTCCAAGCATTTGAGGGTTTTTGAAAACCGGCATATAAAAGATAGAAACTAGCATCACCTCCACAAAAAATGCTGTTGCGAGCACAGCAAATCTTTTGCTGAAGCTTTTTCTGTCAAATAAAAAGAACGCGATGCTTATACATATAAAAATCACCACAAGCAGCACGCCTTGGTAAAGATCACCCATAAACACAGCAAGTGCAAACGCAACAATAACACCTACTGAATCATAAAGTTTTCCGCCATTCCTGAAAAAACCTATAATAAAATATATGAAAAGGGGAATCCACGCTGTGAATATCAAAGATATGCTGGTATATGCTCCAGCAATGTGATAGGCGCTAAATGCGTATATAATTCCAGAGATAAAAGCGCCATAGGAGCTTTTGGACAAGCGATAGGCAAGCAGAAACATGCATATTCCAGAAAGTGTGAATCCTGCAACAATCGCCATATTGTACGCAAAGAGATTGCTTATTGCGCCAAAAGGCCCAAAGATCACAGAGGTGAGCACTGAAATAGGTTGTAAAGACAGATTCACTCCTACTGGGTAGAACAGCAGGATTGTTTTGAAAATAGGCAGAGAGTTGAATAATGCATAATCAGCCCACCAGAAGCTCCAGAGGTTCAAATAAGCGGATACACTGCTTCCTAGTGTGACGTGCCGAATATG
>JBMFUN010000029.1:0-8679 GCA_049966495.1 Candidatus Micrarchaeia archaeon
GCCTCTGCAAAAGCCTTTCTCTTATAAGGTTTAGCAAGATCCTCGCTTACTTTGCTGCTTTTCCACCAATCGTTCAGAAGCAAGAGAGTATCACTAATTTCCATATTTGTACTTTAACAGTACGAATATTTATACTTTTCGTACTATAAGAGTACGAATCCAATGTGGATGGCTTAAGAGATCCAGACAAGCGCTAGGGAAGACACCATACTGGCTAATGGCAAGAAGAAGGAGAAATATAATATACCTATAACATGGGTAAGCTACGACGAAAGAATATTAAGTGAAATAAAGAGAATTACAAATAATGAAGATCAATACTATTTGATAAAAAATTAAAGGTGACTAGATGAGATACTTTTTCGCAAAGACGTGATTTATTGCACCTTTCAGCTCTTTTAGCTGATGAAAACTGAGTTGCGTACTCTGTGCCTTGACAAGATTCAGAAATGTATCATAATCGAACCCGCCTTTTGTGTTTTTGGGCTTGGAAGAAATTGACTGATTTGGGCTTTTCGAACCCAAGTCAGCAGTCGAAATTTTTTTATGCTCCCGCCGGGATTTGAACCCGAGTTTCGGCCTTGAGAGGGCCGCGTCCTTGACCGGGCTAGACGATGGGAGCTCAATCATGATTTTTTCCTTACAATTCTAAAAAGCTTTGTAGTATTGGCGCTTTCCGTACCAATCATCTCCATAGCTACTTCACGCATGTATTGATCTTCAGCTGCAAGTTCTGCAAGCCCATCTATGAGCTTTTCCTTTGCATCTTCGATCTCTTCCATACTCATCTTCCTTATCCTGCCTGTCTTTTCATCAAGCATTTCAGAAATGCTTATGAGCCTGTCAACTGTCTGGCTTCTCACGCCTTTTACCGCTATGTTCTTCTCAAACTGCAATATACCAAGCAGGTTGTTTAGCACATTCTTGCCGTTTATGATCGGCACAGAAGCGACGTAATTAGAAACCGTGCTCATCGCCTTGTCCATTGGCTCACCCTTCCTTGCCATCTCTGCCGGAAGAGCAAGCAGGTTTATGCTGTGCTTGCCATTGAATTCAGATATGTAGTCATCAAGCTGCTTCTCCTCTAGCGTGTAGAAAAAACCAACATATGCGTACATTGCTCCAGATATGCTTTTGCACAGCATTTCGCTCTTTATACTCTTATCAAATTTTGAAATCTTGATGAGCGCCTTGTGGAATCTGAGCTCTGCTACGAGCTTCTTGTAGTATAGCAAAGTGTTGCGCTTTTTTCCCTTTATTGTCTTTCCGTACTGCCTTGCATATGCGAGCATGTATGTGGCTGACTTGATGGGCATAATATTAAGCGCTTGCCTCAATTCACTCCTTATTGTTTTGCTTAACTCTAAGCCCGTGTTTTGGGTTCTCATTTAGGTCAATTGCTAAACTTTTTGAATAAACTCTTATAAAGATTTCTTTTTATCTTCTTCCTGCCTTCTTGTTTTCAAGCGCTTCGCTTATGGAGAACTTCTTTATCACCTTTGCCTTTATTTCATCCCTCCTCTGCGCTTCAACGCTGCTATCTATTTGCATGAACTTGCTTTTGTAGGTATTGAAGGCCTTCTTTGCCGCAACATAAGCATCCCTCTCGTGCACGTTCTTTATGTTCAACCCTTTTGAAAGCTCCCTCTTCTCATATGCCCTGAGCACTCTTTGTGGGTAAAAAAGGCGCGAATTAAATGCAGCGTTCGTCTTATCTACAAGCGAGCTGCGCTCTGGCTTGTCGCTCGCTATTATCACCGGCGTGCCTACTTGATTTATCTGCCATATGATCCATTCTTCGCTGGCAAAATATTTGTGCGATAGCAGTAGCACTCTTCCTTCCAAATCTATGCACGCTATGCCAACAGTCTTGCCAGGATCTATGCCCACTATGATGTATATTTTATCAGCCCCACTTATCCAATTTCACTCAAAGCATAATGTATGGAATTGTTTAGCGTGGCGGGTATTGCAAGATATTTGCAATTTACGATAAACGTTGGTGTTGAAACCACATTGTAGAAGTTTGCCAATTGTGCCTGGTATGCCAAAGGTGTGTATGCAGTGCTAATGCAACTAGAGAGCATGCTCATGTTAAGCCCGGAATCGCTTGCAATTACAGAAAGCGTCGAATTGCTGAGCGGATATCCATCGAATACACTCGACAGATTGGATACAAAGCTTCCAATCTTGCCCTGCTTGTAGGCACAAAACTCATATTTTGCTATATTCTGCGTGTATTCAACGCCATACTGGTTGTAGAAACTTTGCGCATAGCTGCTGAACACAAAGTCATAGCTGACATTCAGAGTGGCATTGTAATCTTTCTGCACTCTGCTGGCGAGCTCAAGCGCTTTCATCGCGGAAGGCGCATAAGGGTCAACTACAAGATAAACAGGTATGGGTTTTGATGTCGTGCAAAGGGTTTTTCCATACATACTGATGACACCAGAGCTCACTACACTGTCATTTGTGTAGTAAACTGGCTTGAGAGCCTGCAGATACGCCTGCTTCAAAGTCAAGTTGCTGTTCAGGACAATTGAGAAATTGTATATGGTGTTGCTTATATAGGGATCGACAAACGGCACCTCGACAAACCACTCGCTGCTGTTTTCAAGATAGAATATCTTGCTCTGGTTGATCAGCGAATAGTAAGGAAGCAGCGAGAGCGAAGTGTTCACCGATTCGTAGCTTGCTAGGATCTTCCCAACAGCCTGCAGGACCTGCGAATTCGTATAGGGCAGATGGGCGCATGTGCCATTGACTATTCCATATGGGCAGTTTTCCACTATTGTTGCCTGCTTGAAGAATGCAAGAGCAAAGGCAAGCGCTATCAGTATCGCCACAAGCACGATAAGCCCAACATGCAGGTAGTCTAGGCCGAAGCGCTTGCTTGCTGGCTTCACTATGAAAACAGGTTCCTTTTTCTCAATGTTTCTTTGCGCTTTTGAAATACTCTTTTTCTGCATCTCAACACCTTAAGCGGGCCCGGCGGGATTTTCATTAATCATTTTGAACCCGCGACCTTCACCTTAGGAGGATGCCGCTCTATCCAAGCTGAGCTACGGGCCCATGCTCACTCTTTAAAATTTGCAAGCAAGATATAAAAATATATGGAAGCCTTTTTTATGCATCATTTTTTACTTGTCATATCTTAATCATTATAGTATTTTGATATGAACACTGAAAGGGCGCAGGTGGTCGCATCTACAAACTCCTTTTTCCTGTCATACAATCCATTTGTAAGTATGCCGTTTGTGCCAAGCTCGTTGCGGACTTTATCTTTGCTTTTTCCAGTTAGATATGACACTGCTTCCGCCAAGCCCATGCCATTGTCGATCATCTTTGCTATTTTGCTTGGGAGCATTACCTGTGCGCTGGCGCCTAAGCCAATAGCGCCGCTTTTGTCAACTATAGCAACCCAACCATATACAAAGCTTCCAAAGCTGTTCTTTGAAGTTATGCCCTCTGCGCCAACGCCCATTTCGGCATTTGCAAGATCCATTGCGCTTTTCGCCCGATTTATTGCCCCACGTATTCCCTCATCGTCGCCCTTAGGATCTTCGCTTACCCCTGAATTGGCCTCTACAGAAACGAATTCGGCGCCGCTAAAGGCCTTTTTGAGAACGCTTTCTATTGCAGCAACCTTAAGCTTGTTTGTAGTCCCTATTGCTATCTTCACCAAATCACTTCAGGCTTGATAATATAGAAGGATAGTCAGTCGCTATCCCGTCAACGCCTTTGTTCTTGAATTCCTCCATCTCTTCTTTTGTATTTATCGTCCATACTATCACCTTAAACCCGTTTTCATGTGCCCTCTCTATGTCTTTGGTATGGGTGAACCTGTACAATGGAAGCAGGTATTGGGCACCAAGCTCCCTTGCAGTGGCTATCGGATCCTTGTAGCTTGCATAGATAAATCCGGTCTCTATGCGCTTGTCAAGCTCTCTTACCTTCCTGAGCGCATCCTCGTGAAAGGATATTATGATGACATGGTCTTCAAGCTTTCTCGCCTTTATTTTCTCCAATATTGCCTTTTCTGTCCCGGGCTCCTTTATCTCCACAAGTATCTTTTCCACCTTTCTGTCTATGAAGTCTAAGGCTTCATCTAGCGTTGGTATTTTTTCTCCCTGTATGTCAAACTGCTTTATCTGTGCTAGTGTAAAATCACTTACATAGCCTTTTGTGCCTAGGAGCTTGTCAACCTTCTCATTGTGGAATATTACAAGCTTGCCGTCTTTTGTCTTCCTTACGTCAAGCTCCACCGCATTGACTCCACTCTCTATCGCTGCGGCAAAGCTCTTCAGCGTGTTTTCAGGCACGTCGCCTCCGGCACCCCTATGGCCTATCTTTAGCATGCAATCACTACATTCTCTCCAAAGCTTCTATACCTATAATTTCAAGCACGTTTTTCATAACCTTCCTAAATGCGCCAAGAAGCAGTATTCTGGCGCTCCTCAAAGGCTCTTCCGCTTTCAGCACAGGGCAATGCTCATAGAACCTTGAAAACGTGTCTGCAAGCTCTATCGCATAATCTACTATCATGTTTGGCCTGTACTCCCTGGCTGCCTTTTCCAACAAATCTTGAAACCTTGAAATTGATTTCAACAGCGCGAAATCATAATCGCCTTTCAGGGCGCTAGGGTCGGCGCTCTGCGCATTGCATTCTTCTAATATCCTGCTAGCCCTCGCATATGTGTATTGCAAATACGGGCCGGAATCGCCTTCGAAGTTGAGCGCGCGCTCCCATGAGAAGACAATCTTCTTTTCTATTCCAAGCTTAAGGAATTCAAACTTTATTGCAGCAAGACCAACGCTCTTTGCAACTCTTTCCTGTTCCTCCTTTGAAAAGCTGAATTTGCCCTTTATCAGTTCCAGAGCCTTCTCCTTTGCCTCTTGTAACAATTCATCTGCACTGTAGCCGATCCATGTCCCCTTCCTGCCAGAGAGCTCCCCGCCCTCGACCTCAACCTCCCCATATGCAAGGTGAATTATGCTATTTGCTATCTCGCTTTTACCCATCGCCTCAAATGCAAGCCTCAGCAAAGCCTGGGGATAGCTCTGCCTTGCATCGATCACATTCACGCTCAGCACTGCAGGCACGAATTTCATCTGCTCCCCGTTTATGCTTGTGCTGTAGACATCTTTCCCGTTAGGCTGCTTCTCAAAAGCCACGTAATTGAAGGTGTCTTCAATCATGCCGAACTTCCACATGTGAAATGCGATATCTTTTGCAAGATATGTTGGGACGCCATTGCTCCTGACAAGCACTTTAACACTTTCCTGCAAGCCCTTGAATTCCTTTGAGGCGCTTGAACTCAGATCTATTACTATGCAGTTATTGTATTCGCCACCAGTTACCTTTTTCGCAAACCTGCTGTGCAACAAAAGCTCTAAGCTTTTTTCAAGGAATCTGTTGCGCACTATGTCGCTCTCCCATACCATCAGGTCGTGATATATACCATATGAGAAAGCAGTCTCATATTGCGCTTTTACGCAGGCTTCTGAAAGCTCGCGGGCGATCTTTGATTCATATGTGCCATCCTGCTCCATCAGCCTCAGCACTTTGTCTACCTCTTCATGCGCATCCTTGTGCTCTTCCATGTATTTGTTCGCATTCACATATTCCTCGCCAAGCCAGTGGTCGAACTTCTTGCCTTGGGAAAGCGAAGCGTTGCTCTTTATGTGCCACCAAACGCTCTCAGCAATCTGAAGTCCGAGGTCATCTATGTAGTCTGTTCTTAGCACTTTGTATCCAGAATGCTCCAGCATGCTTGCAACCATGTCACCTATAAGCGCGTTCCTCAAATGGCCTATGTGCCATGGCTTGTTTGGATTCACGCTTGGAAACTCCACTATCGCTATGCGATCATTCCTTGACTGCATTTTTCCCATCGAACCCACATAACTAAGCACATCCTCTGCATATTTTCTCCTGTCAAGGTGAAAGTTTAGATAGCCGTTGTCTGCAGTCACTTTCTCTATTCCTGGAATGCCAATTCTAGAAATGCTTTCCTTTAACCTATTTGCCATGCTGATGGGATCCGTTGAATGCTGCTTTGCGAGCTTGAAGCATATGGAAGATGAGAAATCGCCGATTATTTTTGAAATCGATATGGAGTTAAAAAGCTCCTCTTCTTTCACGGCATAGCCCATTTCTGCCAGGACCCTTTTGATGGCGCCTACTATGCTTGAGGTAACATTTGAATATGGTGTTCCTTCCAGAAATCACACCCCTGCTTATCTGTTGAAACCTATCCTATCGAACCCCTTCAGCACTTCCGGAATTTTGCTAATCACATCGTTTGCAGTTATGTGGAGGCCTTTTTCCTTGTATAATATATCGCCAATCTTCGAATGGACATAAACCCCCGCTACAGCACTCTCAAATGGATCCTTGTGCGTTGCAAAGTAGCTCCCTATTATTCCAGCAAGCACGTCGCCTGTTCCCATTGTAGCTAATGCTGGAGTCTCTGCCATGTTTATCTTGAGCAGCTCGCCATTTGTAACTATTGTCTCATGTCCTTTTAGTACAACTGTGCATTTGTAGGATTTGGCAAATTCTATAGCTGCGTAAGCCCTTTTGGCTAGGCCGGCGCCCTTGAGGCTTTTACCCGTCAAATAGCCAAACTCGCCATCATGCGGAGTTATGATTACATTCTTTCCGAGCACATTTTTGTTCTGTGCCACTGCTTTTATTGCTGTCGCATCTACTATTACGCCTCTTTTCTTCGTAGATTCGGATCTTATCAATTCTACTATATTTTTCAGGCTTTCTTCATCTTGGGCGAGCCCCGGACCGATAATCATTACATCATGCTTTATCTCTCCAAGCCTTGGTATATCTTCCATTTTTAGGCTGTCACTTGAAAAACCCTTCACTATAAGATTTGGGATTATCACCTTGTCAGCTATAGAGCGGGGCATTGCAACAGTGACGTAGCCTGTGCCGACAGAGAGCGCAGAGAAGGCGTTTATTGCACCATAGGAAGCGAGCAATGGCGCACCCTTGTAATCCTTGCTTCCACCAACAATCAGCAAGCCTCCGCTTGTATACTTGTTTGCATCTATTGCGCGGGCTTCAGTGGCAAGCATGACATCTCCCGGACCCGTAAGCAACTCGCCTATGTAAGGGAATCCCATGTCTATTATCTCGACATTTTGGGCATATTCGCGCGTAATCAAGAAGGGCTTGCCCTTGTACAGCACATAAAGCCTCTGTGCCTTTATGCTTGAAACATTTGGCAATCCAGTATCTGGGTTTATTCCAGAAGGAATGTCAATCGAGACTGTATGCTTGCTATACTTGTTTATTATACCTATCGCCGTTGAAAGGCAGCTATCTGGGCGCCCATGAAGGCCTATGCCCACTATCGCATCAATTACAACATCAGCCTTCCTCACTTTGCGTGCGAGGAGATTGCTCTCTGGCCTGCTTTCTATATAGATCAATTTGCTCAGTATATCATAATTCGCCTTCAGCTCCTTGTCTGTTATCTCCTCTGGTTTGCATAGCAGCACAACCTCTACACTTTTTGCGCGCTCGAGCAAGTGCCTTGCGACCGAAAGGCCTATTGCACCCTTGTTGCCACATCCTGAAACAACAAGTATGCTATCGTTCTTGTGCTTGTGCAGAAGCTCATTTGCAATGTTTGTGCCAGCATTTTCTGTAAGGAGCATCTTTGTCATGCCGAGCGCTTCGGCGTTTGCGCGCAGGGCGTATGTATCTCTTACACTTAAGGTTTTCTTTGTATATATTGAAAACTCTTTTAAGCTTTGCATTCGCATAATATCAATGATAGTATATGCAGTTAAAGTTTAAAATGCTACTGTGGGTGATAAAATAAAAATTTATAGGAGCAATGGAAAGCTTGTTCTCAACATACCCTTCGAAGTAATAAGCACACTTGACCTGCACGACGGCGACGAGGTTGATTTCTTCAAGTATTCTGGAAAGAGCTTTATCTTTGCAAAGAAGGATTATATAGCCTCGCTGCTCACCAAAATAAGTAGTGTTGGAGAAGCAAGCCAAAATGCAAACGTAGAGATAGACAAAAATGAGCTTACCATCCTCAAAAAGCTTGACACACTGAGATACAGCGAGCGCACGACCAGTATGGTAAATAACATGCTGAGCAATGAAGAGAAGAATACCCTCCAGAAGCTTATAAGAAAAAAGATAGTGGTACCGTTCAAGAAAGAGGGTGAGAACGAGTACAAGTACAGCATAGCTAAATGGGCATATGACAGGTTCCTATTCGGAAAGCGCGAGCAGAAAGCTGGTAAAAAGGAAGAATTGGCAGAAAAACCAAAAGCTTGGGAGGAGAAGATAGTTGACAGCGATTACACCAATCTGCTCGAATCGAAAGGCTACCTTGTTCTTTCAAATGAAGCAGATGCTGCGGCAGTCTCAGCAGCATTGGAGGAAAGCATAAAGCAAGGCCTTGTTGTCGGCACTAGGGCTTTCAACAAAAAGTTCTATGTTGCACTGAGGGGCTTCATAAACAAGTACGCGCCGAAGATCACAAAGCTTATTGAGCAGAAGCCTATGCGTGCAAGTGAGATAGCAGAGAAGATAGGCATCGATGAAGATGGAGTGAGGAGCATCCTCTACTACATGGCAGAGCTTGGGGATGTTACAGAAGTAAGAAGGGACATTTTCAAAGCAGCTTGATTACA
>JBMFUN010000030.1:0-8635 GCA_049966495.1 Candidatus Micrarchaeia archaeon
GGCAAAGTAAGAAACATGCCAGACGGCAGCGTTGAGATTATAGCAAGTGCAAATAGAGAGAAGCTGGCTGAGTTCGAGAAAAGAATAGTGGTAAGCTTCAAGCACGGCCCAGATGTGCTCTCAATAGAAGAGCATGAGGCAGAAGAGCCCATATCCATAGCTGCAGGTTTTGAAATAATCTAAGCTACTTGCTTTTCTTTTGTTTCTGCTGTGTTTGTCCTTTGTCCTGCGATTGCCCTGTGCTTCCACCTTGCTGCTGGCTTTGAGCTTGGCTTGATTTTTGCACATTTTGCAGGTAATCTTGCAAGCCCATCACGCCAAAAGGTGTGGGTATGCTGAAGCCCTTGGATTCGGTTGGTATGAAAACTATCAGGTTCTTGCCACTTAGGCTTATTTCGTACATCATGTTCAACGATCTTAGCTGCATTGCGTAAAGATCCTTCCTATATTTTTCTGCAGCTTCGAGCATCTTGTCTGCAGCAAGGGATTCCGATTCCGCGAGTATCACTCTTGCCTGCTTCTCCCTGTCAGATGTTGCCACTCTTGCCATCGCGTTCTGCAGGTCTTGAGGTATGGTTACATCTCTTATTTCAACAGATATGGCAACGATCCCCCAGCTTTCTATTCTCTCCTGTATGAGCTTCCTTATATCTTCTCCTATTATATCCCTGCCGGCAAGCATAAGTGATAGCTCGTTTTTGCCTATTATATCCCTGAGAGCTGTCTGGGAGGCAAGCTGCACAGACTGTATATAGTTCTGCACATTCAGCACCGCGTTTTCCGGGTTGTGAACTTGCCAGAAAAGTATTGCATCAACGTCAACAGGTACGTTGTCCTTTGTGAGCGTCTTTTCAGCGCTGAAAGGCGTGCTTATAACCCTCAAGTCAACGTTGAAAGGTGTATGTTCGACAAAAGGAATTATGAAGTATATGCCAGGGCCTATCATGCCTTTGTACTTTCCAAATCTTAGTACAGCCATCCTGTTCCACTGGTTGACAACCCTTATTGATGCGGTAAGGACTATAATAAGCACTATCAGTGTGAGTATAAGCCCTGCAAAAACACCAATGTAATATATAGAGGCAATGCCGGCAATTGCTATTATGACTAAATCAGTGAGCGCCCCCAGGCCTCCGCCATATCTCTTCGTTGCTGCCGAAGCTATCTGCGCAGTTGGATTTGCACTAGTAGTTTTGCTTATCGCTATATTATCATTTCCCCCGCTGCTGGCTTCATCATCCATAGTATCACAATTTTTTATGTATAGTTAAAAACTTATACCTATTAGATGGCAAGTGAAAAAAGGAAAAGGAAAGGGAATCAAAATCTTTTTAAATCCTTTTCTTCAATAATTAGTTATCGGTGATTCCTTTGGAGTTCTATTATTATAGTCTGTTAGCAGGAATAGTTTCATTGCTCTTCTCACTGATCGCAGCATATACTGTGCTCAAAAAGCCAGAAGGAACAGAAAAGATGAAAGATGTTTCAAATGCAATCAAAGCAGGTTCGAAGGCGTACCTGTTGAGGCAGCTGAAGACGATAACGATATTCGCTGTGGTGCTTGTCATAGCGCTTGCATTTCTACCTCACGGGCTGCAGATAGATATTGCTTTTGTGACAGGGGCAGCAGCTTCCTATCTTACTGCATACCTGGGGATGAATGTTGCCGTTAGGGCAAATGTAAGGACAACAAAGAGCGCAGAGAAGAGCGTGCACAGCGCCTTTGGCACGGCTGTGCTTGGCGGTTCAGTCACAGGCTTTGCAGCCGTGGGCTTCGGCCTTATAGGATTAAGCCTATTGCTCGCATATCTGACAATTTCAAAGGTCACATTGCTTATCGGGTTTGGGTTTGGCGCATCGCTCATATCCCTCTTTGCAAGGGTTGGAGGTGGCATCTATACAAAGGCAGCAGATGTTGGTGCTGACCTCGTTGGAAAAACAGAGCTTAACCTGCCAGAAGACGACCCAAGGAACCCTGCAGTAATTGCTGACAATGTCGGGGATAATGTGGGAGACTGCGCAGGAATGGGCGCTGATGTATTCGAGAGCTATGCTGTCACCCTTGTGGCATCATTGCTCATAGCAGCAGGGCTCGCAACGGTCAATACTGCAAACTTCGCCTATCCATTGTATATAGCAAGTATTGGTGTGATAGCAAGCATGCTTAGCATCGCATTCCTGCGCATAGGCAAAAAAGGCTCCCCTACAGGGGCGCTCTACAAGGGCATATCTTCAAGCATAATAATCGCAGCGATATTAGATTTCCTGCTCACCTATCTTGGCAATTATCCAATGGGTTACTTTATCTCTGTGCTAGGAGGATTGCTCCTTACAATAGTAATATTCGGAGTCACAGACTACTATACAGGAACAGCAAGAAAATCTGTGGTCAAGGTTGCAACAGCTGCAAAAGGCGGCGCAGGCACAGATGTAATAATGGGCCTTGCGGTAGGCCTCAGAAGCGTGTGGCTGCCTGTCATAGCCGTAGTTATAGGTATTCTAGTGGGCTATTATGGCGGAGGGCTCTATGGGATAGGCATAGCAGCCGTAGGCATGCTTTCTCTCACTTCTACTATTCTCACAATAGATTCCTTCGGCCCTATAACTGACAATGCAGGAGGCATAGCTGAGATGTGCAACCTGCCTGAGCATGTTAGGCGCGTAACCGATGAGCTCGACGCTGTGGGCAATACTACTAAAGCAACTACAAAGGGCTTTGCAATAGGCGGCGCTGCGCTTTCAGCTACAGCCCTTTTCGTAGCTTTTGCAAATGCAGTAAAGATGCCTGTTGTGAACGGCTTTCCTGTGCTCAATGTATTTCTGCCTTATGTGACAATAGGAGTGTTCATAGGCGTGCTGCTTCCATTTATCTTCTCTTCATTCCTTATGGAAGCTGTAGGCCATGCTGCAAACCTCATGGTAGAGGAGGTAAGGCGCCAGGTCAAGACAATCAAGGGCCTTCTTGCCGGAAAGGCCAAGCCAGACTACGCTAGGGCTGTAGATATAGCAACAGTGAATGCGCTGAAGTCTCTTGTAGTGCCAGAGCTCATAGCCATACTCACACCAATACTAGTAGGCCTATTGCTTGGCAAGGAAGCCCTTGGCGGCCTTCTTATAGGAATGATACCTGCAAGCTTCCTGCTTGCGCTTTTCATGGCCAACAGTGGTGCTACAATGGACAATGCAAAGAAGTATGTCGAGGCAGGCAATTTCGGTGGCAAAGGAAGCGAGACTCACAAGGCAGCTGTTGTAGGTGATACAGTAGGAGATCCTCTAAAGGATACAGCTGGGCCTGCCCTCAACTCAATGATAAAAGTGGTGAGCACTATATCTATACTGTTGGCCCCTGTATTCGTCTATGCAGTGCTCTGACCATTTTTCTTTTACTCTTTGCTTTTTCTTTTCCCTTTTTATTTCAGTTTGCAATCAAGGTTCTTGTCTGGTAGCGACCGCGCCTTTCTATGCTCTCAAGCCTCTCCTTTATGATATTGAAGTTGTCGGAGAGCTTTGAATAAGCCTTCTCAAAGATAAGGTATTGCCTTCTTTTCAGCGACCTCTTCATGAGCAAGAGGTCCAGCGCTTTCTCCTCCGCAGCGCTCTCAACCAGCGACAGGCCAAAATCTATGATGTAGGCCTTCCCTTTGCAAACCATTATATTTGCAGGTGTGTAGTCACCGTGCACTATGTTGGCATTGTGCAGCTTTGCAAGTGCTTTTCCTGCGTCTTCCAATATCTTTTCAATTTTGCTATTTGCATTTTTGCGCAGCACATCAGACAGAAGCTCGCCGTCAAGCATAGTCATATATATGGCAAATCTCCCCACCATAAGAAGTTTAGGCACATTTACGCCGATGCTGTTGGCAGTTGAAAGGATCCTTGCCTCCGTCTTTGTCCTTTTCTCCCTTATAGATTCATCTATCTCCCTTATCCTGTAAATTTTCCTACGCCTAAACTTTATAACGCAAGCCCTGCCGAGAAGCTCAGAGCTGTAAAGTATAGCCTCTGCGCCCTCTGATATTTTCTTCACCATGTTATCCTTACCCTGTCGAGCCTATAGCGCTGCTCTATATCGCATTTTTCAATATCATATCTTGCTCCGCTCTTGTGCATCTTCTCTGCAACAAGTGCTATCATGGCTCCATTGTCAGAATTGAACTCGTCAGGTGCTACGAAGAACGAGGCATTATGTGATTTTGCCATTGAGCCAAGCATCTCCCTAAGCCTTTTGCTCTGCGCCACGCCCCCGCTCATTATAAGCTCTTTCTTTTTCTTCAGCAGCAGCGCCCTTTCAGTTGCCTCTGCCACCATAGAGAAAGCAGTTTCTTGAAGAGAGTAGGCGATATCGCTTATACTGTAAGAATCAAGCTTCTTTATGGCGTTTGTAAGCAAGCCGGTAAATGCAAAATCCATGCCTTTTACAGTATATGGCATCTGCACGTATCTTCCACCTTCGGCAACCTTTGCTACCGTAGAGCCCCATGCAGGCACAAGCCCAGCGCTTCTTGCAAAGCTATCAAGCATGTTTCCCAGGCCTATATCGAATGTTTCCCCATACACATGATAATGGCGGAATGGCTCATTTTCTAGCGCCAGAATCTGCGAGTTGCCCCCACTTACATATAGCGCAATAGGATCATTGAAATGGGCAAGATGCTTGGTTATCTCTACATGCGCAAGGCCATGGTTTACTGGATAAAGGGGCAGATCATTCTCTATGGCAAGCTTCCTTGCGAGCACCTGCCCAACCCTGAGGCACGGGCCTAGCCCAGGCCCCTTTGTATAACCTATTGCTTCTATATCATCAAGCTTTAGCCCTGCCTTTTTCAATGCAAATTTTAGCACGCTTGCCCCTTTTCTTGCATGGAAATCAGCGACGCGCATCGGTATTATCCCACTTTTTATTTTATACATGCTCTTTTCATTTGCGAGCACAGTTCCATTTTCCACTATTCCTATGCCAAAAGTGTGCGCGCTGCTTTCTACGCCCAATACGGCCATAAAATCAGGCGATCTCTATGTTCGAATCCTTGTAGCCTATGCTAACGAGCACCTTTTTTGCATCGAGCTTGTGGTCCCCTTGAAGCTCTATGTAGCCATCTTTGTAGGTGCCCCCACATGCGAGGGTTCTCTTCAGGCTTTTCGCAGTTCTCTCTATGTCGTCATTGCCTATGCCCTCTACAATAGTAACTACCTTGTTGAATTTCGCTTTTTTTGTGTATATCTTTATCTTCGACTCGGTCTCTTTGTCTAGCACATCGCATACGCAAAGTTCCTTTGGGAGGCCGCATCTTGGGCAGATTTCTGACATTTTACTCTTTCACACCCTTTTCCTTAAGTAGCGTATTTATCCTCGCGATAGTGCGCCTGAGCTCTCTCGTTTTTACAGTCTTGCTTGAAACCCCTGTTGACGCAATCTTTCTCTTCTCGATGCTGAGCTCTAGCAGCAATTGGTTCCTGCGCTCCTTCAGCTCATCGACAGTTAAAGGTCTTAGATCTTTTATCTTTATAATAAGCACCTAAAAAGTAAAACAATAATACACTTTAAGATTTAAATATGTTGTGATTGGCCGCATCAGCGCGCCATTGCCTGAATGGGTTGTGTGCGATAGGTTTATAAGGGCGAAGCCCTATCTCACAATATAAAAACTAATATTTGTAATGTATTGAAATGTATAATTATGGAGCATATAATAGTAAGAAAAGTTACAAAGCGCTTTGGCTCCACTATCGCACTTCATGGAGTAAGCATAACCCCAAGAAAAGGGCTTAACTTTGTGCTCGGGCCAAACGGCGCAGGCAAGAGCACTTTGCTCAAAATAATCGCAGGTCTATACAGACCAGACGGCGGGACTGTAAGCGTCATGGGCGAAGATCCATATTCAAGCAGTGCACTCAAGCAGCACATGTCAATATTGACTGACAATTATGCGCTCTACGACTTCCTCACACTAAGAAAGAACATTGAATTTTTTGGTAGCTTTTATGGCATGAAGAACGATGAAGCGGTATTTGCAGTAAAAGAGATGCTCAAAGAGTTGGATATTTATGACCTTCTTGATTCTAAAGTCGAAACTTTCAGCAGGGGTACAAAGCAGAAGGCAGCATTCTGCAGGGCGATAATTAATGACCCAAAGATCTTGCTTCTTGATGAGCCTACCGCATTTATAGATGCCAATGCGTCAAATGCGATAAGAAGCTATATAAAAGAAAATACAAGCAAAAAAGACATAATATTCGTTACGCAGAAGCTTGACGAAGTCGCAAGGCTCGAAGGCTATGTGCACATAATGAGCAAAGGAAAAATAATCAAGTCTACAGGAATAGCTGGCATGTACAAAGATGTGCTTAAAGACATGATTGTCAACATAAGGTTTGCAAAGCCTGTTTACTTGGGTATTTTAAAGGGCATTGATGGATTGCAGGAAAGCTACAAAGGAATAGCGACAATGGTGCACGTAAAGATTAAAGACTACAAGGATATAAGTGAGGCGATTGACTTCATAAGGGGCAAGGGTATCGATATAGTGGGTATCGACTATATAGAGCCGTTTATTGAGAGCACCTTCAGGTGATCTTGGTGCAAATGGAGAAGGCATATGCTATAGCAAAAAAGGACATAGGTGAGGTATTTAGTAGCGTTTCCATCTATGGACCGATGATCGGCGTGCCGTTGTTCTTTGCTTTTGTATTTCCCATTCTCACGTTTTATGTGGCGCTTCACGCAGCACCAAGCCTTGCAGCAAAGCTTGTGCCAACTTTAGCAGGTGGTACGAACGTTAAAAGTCTTTCCTTTATGGTATTCTTCTCAATAAATGTGCTTGGGCCCATATTTCTCACGATGCCCATACTCACCGCTACAGTCATAGCCGCCGACAGCTTCGCAGGCGAAAAGGAGCGGAGGACATCTGAAGCGCTTTTGGCTATGCCTGTTGATATTTCAGAGCTTATAATAGGGAAGATTCTTGCGTCGCTGATACCTACAGTGTTGCTCACCTTTGCAGTTTTTGGCATTTATGGCTATATAACAGATGCGCTGGCATATGGTGCTTTCGGGGCATATGTGCTTCCTACGCCTGCGTGGATTATGATGCTTTTTACTTCACCTTTCCTTGCGATCGTTACTATAGGTGTTGTGGTAATAATATCTTCCCATGTAAAAGGCATCAAGGAAGCGCAGCAGATAAGCACCCTACTTGTACTACCAATATTGATGATGCCATTTATGGCGATAATGAATATTGCAAATATGGATGTAACATTTTTCGCATATCTCATGGTATTCTTGGCAGCAGCCTCAATGGTCATATTATACATTGGCATAAAATGGTTCAAGAAGGAATCGATATTATGAAAACTCGCAAGTTACATAGGAAAAATAAAAAAAGTGGCAGCTGCTGCATTGCTGAAAGGCGCATCATAGAGATATTTTCGCTAGTAGCATTGATAAGTGTGTCAATGATACTGGTTGTATTGCTTTATTCGGGCCCATTTGTATTTTATGATGATACCGTATATATAATATATGCCCACCAAATGCTTGAAGGGTCGTTTAATCCACTTAAAGGATTCCCTTTTTCAGCCAATTTTATAATGATAGGTATTGAGGCCGTTTTTATAGCACTATTTGGAGACAATGCATTAGCAGTTGAAATGCCATCATTGATTTCATTGGTCATCATGATAATCCTAACATACCTAATAGGAAAGAAAGTTTACGGATCATCGCTGGGATTCGTTTCGGCAGCTTTCATTACTGTATCACCTATTACAGTAGGGTATGCGACAAGGGTTCTCCCTGATTTGATGTCTGGAATGTTTGCGGCATTGCTAATATATATGATTGTAGCAACAAAAAGCAGCGAGCACCACAAACTGCTTTCGTTTTTGGCTGGTGTGCTCGCGCCTCTTTTAATTGCCGTAAAAACTGAATCTGCATTCTTTGTAATAGCCATAATATTATTCATAGCCATATATGAAATTCACGCAAAGCAGAAGTATAGAGCAGAGCAAAATCAATACAAGATAAATATAAAACTAGCTACAATAGGATTTTTAATAGGCCTGATAATCTTATTCGGCTATTTCTTCATATATTCAGGCAAAATATCCTATTGGGTGTTGAAATATGGGGCTTCAAACATGCTTTTTGCTCATTCAACTATTGCGCAGAATATTCATTCTTTGCTCGTATTCTTAGACCCGTATACATTTTTTGGTGGTATGAGGGGCTATAGATTGGATTGCTATGTATTCCCAATGGGGCTATTGTTCGATCTTATGATAATAGGCAGCGTTATCTTCATAGCATTCAGAAAGTGGGATATTATGCTATTTGCTATACCTTGCTTGGTGGTTATACTGCTGCTTTTTTTTGCACCTGAAACTTTAAATTCTTATACAATTGCAACAGTGATTGATAGGTTCCTAATTATTATATTGCCATTGATGGCATTAGTTGCAGGCTATACATTAATTGTCGTATATAATCTATTGAAAAAGCGCAAATCATTAGCACTCCTCTTCCTAGTAATAGTGATAACCTACATATTTGTTGCAAACATACCCGAATATTATTCAACCTACAGGTACAATTTGACATCAGCTTTCGCGCTGCATGCATACCAGAATATAATCT
>JBMFUN010000031.1:0-8148 GCA_049966495.1 Candidatus Micrarchaeia archaeon
TGGTATAGTGGTAATCTGGTAAGACACCAATAAGAAAGTTACGTCGCAGAGGATTGGGAATTATTCAACAAAACAGTATTTTGCTGCTCATCTTTGTCTATTCAAATTTTAAAATTTTGAACTTTTTAAGATCCATGCCATACAGAGAATAAACCTTTTCCCAGCTTATGTTGCCTAGGATCTTTCCTTTTATGCCGAGCCTGTTTATTGTTTCTTTTATTTTATCTTCAGAGTCTGCCTCTATTTCAAGTATGGGTGGAAGCTTAGGCCATTCATCTATTGAGATTTCTACACCATCTAGGTTATAGGAGGTCCTTTTATTTTCTTGGTACAAAGGTTCTGGAAGAATTTCTGATAATATTCTTGCAGCAGCGTCAAAATCCTTTACCTCTGTTTCTATTTCTTCCGTGTTTGCAAGCCCGCTGCCTTGCCTGTGCTTATATGCTAATGTAGACTTCTTGCCATATGTTCTAAGCCTTATGAACCTGTCCTCGCCTGGTTTCTCTTCCAGACTGAATATATACCTTCTGAATAGCTTCTTTCTTGTAGACTTCGCTCCTAGTCTTTTCAATGCTTGTTTTACTTCCTTAACATTTATCCCATCTATCTTTGTTTCTTTTTCTATCATTTTTCCACCTCATTCAATATTATTTTCATAAAGGCCCTCTATCGCTTGATTAGTGCTTCTTTTTAAACATTTTAAAATTCTCAAATTTTCAAATTCTCTTTGTGTTTTTTAAACCAGCTTTCAATCAGAAAGCGTGGCAACTCTCTTAAGCAGAAGGTACATCGCAGCGTATGTAGGCAATTCCACTGTATTGCTTTCGTAGGGCCCAAATTCCTGGTTGTTCATGTGGAATTTTGGCACTTTCGCGGTTTTTACCTTAAGCATGCCTTCCTTGAATGCTATCGCGCTCTTCATGGGATCAAAATTCTCTAGATCATTTATCGAGCCCACCTTCTTTGCAATTAGGCCTGTGTCGCCATGTATGGTATCAGGAAGCCTTATTATGTGGTGCATGTCTATGGTCACATTCTTGTCTATCGAGTCGCTTTGCTTTACTGCAATGCCCTTAAGGACATTCTTCCAGAATTCATCCTTTTTCGGTATTTTTATTGTGTCCCAATTGCCTGACGTTATGCCTGTTATGATCTTCGCCCTGTTCCTAACCAGGAATGAGGCTGAACTCTTGTCTATCCCAAGCTCCATAAGCGCGCTTACGCCATTGTTTATCGCGCTTATCACGCCTCTTGCAAACTTGCCCCGCCACCCATAGTCTGTGGGCTTTGGGCCCCGCAAGCCAACGCCCCTCATGCCCATTGTGGGAAAGAGCACGCTTGCATCAAGCCCATTGCCGGTTATGTAATTGCTTATCTCCTTCCTTGCCTCCTGGCTCATGCTATACACGACATCGCTGTTTATGTGCACGTGGTAGCCTCTGTTACCGCTGAAGTTTATGCTCAGCTCGCGCTCCGAAAAACCGAAATCAGGAATAAGGAAATCCTCTATCAGCTTTAGCGTTTCGCTTTTCACCGCGCTCAAGCAGTTCTCGCATACCCATGAGCTCCCGTGCTCCAGCTTGCACTTTAAGTTAAGGTCATCCGCATCAAGGTCGAAGACCATCTCGGCTCCTATAAGCTTCTTGTTCTCCATCGGCCTGGCATCTGGCTTTTCGTAATACGCCTGCGAATAAGATACAAATGGCGGAGCTTCTTTTGCAAGATATTCTAAAAGATCCTTTTCACTTTTGAATGCATAGTGCCTGTATGCAATCTTCCTTTCAAAATCGCCAAAGCCGAACTCGCGCTGCTCTATGTGTGATGGGGCTATATTGCTTATGCTTGAATAATACTTTGATAGCAGGCCCCTAAAAAGCCCAATGGTTTTTGGATCAAGCATTTCAACCATACCTATTTCTTCTATGTGTATTTCTCCTTATAACTATAAAATACTCATCTTTCCTGTCTCTTAACTCTTCTTTTGCTCCCTCCATATTCTTCTTTTGCCTTTTGCGCTTTACTTTCCAAGATGCACTTCGTCAATCGTTAAAGCTTGCTGCAGCATTTAAACATTTATCATGCGGATATATTGCAGATGGTATGGCTTCGAGGATTGCCGTAATAGACTTAGATGGATGCATAATAGACGACATAAATCCGAAGTTCGAAGAGAAATTTCCAATGCACAAAGGTATTCTCAACAGCGCCATTAGGGAGCTTATTTTCGAAACATCGCATTTCATACCCTTGCGAAAGGATTTCTTCTCTAAGCTTCTTGAAAATGGCAAAATTGACGAGCATGTGATAAATGCAATGAAGGCGATGCAGGAAAAGGGTATCGAGCTGCACGTAGTGACAAAGCACAAGGGCCTTGAGAAGGAGTGGCTTGTCAACGAGCTGGGCAAGCACGGAGTCAAAATAAGGAGCGAAGATATACATATTGTTAACGGCAACAAGGCAAGCACCATAAACGGGCTTGGAGCAGAAACTGTGATAGAAGACCAGTTCGATTCGATATTTAAGCTAAGGGAAGGCGCAAGGATCATACTTCTCGAAAGGTCCTACAACAGGATAAGCCTTGGGATACTGAAGCTGCTGCGCAGGAACATTGAAGTTATTAAGCCTGAAGAGATAGAGAAGGCTTTGCAGTAGCAATATATCTGTTTTTATTTCTTGGTAGAGAAATAGAATCATGCAGAGTGAGGAGATCAAGCAAGTCATAATAGTGCGCACAGACATAGAGATGAGCAAAGGCAAGCTTGCAGCTCAGGTTGCCCACGCCTCGCTGATGAGCTATTTTGAGGCGGAGAAGGCAAACAAAGAGACAGCAAAGAAATGGCTCAATACAGGCGAGAAGAAGATA
Source organism: Candidatus Micrarchaeia archaeon (assembly GCA_049966495.1). GTDB lineage: Archaea > Micrarchaeota > Micrarchaeia > Micrarchaeales > Micrarchaeaceae > JAKAWW01. The sequence continues at coordinate 2,864 of JBMFUN010000031.1, forward strand.
GTCCTAAAGGTGGGCAGCGAAGAGGCGCTTGTGAAGCTCTACAACGCGTTCAAGTTCAAGAACGTGCCATGCGCTCTTGTCAGCGATGCGGGGCTTACTGAGCTTCCTCCTGGCACCAAGACTGCTCTGGGCATAGGCCCTTGGAATGCAAGCGAGATAGACCAGTTTACCTCTTCGTTGAAGCTTCTTTGATTTTATTTTTGATTTTAATATTCGTTTACATAGGTAAGCCAGTCAGAGTGCTCCTCGTCGTTCCCTGTGACTACTGAACTGTATTTCTCTGCTATCATCTTTGTCATCGGGCCCGGCTTTCCGCTTCCTATTTGTATGCCATCTACATTTACTATAGGTGTTACCTCTGCCGCAGTCCCAGCGAAGAAAAGCTCGTCTGCAGTATAAAGCTCCTCCTTGTGTATGCTTCTTTCCACAACTTCTATGCCTATTGATTCCGCAAGCTTTATTATTGTGTCGCGCGTTATGCCGAGCAGTATGTCTGCTTCTCTTGACGGCGTGAGCAGCTTTCCGTCCTCGACAATGAAAAGATTTTCCCCAGGCCCTTCTGCCACGTAGCCGTTTATCGCAGTGAGTATCGCTTCATCTGCTCCGCTGCTTATGGCCTCCATGTTGGCAAGTATGGAATTTATGTAGTTGCCGCTTGCCTTTGCCTGCGGCGGCAATATAAGCGAATTTATCCTGTGCCACGATGAAACCTTGCATTTTATGCCCTTTTCTTTGCCACTGCCAAAATAGGCGCCAAAGGGTACTGCAGCAATGTATATGCTGATCTTCTTCCCTTTTGGGCTCACACCTATCGAATCGCTGTTGTAGAATGCAAAAGGCCTTATGTAACATGAGCTAAGCTTGTTTGCCTTTACAACTTTTATTATCGCGCTTTTAATCTCATCCTCGCTAAATGCTGTGTGCATGTAGTATATCTTCATGCTGTTCATGAATCTTTTGACATGGTCCTTGAGCCTGAATATCGCCGGGCCTTTGCTTGTCTCATAAGCTCTTATGCCTTCGAATATACCGGAGCCGTATTGCAAAGAGTGCGTCAGTATGGGCACCTGGGCCTTGTCATAAGGGACAATTCTTCCATCTAGCCAGACTTTCAGCTTGCTATATGTGCTTTCCATCTCATCACACTTCAAATTCTCATGCAAAGCTAATAAAACTTATTCTTTGTTCTTCTTCTAATCCACATTCATCCCACGATTGAAATCGTGGGCTTTCTGCTAAGTATTTCTGTAACATCACCATGCTTATCCGTTGATTATGGGAATCCCAAAAATTCAAATTCAAAAACTGCAAAAGTTTTTATTTGATTACTTTCCAAATATAATGGTATACTTGGCTTTTTTATATCTTGAAGATGGCAGGGTAATCCCTGGTAGGGGCTTTGGCGCTGAAGCCATTCGTGCAGGAGAGCTTGTTTTTACCACTTCGATGAACGGCTACCCTGAGAGCATTTCAGACCCTTCGTACAGGGGGCAGGTGCTGCTTTTTACTCACCCGCTGATAGGCAATTACGGCGTGCCTAGAATTTCAAAGGACAAAAATGGTGTCATAAGAAACTTCGAATCTGAAAAGCCCAACGTCGAAGGCGTGGTGCTTGGGGAGCTCAATAGCGGCATAAAATACAGCAAGCACGAAAGCTTATCCGAGTGGCTCAAGCGCAGCGGAATACCTGGAATAAGCATAGATGATACTAGGGAGATAGTGAAAAGCATAAGATTGAAGGGTGTTGTAAAGTGCGTCATTGCAAACGGCAATTACACCATTGAATATGCAAGAAAAATGCTGAAGGAATTTTCATACTCCATGGTGAACTATGCCTTATATACAACACCAAAGAGGAAAATAATTCATGGAGATGGCAAGTACAGAATTGTTGTGATTGACTTCGGCATAAAGCATGGGATACTAAGGAGTTTGGAAAGATTCAATGCTACTGTAATAAGGGTTCCATACACGCAAAGGGAAAAGCAGATACTCGATTTAAATCCTGACGGCATAGTCCTATCGAATGGACCTGGCAATCCAAACCTTCTCTACAAGGGATTCAATTCAAAAAGCATTATCGATTCGGGAATTCCTCTGCTTGGCATATGCCTAGGCCACCAGCTTGTTGCAATACACTACAAAGGCAGGGTTGAAAAGATGAAATACGGCCATAGGGCGATAAACAAAGGGGTTTATGACACTATTTTGAAAAAAGCATCAATAACAACCCACAACCACGGCTATGCAGTAGCCAAAAAGCCTTCAAACTCAAAGCTTTGGTTTTACAGTCTTGACGACCACACCATAGAGGGGCTTGTATATCCAGATAAAAACATCTATACGGTGCAGTTCCATCCAGAAGGAGGCCCTGGCACTACTGACGCATCTTACGTTTTCAAAATATTCATGGATCTGGTGAAAGAGTGGAAAGCAAAGAAGCGAAAATTGTAAATGGGAGAATAAAAAAGGTGCTCGTAATAGGCTCTGGCCCGATAAAGATAGCCGAAGCCGCGGAGTTCGACTACAGTGCAAACCAGGCGCTGAAGGCCCTGCGCGAAGAGGGCATAAAGACAATAATACTGAGCTCCAATATCGCCACAGTCCAGACCGACAAGAGCATCGCAGACATCGTTTACATCCTTCCTGTCAAATACGAGTTTGCAAAAAGCATCATAGAGAAGGAAAGGCCTGACGGCATTATGGTGGGATTTGGCGGGCAGAGCGCACTGAACGTTGGCATAGACCTTTATAAAAAGGGCGTGCTCAAGAAATACAATGTAAAGGTGCTCGGCACCAGCATAAAGGGCATAGAAAGCGCTCTGAGCAGGAAGCTTTTCAGGAAGCTCATGGAAGAAAATGGCATAAGCGTGCCCAGATCTTTTGCCGCAAGAAGCAAAAAAGAAGCGCTCGAAGCTGCGAATAGTATAGGCTATCCAGTAATGCTAAGGGTGAGCTTCAATTTGGGCGGCAGGGGCTCGTTTATAGCACACAATAGAAGCGAGCTGCTTGCAAGCATCGACAGGGCTTTTGCGCAAAGCAGGACAGGAGAGGTGCTTGTGGAGAGATATCTTGAGAACTGGAAAGAGATAGAATATGAGGTTGTACGCGACATGGACGGCAACAGCATTGCTGTAGCATGCCTCGAAAACATAGACCCTATGGGTGTGCATACAGGCGACTCAATAGTTGTGGCGCCTGCCCAGACTCTTGACAATTTTGAATATCAAAGCATGCGCAGCGCCGCAATAAGGGTTGCCGAGGCGATAGGCCTTGTGGGGGAATGCAATGTGCAATTCGCCCTTGATCCCAAAAGCTCGAAATTTTTCGTCATTGAGACAAACCCGAGGATGTCAAGGTCGAGCGCGCTCGCAAGCAAGGCGACTGGCTATCCATTGGCTTATATTTCAGCGAAGCTCTCCTTGGGCAAAAGGCTGCATGAGCTGCAAAACAACATCTCGCACGCAACCTCTGCATTTTTCGAGCCAAGCCTTGATTACATCACAATAAAGATGCCTTACTGGGACTTCGGCAAGTTTGATATGCGCGAAAGCCTTAGCACCGAGATGCGCAGCATAGGGGAAGTAATGGCGATAGGCAGGAACATAGAGGAGGCATTTGCGAAAGGGGTGGACATGCTTGGCTTGGGCCATGCGCTTGAAAAGGCAAGCCAGGAGCGGATTGGAAGGAAGGAAGCAATAAAATCGCTGAGGGAGCGCAGACCCTACTGGTTTATAGACATGATAAGGGCTTCAAGCACATTGAGCGCAAAGGAGATAAGTAGCATCACAGGCATAGATGAATTCTTTGTGGGGAAGATACTTTCGCTCAACAACCACATGGGCGCGGAAGGCAAGACGTTTGTCAAGCAGATTGACACGCTTGCCGGCGAATACCCTGCAAACGTCAATTACCTCTACATGACAAAGCTCGCGAGAAGCGATGACATAAACTTCGAAAAGAAGAAGAGCAAGCTGCTCGTCCTTGGCGCAGGAAGGTTTAGGATAGGCGTCTCTGTGGAATTCGACTATTCTGCAGTGCTCCTCGCAAAGAGCGCCAAGAGATATTTCGATCAGGTAATAATGCTCAACCACAATCCTGAGACAGTATCAACAGATTGGGACATAGCAGACAAACTCTATTTTGACACTATAGATGCAAACACAGTAGAGCAGTTGGACAAAAAGGAGAAGTTTTCCCATGTGGCGCTGTTCGCAGCAGGCCAGATAGGCAACGACCTCGCAATGGAGCTGGAGTCAAGGGGCATGCACCTTCTCGGCACACGCGCTCAAAGCATAGAAAAGGCAGAGAACAGGGCAAGCTTTTCAGAGCTGCTTTCAAAGCTCCACATATCGCAGCCTGAATGGGCAAGCGCCGACAGCTTCGCAGCAATAAAGGAATTCATAGACAGATATGGATTTCCAGTGCTTGTGAGGCCAAGCCACGTGCTAAGCGGCACTGCAATGAAGATAGCAAGAGGCGAAAAAGAGCTCATAGATTTCGTAAATTCCATACCCTATTTTTCAAGAAAGTATCCGGTGGTGATATCGAAATTCATAGAGGATGCAATAGAGGCAGAGATAGATGGAGTGGGAGATGGTACTAATGCCATCGGCGTCGCCATATCGCACATAGAGGAGGCTGGCGTACACAGCGGCGATTCCACTATGCTCACCCCGACAAAAGAGGCTTATGTAGAAAAGATGAAAGGCGTGGCGCTGAGGCTTGTTAGGGAGCTTGAGATAAAAGGCCCATTCAATTTGCAATTCATTGCGAAGAATGGAGACGTTTACGTAATAGAGCTCAACCTCAGGGCTAGCAGGTCGCTGCCATTTTCGTCGAAATCGATCGGCTTAAACATGCTCGAGATGGCTCTGCAAGGAGCGCTTGGGACATTCCACCACAAGGGCTTCTACGAGCCAAAGCACATGTACTTCGCCGCGAAAAGCCCGCAGTTCTCATGGCTTCAGATGCGCACTGCATATCCATCGCTTGGGCCAGAGATGAAAAGCACAGGAGAAAGCGGCGCGTTCGGAAGCACAAAAGAAGAGGCGCTGCTCAAGAGCTGGCTTGGCGTGCAGCCGAACAAAATGCCTGAGAAAGGCAAAGATGTGCTCATCTATGGAAAGAATAGGGCGTTGCTTGAGAGCGCGGCGGCAAAGCTATCAGACAAATTCGACGTAATGACCGTAGAAGGAGATTATGAAATCGAAGCAAAGAGGATGCGCATAGATTCTGTGCTCGACAATCTCGGCAGGTTCTCGCTCATAATTACAGATGGAAGC
>JBMFUN010000032.1:0-8136 GCA_049966495.1 Candidatus Micrarchaeia archaeon
AGGATAGCTTGTTGTCGCTTTCCATGCTCCTATGCCGTTGCTCGTTATTGGCGCGTAGTATACATTTCCACCGCCTAGCGCACCCGCTATGCAGTATATGCTGTTATTTGCGGCGATGCAGCTCTGGCCATATATTGATATGAGATAGCTGCTTGTGCTACTCCAAGGGCTAAAGCCATGAGAGGTGACATTGCTATAATAAGCAGAGTTTGTCGCAGTTCCAAGTAGCTGATTTGTAATTCCGCCTATGCAGTACATCTTGCCATCGTATATTGGACAACTCTGATAATAGGTCTTTACAGGGTATGGAACCGACTGCGACCATGCTCCTATGCCGCTTTCTGAAATTGGAGCAAAGAATGATTGGTTTGAGAGCCCTGTTGAATTTAACCCATCCACGCAATACGCGTAATCATTGTATTCTGAGCAGCTCTCTGTAAAAACTCTGCTCGGGTAGCTTGTTGTCGCTTTCCATGCTCCTATGCCGTTGCTCGTTATTGGCGCAAAATATGAAGCATTAACATTCTTTGTAGCACTCTCACCTGCAACACAGAATATGTAGCTTGGAGGCTGCCTAGGAAAGAATAAAACATTTGCAGTAGAGAGCATGCCAGCGTAAGATGCTGAAACAGTCACGCTTGCTGGATCGTAGCCTATAAGCTTAGCTGATGCAATGCCTGTGGCATTTGTAGTTGAAATTTGGGGCAGAAAGGCGCTCATTCCTGGCTCGGAAGTGGAGAATGTTACTTCAGCATTTTTTATTGGAAGGCCCATAAAAGAGAGCCTTGCGTATACAGTTTCATTGCCTCCAGCAGGCAAAGAATTTGAAGGTACAATAAAAGAAAGCATAACAAAAGGCTTGCTAAAATTTACGTACTGCGCATGAGCAGAAAATCCTCCGGTATATATCTCCTTCTGGAAGACTGTACAATTTTTTGTTGCTGTATACATTCCATTAAGACCGCAATAATTCGCTTTTATGTAAAGGTTGCCAGAAAGCATCTTGTTAAATGGAAGGTACATAGGCAGCTTTAAATTGCAAAATAGCTCTGAACCTGCACCTACTATGTTAGGCTGGCAGTTTTCTGGTGATGTATTTAGCCCATTTATGTCTACGTATATTGATGCATTTTCAATAGGGTATGGCTGTGTGTTGGTCACTAGCAGCAGCAAGCTTGAAGAATGCGTTGTCGAGTTTGTTGCAAGGATCAGGTCATTGCAGTAAACGCCACTCTCAAATGAGCACACTGATGGAACTATAGTTGATGGAACTGAAACAAACATGTATAACAAAAATAACACAACCGCTATTATAAATATAACCCAACTATAGGCTGTAAGAAACTCTACCGCGGATTGAGCTCTCTCCAAAAACCCACCCTATTATTATTGCACACAAATTAATATTTAAATAGTTTGCCATATTAGGAAAGTTTTTAAAATATTTATATGTTTTCGTTGATTATCGAAATGATTTTTTTGCTTATTGCTCCCTCGTTGCCAGTGCCATTGACAACAAAATAGTTATCGAATTCCTTCGACATCTTGAGGTACTCAAGCCTCACTTTTGCTAGAAATCCAAATTTTTCATACATTGTCGTCTTTGCTTTGCTACTCTGCGCGTTTACAAATTTAGCATGCTTTATGTACTCGCTCATCCTGGAGTGTATTCTTTTAATTGCGAGCCTTGGTGGCACATCAAGCACCACTGTTATATCTGGCATTGGAAACATTCTATTTATCTCGAGTAGCCAATCCCTATCGATGCCAGATGCGGCCCCAAATGCCAACGTGGAGAATAGGTATCTGTCGCACAGGATCATCCTTCCCTCGCTGTCCCACTTCTTTATATAATGGTCTACATGGTATGATCTGTCTGCAACAAACAGCAGCTGCATCGCCATGGCGTCGAACTCCTTCTCTCTTAGCATCTTTTTTATCAGCTTTCCTATTATTCCATCTGTAGGCTCGCTTGTAACAACGCTGTCTATGTTCTCACGCTGAAGATACCTGTGGAGAAGCTGTATCTGTGTCGTTTTTCCAGAACCATCAATACCCTCAAAAGCAATAAACATGCAATTACCTTTCTTATAAAGCTGGCAATATTTTTATACCTGTTGCAAAAATAGCAATGTGTTAACTTTAGGCTTTTATCTCTGTGCCTATGACGTCGATTCCTTTCAATGCATCTCGGAGCCTTCCAGGCACATTGCCATTTATAGCATAGCAGGTACTACTATAGCTCTTGGAGATGTTGTACAGAAATTCGAGCTTTGTTCTTGCACCTCCAGTGACATCAATCTTCAAGGAGGGGCCGGCGCCCTTCAAAGCGCTGTCTATATTCATGCTGTCTATGTGCCTTATGAGCCGTGCATTTGGATTGAGCTTCGGATCAGAATCGAATATACCGTCTATGTCTCCTGCAACAATCACCTTGTCCGGCTTTAGTTGGGGGGCAAGATAGGCAAAGATCTCTTCAGTTGAGGCAATATGCACGCCCTTTGCGCCATCCATCAGTATATCCCCTCCTACAAGGGGCACAAAGCCATTCTCAAGTGCCTTCTTTATTGGATCAATATTCCAACTTACTATCTTCCCATTGTATGCATATGCGCTTGCAGAAGGTATAAATGAGAGCACGGGCATTCCATGTTCGAGCATCGACCTCTTTATAAGGTTATGAAGTTCGTGCGTTATTGAATGTGCCACTGCTGCGTTGTAAGCAGCACCCTCTTTGAGTCCATTTTCAAGGTTGTACTTATGCACAGCTACGTGGCCAAATGATCCGCTTCCATGCCCTACTAAAACACGGTGCCCTTCGCTGCCAGCTTTTATCTCATCGACAAGCCTCTCTATCTCCTGCAATTTTGGGGTGCTTGGTTTGCTTGTATCTGTTATTATGCTACCCCCTATTTTGACGAAATACAATGACATGCTCTCAAACCTTTTTATAAAAATTATTGTTGCACCCCTATTTAATCGTTTCCCAATTCCTGGCTATGTTTTTATACCTTTTCTATTTATCAAAGCCTTTATAATTTCTTCTTTCGTATATACAATCGACGAAAATGTGAATTGTACTATATAGTTTTGTAATGCTTTATTATTAGGAGTTTTTAGATTATGTTCTGGGTGATGAAATGGAATTCAGGGACTTTGTATCACTGCTAGACAAAGAGGGCAAGCTTATTCACGTAGAAAAGCCACTCAGCAAGGATTATGAAGTTGCAAGATTCCTTAAAAGGAATGACGGAAAACCGATCATCTTCGAGAACGTAACAGGTTCAAAGATGCAGATGCCTGTAGTAGGAAATGCGCTTAGCAGCATGGATCTTGTGTGCGAAGGGCTCGGCATATCCAAAAATGAGTGGATAGAGCATATAGACAATGCAATAGACAACCCTAAAAGTGTTGAAAAGGAAAATGGCAGCTTTGAATACTACGAGCCCGACCTGGATCTTTTGCCCATACTGAAACACTACCCATTTGACATGGGCGCATATATAACATCCGGCGTGGTATTTGCAGAGAGGAACGGGGTAAAAAACATCTCATTCCACAGGCTTGCCAAAATAGGCAGCGACAGGCTGGTAGGCAGGCTTGTTGAAAAGCGCGACTTGCACAGCATGTATATAGATGCAAAGGAGCATGGCGAAGATGTGAATGTGGCGATTGCAATAGGAAACAGCATAGGCCTGCTTGTCGCCGGAGCCACCACAGTGAGCAACATGTATGAGCTTGGAATAGCGGCAGCTCTTGAAAAAGGAATGAAGGTGACAAAAGCAAAAACAAGCAATATAGAATACCCTACAGGAACTGAGATTGTCTTAGAGGGCAAGATCCTCCATGACGAAACGGCTAAGGAAGGACCCTTCGTAGACCTTACTGAAACATATGACATTGTAAGGGAGCAGCCTGTTTTCATGATAGAAAAGATAGCCATGAGGAAAAACCCAATATACCAGGCGCTTCTGCCAGGAGGCAATGAGCACAAGATACTGATGGGAGCACCAAGAACACCAACTATATACAAGGCGATAAAGGAGAGCGGGGTGGATGTCGCAAATGTCTATCTTACAGAAGGTGGGAGCGGATGGCTTGATGCGGTCATAGCAATAAGGAAGAAAAGCGAGCAGGATCCTAGAAAGGCGATAGATGCTGCGATAAAAGGTCACAAAAGCCTAAAGAGGATAACGATAGTAGATGATGACATAGACATAACCAATCCAAATGAAGTAAACTATGCAATCACAATGTACTGGAAAGCAGGGAAGGAGTTTGTGTTCGACAATGTAAAAGGGTCATCGCTCGACCCAATGGCAACGCCAGATGGAATGGGCAGCAAGCTTGCCATAGATGCCACAAAGCCGCTCGATGTCCCAGAGGAAAAATTGCTTAAGATGAAAAAAGCTTCTATTGAGTAATTATTGAGTGATAATATGGCTGAGCTAAGCACAAAACAAGAGATATCATGGCTTGATGATGTCGATAGCAACGGCGTTATAATAAACCCAAACCACGAGCTCTATGGGAAGAGCATAGCTGGCAAAGAGCTGGAAATGCCTGCAGCTGCAGGCTCAACTGTTGGCGCAGACAGGCTTGTCAACCTTGCAGTACATGGAAAAGCGCCTAGGAAGATAATCCTTGAGCGTTCCGATCCCATAACCATGTGGGGTGCAATACTGGGCAGGATAGACCTTGAGATAAAAGGCAAGAGCAAGAAGCCTGTGGATATAAGCATGCTCGAAAAGCTCGGTATAGATTCGGAGATTGCAGACCTTCTTGCAAGGGCTGGAGAGCTTCTCGGCGCAAATGAATTCATACCCGCTGACTATGTCCAGATATCAGGCGTTTCATACAAGACAATCATGGAGACAGGGCTTGAGCTGAGGAGGTATTTTGCGAGCAAGTATAGGTTCAGGGCGAAGAACGTTACGATAAACCCTGCAGGAATGGACATGGAGGAGTGGCAGATGCAACATATACCAGAGGAATTTGCGAAAAAGCAGAAGGAGATTATCGAATTGTACATAAAAATGGGCGCCCAACCAACGATAACCTGCACACCGTACTTAATAAGCTACTCGCAGCCTTTTACAGACGCATTCCTTTCTGAATCTTCTGCTGTGGCTTTTGAAAACTCCATGCTTGCTGTAAGGACAAACAGGGAAGCTGGGCTAAGCACTCTTCTATATGCGATTGCAGGCTATGGCCCGCGCTATGGATTGCACCTGCAGGAGAACAGAAATCCCAGGATAGAGATAAGGCTTGACACAGAGCTGAAAAACCTTTCAGACTATGGTTTGCTGGGCTATAAGATGGGGGAGCTCTCGCAGGGCAGGATCCCATACATAACAGGCTTGCGTGAAATGCCTAGTGTAGAGGAAGTGAAGCAGCTTGGTGCAGCCGGCGCTGCCTCTGGCTCAGTCGACCTCTTCCATATAGAAGGGGTAACTCCAGAAGCCCGCTATAAGATGTTAGACTTAGGCAATATCGAAGAAAAAATAGAGGTTGGAAGGAAGGATCTCGACGAAATAAAGGAGAAGCTCAACACAGGCAACGATGATGAGATAGACCTTGTGGCGTTTGGCTGCCCGCATGCATCAATAAACGAGATAAAGGAGATAGCGGAATTGCTAAAGGGGAAGAGGATAAAGAACGGGAAGGAATTGTGGATTTCGACTTCAAGGGCGGTCAAGGAGATAGCCGAAAAGGTGGGCCTTGCTTCGATAATAGAAGAGGCTGGAGGCCATATAGTTGCTGATACCTGCATGGTCGTTTCGCCAATAGAAGAGATAGGCTTCAAGACTACAGCAACAAATTCTGGGAAAGCGGCAAAATACCTGCCAAGGTTTTCAAAGCAGAAGGTAATATTCGATACAACAGAGGAGATCATAAAGAAGATTACAGAATAGGATTTACGAATAGGGAAAGAGTGGAGAAATGGAGATAAAATGCGTTTATGCAGGAAGCTTCGATCCGCCGACAAATGGGCACCTCTGGATGATACAGAAAGGTGCATCAATTTTCGACAAGCTTGTCGTTGCAATAGGCATAAACCCAAGCAAAACCTATACTTTCACTTTGGAAGAAAGAATTGATATGCTCAAGTACATAACCAAGGATCTGAGAAATGTTGCAGTGGCGCATTTCGAAAACGAGTTTCTTGTAAGATACGCCAAGAGCATAGGAGCCCAGTTTATACTTAGGGGCATAAGGGATTCAAGCGATTATGAATACGAAAAGAGCATGCGCAGCGTGAATGAGGATATAGAAAAAAGTATCACCACTGTTTTCCTAATGCCGCCAGAAAAGCTCAGCAAGATAAGCTCAAGCCTTGTGAAGGGATTGGTAGGCACAAAAGACTGGGAGAGGATTGTATCAAGCTACGTGCCAAAGTATATATTTAACTACCTGAAGAGAAGTTTGGACCTTCAGAGTAGGACCAATGCGCCGATAGACCTGGGAAAAAACGAATAGAGCCTATAGAGCTTATGCAAGCCTTACTCCTGCAAGATAGAATACCTCTATTACGACCTCTACAACTATAAGCAGTATAATGATCCATTCCAATATTTCATCGCGCTGACCGCGCAGCATGTCAGAAATGAATGTGCGCCTGTTATTGATTGTCTCGAGCTTTTCCTGCAGCGATTCGCGCCAATATGAGAGCTTGAATGCTTCATCGTAAAGCCCATATAGCCTTGAGAGATACCATTCGCCAAAGCCCACTATAGTATCATTTAATGTATTGAGCATATCCAGCGTCTTGCCGTAAAAGTTGCCCAGCTGCATGTTGAGCCTTTTTAATGAGCCCGTCTTAAATAGGGAGATTGAGCTAGGAATCGCCCTCTCAGTTGCACTTATAATTTTCGCCATACCTGAGTCATAGATGCGCATTTCAAGAAGCTGGGCGTTTGCTATTTCTGTTATGATTAGCTCCTGCTCATACATCCCAGTGGGGTCGACCATCACAGCGCTTTCCCAGCCAACATAAAGTATGTCGTCGTCATTATAGACAATGTTCCTCTTTGTCACCTCGCTGACATACTGCTCCGAAAGGAGATTGCTATTCTGCTCGTCTATGAGCAAGCCTGCAATGAGCTTTATGTCCTTGTCTGAAAGCTTGCGCCTGTCAGTGTTTATGAAGTAGAACCTGTATGCTTCGCTCTGCTCATTTGGCGAAATGCTTGCTATTTTTGACAATGCCTTCTCTATTTTTGAGCGCTCCTTTGCTGCGGTGCTGTTCATGAACTCCTTCACTTTTGGATCAAAAGTTACTTTCTGCAGCATGCTCAAATCGCTGTTGGATTGATACCTAAAGCGTATGGAGAAAACTCCAGTATCGTAAATTGCAACCTGCACCTTGAACTTTAGCTGCTCGTCTCCAGCGCCAAAGTAGACATCGCGCAGGTTGAATATCGAAGGCACGCTGAATATTGATATCTCTTCCGGGGAAGGATGAATGTACTCGTAGTTCGAGAACTCCTCAGGATTTTTAAGCAAGCCTTTAAGCTGCTCTGCACTAAATCTTGCCCCTGAATCATACACGAATAAATAAATAGCCTCGCAGTTGGTCATAATAAAAACCCATAAAAATTAGTAATAAGATTTTTGTGCCAAGATTTATAATTCTTTCCGGCACAGTATTAGATTTTAGAATATTGCCAAAAAAATAAAGATAAGCAGGTTGTTATATGATTGGGATTTTTGCAATTTTGATCTTGGCGCTAGATTTTGCCATTTCAATATGGAATGCATATGCGAGCGGCTATAACATAGGCATTCTGCGCAAAGGAAGCCCAAGTAGCTTCTCCAAGGTTGCAGCATATTCGGGGCTTGCGCTTGCCTTCACTGGCATTACGTATGTGCTTGTTGTAGTCTTGAGCTTTATCGCTTATGCACTGCAGTATGTGGGGATTGGAGTAGTTGAGTATGCGCTTGCATTCGATTTTGTAGTGTTCGGCCTTATGATTATAGGCTTTGGGCTCATGATAACGATACAGTCCATAGAACTGGCAGTAAAAAGGAAAAGCTTTGGCAGCATACTTGTGGCAATATGGAACACATTTGCAGAGGTATGGGACATTGCAAGCTATGTTGAGGGCTTCAAGGCATCGGTGAGCATGCTCAAGG
>JBMFUN010000033.1:0-7890 GCA_049966495.1 Candidatus Micrarchaeia archaeon
CTGCCCTTTCAGACACAAATTTGTCTTTGTCGAAGTTTTCAGGATCTTTTGCAAAAGCCATTGCAATCTTTAGTAAGCCTTCCTGCATTCCTGCTGTGTTGTCTAGGTAGCTCGCTATTGCCTCTGTGGCCTTCTTAAGCTTTTCATCATAAGGCGTGCCGCTTACATTGAAATCAGAGAGATGGGCGAGCATCTTTATCTTTTCTAGCTTGCTATCTAAAATACCCAGCGGCTTGATTACTTCTTCATAAAGAAGCTCCGCGCCACACACCTTCTGCTCGCCAGCAATTGCAAAATCTGAAAACTCTTTTAAAATGCTCAATGCTTTTTCCTGTATTGGATGGTGGTCGATCCATATTATTATGTTTCCGTTTTTCTTCAGCTTGCCAAACAAGTCCTTATAGACTTCTGCTGCATCCTCGCTGAGGCTTATGTCGACAAACATGATAACCTTGCCTTTTGGTGCTTCCGAAAAACCCTCCAACAGCTCCAGTGCTGGCTTTTTTCCATAATCTGAAAATATTATCCTTTCTGGCTTGAGTGCAATCAGTGCTATTGCTGCAGAGCCAATTCCATCTATATCCTTCAGGTGCGTGACCAGTATGAGCTCGTTTTTCTTTAAAAGCCTTTGCATGCTCGCGCGTTTTTCGAAAATAGTGCTTTCCATTGCAACACCAAGGTATGCGATTGTCGGGATTTGAACCCGAGTTACCGCCTTGGCAAGGCGACGTCCTACCAGGCTAGACTACAATCGCATTTTGCATTTTATAAACTATATTTTTTACTGCATTAAATTTAAACCTTTGTTTTTGATAGCAGAAAGCCGCTTAATTTGCATTAAAATGCTAATTGCAGGCTAGCATCTTTGATGTTTACCAATGTGCTTTTATTTTCATTTCATGGAGAAGTCCTTATATATAGAAGTTTATTAATTTCTTTCCTTCCAATAACGAATAGGTGGTAAAAATGGGAAAATTTTCAATGATAATGTTCAGCGGCACTGCAGACAAGTTTATTCCTCTAGGTGTTCTTGCTGATGCTGCTGCAGCAATGGGTTATGAAGTAAACATTTTCGTTACTGGCTTTGCCCTGCTCGGCTTTACGAAAGAGAATCACGAGATACCTTTCCCGAAGGAATTTGAACAGATGGCTCCAATGCTGGAGCAAGGAATGAAAGCCACAAATACAAAAAGCTGGCATGAGATGGTAAGCGAGGCCAAGGAAGCGGGTAATGTCAAAGTTTACGTCTGCTCTTTGATGGCTTCGATGTTTGGCCTCAAAAAGGAGGATCTCGACCCGATAGTTGACGACATAGTGGGTGCGGCAACATTCCTCCAGATGGCAGAGGGCGGCCAAGTGATATTCATATAGGTGATCAAATGGGGAAGATATTTGTTGATGCAAGAGGCTCAAGCTGTCCGGGCCCCATAGTTGAGCTTTCAAAGGCGTACAGGAATGCGAAAGTGGGTGACACGATAGAGCTTTGGGCCACTGATCCTGGAGTAAAAAGTGATGTCGCGGCATGGGCTGAAAAGACTAAGAACAAGGTAGAGAGCATAACAGAACAGCAGGACAAGATCGTTGTGGTAATAGACATTTTAAACAGGTAATTGCGTATGGAGAAAATAGTTATTGTCGGCGCTGGAGCAGGAGGCATAATACTTGCAAACTCTTTAGATACAAAAAAATTCGACATAACAATGCTTGACAAGACTGCATTGAATGTTTTCCAGCCTGCATTTCTATATATAGCATTCAAAGGTGCGAAAGCAAACATCGTAAAGCCCACTGCTAAGCTGTTGAAGAAAGGGATAAAGCTTAAGATAGAGGAAGTCAAAAAGATAGACCTGGCTGAGAGGCAAGTTGTTACTGATATTGGCACATATCAGTACGACAAGCTTGTTGTGGCGACAGGCTCCATTACCGATACAACCCAGATAGAAGGGCTCACTGAAGTCAACAAGCAGTTCGGCGACTACCATACAAGCATAGAGAACGCCAAAAGGGTATGGGATAACCTTAGCAGGTTCAACGGAGGCACGATTGCGATAGGAATGGCTTCTCCGATATGCAAATGCCCTCCTTCACCGCTCGAAGGTGCATTCCTGGCAGAAGAGCTCATAAGAAAGAAAGGGCTCAAGAGCAAGACGAAGATCGCATTTTTCGTGCCATATCCGAGGGCCTATCCGTCTGAGGCGATGAACGAAGTGGTAGAGCCTTTGCTCAAAGAAAGAGGCATAGACGTATATACATTCTTTGATCTGGATTCGATTGATACTGAAAAGAAGATAATATCCTCAATAGAAGGGGATAGTATAAAATATGACCTGCCAATAATAATACCCCCTCATGCGGGTGTAAAAATAGATTACAATCCGAGCAGCATGCTTGACAGCGACAGGTTCATAAAGGCAGACAAGTACACAATGCGCATAGAAGGCTTTGACGATGCGTTTGCAATAGGTGATGCAACTGCAATACCAACTGCGAAATCGGGTGTTACAGCACACCTGCAAGCAAAGACTGTTGCAAAGATCTTGAGCGGCATAGATGCGAAATTCGACGGCAGGACAAACTGCCCATTTGACATGGGCTATGGAAAGGGAAGCTTTGTGATAGGTTCATACACAGAGCCCGTGGTAAGATATCCTCCAACAAGGATCAAGCATTTCATGAAGATGATGATGGAAAAGATATACTGGCAAAGCCTCAAGGGCACCTATGATTTTATGTTTGATGCGTATTTTAAGCACACAGACCCGGCAAAGCTTAACAAGAAATATGGTAGCAAGCAAAAGAGCGTGTAGCTATATGTATTCCTTGTAGTATCCGCCGCCAATCCTTATCTTCATGCCAAGCCTTTCCAGCATCTTACGCATGTCGGGCCCTGCGCCGCTGGCTATTATTTCATTCACTTTGTGCTGCATTATGAATTTTGCAACAGTGGCATGGTGTAGTCCTTCTTGCTCGGTCTCATGGGCTTTGTCCCAACCGACATCTATCTCCTCTATCTTCTCGACTTTGCCGTCTTTTTCATGGATGATTGCGACTCTTGGAGCCCTGCCTATGCCTGTGAGCATGCCGTTTTCATCAATGACTGCCATTATGATTTTTTCCTGCAAAATATCACCCTATTTATAGCATTTTTTATAGCATTATAACATAAGGGCTTCGCCCTTATAAACCTATCGCATGCAAGCCTTCAATCGTCAAGTAGAGGATCCTGCGAAATATCGGAAAAATGCGGGCTTATATACAACATGTGCAGCTATGCGCTAAATATTAGAAAGAATGTGAACAAAATGTATATTATTATAATTTTTTGTGCATAGAATTTCTACAAAAAGCATGGTTTTCATGGAAGACAAGTACGATCCAAAAAGCATTGAGCCCAAAATTATAGACTTCTGGGAGCGTGAAAAGGTATTCGCATTTGACAGGAGTAGCAAAAAGCCGATCTATTCAATAGACACGCCGCCTCCGACAATATCCGGCTTTATCCACATGGGGCATATATTCTCATACTCGCAAACAGAATTCATTGCTAGATACAAGCGAATGCGCGGCTATAATGTGTTCTATCCATTTGGCTTAGATAACAATGGTCTGCCTACTGAGTTGCTGATTGAGAAAAAATACAATGTGGCAGCATCGCAGATAGGCAGGGAAAAGTTTTGGGAAATTGCAGCGAAAGCAATTCCTGAATACAATGAGATGTACATATCGATATTCAAAAGGCTTGGAATATCTGTTGATTGGTCCCTCATTTATCAGACAATCAGCAAAGATGTCCAAAAAATATCCCAGAAATCATTCATAGAGCTTTACAAGATGGGCAGGATAGAAAGGAGGAAGTCTCCTGTGCTCTACTGCCCCAAGTGCAATACTGTAGTCTCGCAGATGGAGCTTACCGACAAGCAGGTAAAGAGCAAGCTTGTATATATAAAGTTTGGAGAGAATATTGTGGTTGCAACCACCAGGCCCGAGCTGATACCAGCATGTGTAGGAATATTCGTAAATCCTAATGACGATAGATACAAGGGGATGGTTGGCAAAATAGTGAAGGTGCCAATAAGCGGCCAGGAGGTCAAGGTGTACAGTGATGAAAGCATAAAGCCAGATTTTGGCACTGGGGCAGAGATGTGCTGTACGTTTGGAGACCAGAATGACATATACCTATACAAAAAATACAATCTTGACCTTAGGATTGTGATTGGCGATGACGGAAAATTCTCAGCAGGCCCGTACAAGGGGCTCGGCATAAAAGAAGCAAGAGAGAGAATCATAGACGACCTCAAGGAAAAGGGGCTTGTGGTTAAAGAAGAAGAGATTGTGCATTCTGTCAATGTGCACGAAAGGTGCGAGACAGAGATAGAGTATCTTGTCAAGGAGCAGTGGTTTATAAAATATTTAGACATGAAGGAGCAGCTCATCGGACAGGGTCAAAAGGTCAAATGGTTTCCAGAATACATGCGCGTTAGGTACGAGAACTGGGTCAATGGGCTTAAGTGGGACTGGTGCATATCAAGGCAGAGATATTTTGGCATAAACTTTCCGGTATGGTACTGCAAGAAGTGTGGCAAGCCAAAAATTGCTAGTGAAGAAGATCTGCCAGTAAATCCGTTTATTGACAAGCCAAAAGAACCATGCGAATGCGGCTCTAAAGAGTTTGTGCCGGAAACAGATGTGCTAGACACCTGGGCCACGTCGTCGCTCACGCCATTGATAAATGCGAGATGGGGCCTTGACAATGCCTTCAGCTATATTTATCCAATGGATCTAAGAGCTAATGCATATGATATAATCGCGATGTGGGATTTCACAACAATTGCGAAATCCCTCTTCCACACCAACAGCATTCCATGGAGGAATGTGATGATTTCAGGCCAAGGACTTGACCCTCACGGCAAGCCGATGCACAAGTCAAAAGGGAATGTGGTAGAGCCTATGCCATACATAGAGAAATATGGCGCAGATGCTGTGAGATATTGGGCCAGCTCATCGATGCTCGGCGAAGACAACAATTTCCAGGAAAAGGAGATCATTGCAGGGGCAAGGCTTGCAAACAAGCTCTGGAACCTAGCAAAATTTGTAAGCATGAGATGCAGCAATTACAAGAATGACAATACAATACCTTCTTCGCCTTTGGATAACTACATGATTAAAAGCCTGAACCAATGCATAGAAAAAGCAACGCAATATTTTGATTCATACGATTATTTCAAGGCAAGAAACACTGCCGAGGAGCTCTTCTGGAGGTTCGCAAATGACTATGTCGAGTTTGTAAAAAATAGGATTTTCGCAAATGATGCAGCAGCAAAGCGCCTTGTAAGCGTGATCTTCCTTGACATGCTTAAGATGCTTGCGCCATTCATACCTTTTGTTACAGAAGAAATATACCAGGAGCTTTATGCTAAAGGCAGTGCGAAGTCGATACATATAGCAGAGTGGCCATCAAAAGATGCATTGAAATTTGATGAAAGACTTGCACAAGAAGGAGAAAAAGTATACAAGGTGGCATTGTTCATAAGGCAGTGGAAGCACAACCAGAGGATGCCACTTAGCGGCGAGATAAGAAAGACTACAATACAAGGAATTAGTAACGAAGCATTAAGCGATCTTTCAGCAGCTATGAACATAAAAAGCGTTGAGGAGGGCCAAGGAGCAATGGAAGTGCCTTATACTGATATAAAGCTTTCAATTGAAAAATAACTTCACCATACTGGTCAGAAACTTTTAATCAGTCGTATATATTCTTTTTTGTTTTTAGTACTACCGTGGTGCTTGAATAAGCTTGGATAATGTGGGAATATCAAATGACCAAGCCAAATTATGTGCACTCTCAATTGACATCTTATATTAGACAACTTTTATAAACAAATATAAAGTTTGTTAAAGAAACGCAAGCCCTATGTATCGCAAGTGCTTCTCTTCTTGCTTCGCAATACTCTTCTGATTCACCACCATAATCTAGGTTTTTATAATTGTTGAATGAGCACTTTGCGCATCCACTGCCATACTTTACCATTAGTACGTAGAACATTTCCTATAAACTGTTTCCGCATCGCAGAGAAGATGCGCCCCAAACAAGGCTCTTTACTAACGAGTATGGATACGCCAACCTTGTCAGTGGAGAAGGTCTACTTGCAAAAAGTTTATAAGTGTGAATCTCTTATGTATAATGCGCCCTATCGAAGAAGTTCAAAAGCATATCCTTATCAATAGGCTTAATTGGTTAAAGAGTGAACGGCGATGCAAAAAGAAAAAAGAGAGAACAATAAAATCATCATTTTGGGATTAGTTGCAGTAATACTGATAGGGTTGCTAATAGCAATGTATACATATTCTGGACCTAATCCTCTATATGATGATTCCACATACATTTTTGAAGCGCATGAGATGGCAATAGGCAATTTTACTTCTGTTCTAATTGATGAATTTACTTATGCTTTCTTTGAAGTGGCGCCTTATGCGATTTCCTTTTATTTTTTTGGATATGGCACAATACAGGCAGTAATCCCAAGCCTGTGCATATATGCCCTTCTTATCTTGTTTACCTTCCTTTTGGCAGAAAAATTGTAAATAAGAATTACGCATTGTTGGCTGCATTTTTTACTGCAATAACTCCTTTTGTGGTTCTGTATGCAACAAGAGTACTCCCTGATATGCTGCTAGGTTTATCTATAGCTATAATATTTTATTTTTATGTTTCAATGAAAAAAAATAATATCAGCTATTTTATCCTGGGCATTCTGCTTTCCTTAAGTGTATATTCAAAAACAGAAGCATTTTCATTTGTTATATTTTTTGTTCTGCTTTTGCTTGCAGAGGCGATCTATTATTCTGTTTATATTTATAAAACTAAAGGTAAAGAACTGCAAAGAGGAAATGCTTTTTTGCTTTTCGGGTCATTCATCTTTGGTCTGATTATCGGATTAGGTTTTTACATATTAATATACTATATTTACTTTAATAAACCATTCTTTATTTTTACCCATTATGAGACCCTCTTGGGAAACGTATCCTACAATATAATGCTATTAAATCCTTTTGAAACCGTATACAAATGGAATCCAGAGGCACTCCCGATAGGATTAATATTCTATTTTTTTATAATCGGGGGGATAGTTGCGATATTTAGAAGAAATACAAAATTAATTACAATATTCCTAACGACCCTGTTTTTTATACTGTATATCTTATTCGGTAGTAGCAATATCACTAATTATAGGCTGATACTAGCAGTTACCCGTTATTTTATGGCAATAATAGCTCCACTCTCTTTGTTTTCTGCATACCTGATAAGCGAAGTTTCAAACAAATTATATAAAATCACAAGGAGAGACATTATAAAAATTTTGTCAGCAACATTGCTAGCATTTGTAATAGCGCTTTATGTTGCTCCACAGATTTATACTGTAAACAATATTTATAATTCGCATATATCTTCCGAAAGCATAGATTTTAGTGAAGCAGCCAGATATATGGAAAGTAATTCTAATTCTTCTGCGCCAACCTATATATACTTAATTTCACCAACCGGCTTTAATATAGTTTCAGTATACTTCTTAAGTTTCGAATTGGACTACGAATCAAATTATGTTATAATACCGATACCCCATGGTACTTTGTATGGTCTAAATACAGGTAAATGCAATGAAAACCTCATAAAATCTGAAAATGGTAATACCTTTTTATTCACTGTGGATTTGAATGCAAGCAATAATACATATGTTACGCAGTGGCTCAACAATTCTTGCAGTTTGTCCCATTTAAAACAATACACAACAAGCCCTCCTTTCTTCTTCATAAATATCTATAAAGTTCATCCTAAGAATGCAACAACATAAACACTAATTTATTTTGTGAAAACCTATAGGACTTTTGAAC
>JBMFUN010000034.1:0-7550 GCA_049966495.1 Candidatus Micrarchaeia archaeon
TTTGCAAAAGATCCTGAAAACTTCGACAAAGACAAATTTGTGTCTGAAAGGGCAGAGCTTTACGAATCCATGCAAAAAAAGCTGAAGGAAGAGCTGGCAAGCAGTACCTACATAGTAGGCAATGAGAACTTCAAAGCTATAATAGGCTTCAATTCTAGTGGCTCGCTGCAATCAAGCGATGGCTGCTACTTCCTGCTAGAGCTTGAAAAGGCTAAGAAGGAAAAGGCAAATGTCGCAATTTATGTAAAAGAAAGATTGGGCTCATGCCACATGAGGGTGAGTAATGAAAATATAGACACGCTCAAGCTTGCACAGAAGCTTGGAGGCAATGGGCATCCAGGTGCAAGTGCATTCCCAATACCAAAGGAATTCGACCTGGGCAGCAAAGAGGGCATTGCCAAATTTGTAAATTTCATCGATTCTATGATCAAAGAGCTCTACAAAAATGATAGCAAGGCCAAGATAAAGGTATAACACCCATATGGTAAAGTATTTAAACTTATAATAGAAATAGGAATATAGGTGACTATATGAAGATAAGCGAGCTCTATAACATGGATATATATAGCGATGGCGGCCAGTACCTAGGCGAGGTTCGTGATGCTATAATAGACCTTGAAAGGGGAGAAGTGAGCAGACTGCTAATGGAAGAGTGGCATAATGCAAGCAAGGATGAAGTCAAAAGGCTTTTGCAGCAGAAAAGCATAATCTTCAAAAACATAAAAAGCATAGAGGATGTTGTGCTTGTCTCAACAGGAAACCAATTCAGAAGGAGTGAAAGCGAGAGCAATACAGAGGTCTCTGACCTGGCGAGCAGATAGCGTCTATTTTTTATATCTTTTCTTTTAAACTTATATGTTTTGATCTGTACTTTTTACTAATGGCTTATAATGGTGCTTTCATGGGAAAATTTCCAATCGCAGACGCAGAAATATCAAAGGTATGGATATGCAAGAAGTGCAAGGCAAGGAATCCTGCAGGCGCAACGAAGTGCAGGAAGTGCGGCTATCCGTATCTTAGGCCGAAGAGGAAGAGCGTAAGGGCTAAGAAGTAAGAAGGAAAAACAAAATGATTTAAAATTTGCCAAACAAATGTTTTCAAGGGTGAATTGAATGGTAGAGCTTACACCTATAGAGCAAGTAGTTTTGAAGGCGATGCAGGAACTTGGCGCAACAAAGGAAGACTCAATCAAGACAGCTGACGACATAACAAAGAAGGCAAACAGGCCAAAGGGGCTTGTCACTAACGCCCTTGTCACGCTCGCGCAGAAGAACATAATAAAGAGGGTAGCAAGGGAAAAGGCGGCAGGCTATTACATTGTGAAGATGCCGTGATAGCACATGGATGAGCCCTCTGAATACATAGACTTTATGGCGAAATACAAAGATTGGATCGCCATAAAGCGGCTTGGCATAAGAGAAGACACAAAGCCAGAAGAGATTGTGCACCACATGGCAGGCATAAAGGGCACCATCGAAGGCAAAATATACAGCATTATTGGCATAAATACTGACATTATAGACAGCTTTGTGGAAAGCATTACAAAAGGAAAACGCAAAAGCTATGAAGCACTTGCCGAGGTGATTGGCATGCTTGGCGGTGCGCAGGCAAAAAGCGCAATCACTGAAGCTTGCAATGGGAAGCCCTTTGAGCCTTTGGCAGAAGCATATTTGTTGGGAAAAGTAATAAGATCCTTCGGCTATGAAACAAGCATCAGTCAGGAAGCAATGGCAAAAATATTCCCTGATTTGAAGATACCAAAAGTGGGGGGAAGAAAGAAGAAATAATCAGTACCTTATCCTGAGCTTTTTCACCTCACCATTTTCCACATAACAGTATTCTCCTGTCCCATCTATATTCCTCCTTATCACATAGAAGCCATCAGGCATCTCTCTTCTTAGAAATACCTTTGTTTTCTCGAATAGGTCTCCACTTTCTGAAGCTCTTACAGCTTCTGGATTTTCTGTAAGCCATTTGTGCAAATCTATGTATTGCCTTGCATCGATCTCTACTGTATTTATGTTTATTGAAATATTTTTGACAAGCTTTTCTTTTGAGGTATTTATTGTTATTGACTCGACAACTCCTTGCGCACCACTGCCGAAGCCACCAATTACCCCCTCTAGGTGTATGGCTTTATTTGCCTCTGCTAAACCAAGCTTTTCATCATTTTTCGAAAGTTCTACCAGCATACTGGTAAAAGCTTCCAAGGCAGCCGAAGAGTAAACATTCCCTGTTTGGGACGGCAATACAAGGGCTTCGTCTATTTTCATATCTTTTATGAACTTCTTGAATTCTGGTTGCTTTCTTATCCCTCCAAGCCATTCCCAATATTTCTTTATATCTGGATCATTTTCTATATATTCTATGATGTCTTGTTCTTTCTTGTCACCGTTTATGTTGAACTGCTTGAATTTGCTATCCAGCAACTCTGTCAAGCTTGAAAAACCATTCAGCGGTTCTTTGCCGACACCAGGCCGCTTCTGGATCTCTTCAAAAGTATCCTTATCAAAGTTTCTCAATTCGTGCACAAAGAGTAAGCTTGCAAAATAATAGGCTTGCTTTGGAAAAGGCACATGGTTTGTGAAGAAATCGAGGACTTTTTGAATTGTGTGTATGCTATTTTCGTATTCAGATTTGTATATATATGGTATCTTCGAGCTTTCAAGGGCCTTCGCAACTATGTACACATATACAATCTCTGAGAATTTTCCATGTACAACAGGATGTTCATTGAAATATTTTGTGAAGTCTGAAAGGGACAAGTGATAGCTGCTTGTTAATTGATAATTTATCGCTGCTATCTCAGGATCATGAGTTATCCACATGAGCACGCTGCCTGCGCCTTGTGTGAGTTCTGCATTTGGCGCGAGCTTCGGGTCGTATATGGCATTGTCTGCAGATATTACAAGGGCAGATTCGCCTTCTCCTATGCTTCTTGCCGCTTGGTCGAGCGACATAACCCCACCAACACATGCATATGTAGTTGGATAAAGCATTGCGTGGCGCAGCATTGAGATGATGGGCCTGTACCTCTGCTCGTCTTCTTCGATTAGCTTAGAGCTTACAAGCTCCATAGCGACCTCAAACTCTGGCCTGCTTCTATCTGGATTGCTCTCGCTTGAATAATAGATGCGTTTTATGGGCTCCTTCATTAGCTTTTCAGCCTTTTCCTTGTTCGATGTAACCTCCTTTATGAACTTGTAGAGCATATCTGCGACAAAGGTTGCATTCCCTTCCGCAAAGCTTGGAAGCGTTATCCTTTTTATCATAAGCCCGTCTTCTATCTTCTTTGGGTCGACATATGCATTTTTCAATATCTGCCCAAGCTCCTCATTATTTAGCACGCCAATTTCAATGAGGCGCTGAGCTTCTCCTTTTGCATCTTCAACATCTCTCGCATGCTTCAGGTGCTCAATTACCTCATTAAGCTTATTGCGCTCGATTACCAAATTTACGTAATTATCAGCTTCATAGCTGTATGGGTAACTCGCCTCAATCATGTCATTTATTGATTCGAGCATAAAGAGCACGTCATTCAGACGGTGCTCTGCTTTCTCCATTAGATTTGCCACGAAATTCTTTGTAGTAACTGCTTTAGCAAGCTCCCCGGCGCTTATATGCACATGTGGTGTGTTTACTAATATTTCATTTATTCCAACATTTTTTTCCATCCCAAACACCTTTTCTTTAATTTCAAAAGAGTATTTATAAATGTCTAATTATACATTAGACAATTAGCAAATATGCCACTGCTTGCATTGCAATATTAAAACTGGTAAATTTTGTAAATCCAAATTTTGGTTGTATTTAAAAATGTTTGCGCCAAATTATATTTTAAGCTGGGGGCGACTGAGTGGGTGTATTACCGAATAGTGAAGGGAAGATAAGAAATGGGAGGAGCAATTTCAAAGACGCATACAGCATAATGGTCCTTGCCGATATAGGTGGCGGCACTGTGGCAGAAGCGAATGACTCCTTGGTTGGCGTCGCTGCATATTTGGAGGCTGAGAATGAAAATAAGATAGACGACCTGATCATAGAGGGTATATTTCCTGAAATTCCGCTGCAGGGTTCTTCCAATGCGCTTGACAAGATAGCTGTGCGCAAAAAGGGCATAGACAACTTAGATGATGCAGCAGCTGTCATAAAGCCTGCGCTCGTCAGAATAGAAAACGCGCTGCCAGAAGGCAGCACGATAAGGTACAAGCTAAGCCAGAGCGACTGGAGGAACATAAAAACACTAAAGCTAAAGCTCAAGGATGAGTTTCTGTTCTATTTGGACAGGATGAAGGCGAGGCTGGAGAGCCTTAATGAAGAGATTATCAACGTCAATACGATAATAAAGATCACTGAAATATCGCTAAAAAAGCTGAATGAGCAGCTGAGTGATGGGCATCTGACAGAAGATGAGAGGGCAAGGCTCGTTGAAGAAAAGAATAATGCGATAGAAAAGATTGGAATTAGAAAAATGGAGCTAAAGGACCTGAAAAGCATGTTTGTGCCTCTGGAGAAGCTTTACCTTACTGCTCTTGCTGCGGTGCCATCAGAAAGGATAAAGAAACTGCTCGATAATGCCAAGGAGCAGCAGAAAGCTGTCATGGAGGAGCTAGAGGCACTTAAAGAGCATGAGAGTAAAGAGTACTTGGAACTTTCAGAAAAAGCAAAGAGGATTGCAAATACAATAACAAGGCTCAATAAGAGATATAGGGAGGTGCTAAGCAGCGAAGGGAAGAAAGAGGAGAACAAGAGGATGCGCCAATCTTTACTCTATACGCACAACGCCCTTCCAGAAAAGCAGGTAGCAGACCTGATAGAGAGCTATGTGCTTGCATATTACAAGAGCCTGATAAACGATGCATTTGGTAGGAGAAGAAGGATAATAATACAGAATGGAATCAGCAATGAAAGCGAAGACATTTGGAATTCAGATTCTACAGGCACTTTCTCAAAAGTGGGTATGTACAAAGGAAGAATCAACGGCGAATTCTTCAATGTGATATTGCTGCAAGGAGCAAGCCGCTATTCAAGAACTATTGCTAATCCAGTAGATATGACATACAGGCTCATGCAAAATGGTGCAATAGATTCTTTCAAAATAGAGGAAATGCCATTGAATGTTGTTATCTCAACCCATAACACTTACTCATCTTTTACAATAGAGCCGATCACAAATATGGGTCCATTGGCAGCCGCGCTTGTCTGCGGGCCATTGTGGGATGTAAAAGTTGCGTCAGGCGCATACAACCATGACTATTCCACAGAATTCACAAATATAGCAGGCAAAGCGATACCTGCAAGCGGCGTAAGCATATTGAGGGTAAAGACTAATGGGATAGAGTATGAGTTTCTCACAAGCGAAGCGCTAAAAACTTATAGGGCTGCAAAAGACATAAAGGAAGCGGAAAACATATCCCAAGTAATTGAAAGGATGAAAAAAGCAAAAAGCGAAAACATAGGCAATGGCACAGGACACAAGGAGAGCCTTGACATCGCTGTACTTAAAAACAAGCTGCCATCGGAATTCAAGGACGAAGAGCTTGCCAATAGCTTTGTGAACGGTAACTTCCTTGGGTCACTGATAAGATACGGAGATGTTGAGGATCTTAGTTGGAAAACCGTGAAGATTGGAGTAATCAGTGATACGCACATAGGGAATTTTGCAGACCTCGATCTTTTGGATAGGGTAGTCGCAAGATTGAAGGAGCTTAAACCAGAAGTACTCATCCTTCCAGGAGACCTCATAGAAGGTAACTATAACAATTACAAAAATGTTCCCAGGATGACCACCGATTTTAACTATCATGCCAAGGTGGAAGAGGAGCTGCGCAGCATGGGGATTAAAGAAGACAAGATAAATGAATTTATGGACTGGCTTATACGCAGGGATGAAAAGAGGGTGATTCAAGACATAGAGGAGCAAGCAAGCGTATTTGCAGACCATGTTGAAGATCTAATCTACGATGTGCTTAATAAGGGCGGAAGTGTGATAATCGTATCTGGCAACCACTACAATAACACGGCGCCTGGCTGGCAATTTGATGAAGCGAAAAAGATAGAGAGTATTTTGAGGGCGTATATAAAGGGAAGGACTAGAGAGGAGCGTGCCGAAAAATTGCTTAAAAACCTTAAATCAATTCCAGGTAGCGAAAGCGGAGGAGACATAGTACCATTAAATTACAATAAAACCTTCCTTGGAGGGATCAAAGTGGCACATGATGGAGGAGGCAACAAGATAGAAGCCCTGATAAGGGCTGAGGAGAAAGAAAGGCTGGGCGAAAAAACAAGCTTGCTGGTGAGCGGCCATTACCATCAGTTCAAGACTGTAATCACAGGCAACAAGATTATTATAACTGCACCGGCAATGCAAGAATCCGAGACGAACCCATATTTGGAAAGAATAGGCGTACCAAAAAGCGACCTTGTGGAGGGAGGGCTTTATGTAGAAGCAAGGATAAACAATAACGAGATAAAAGCAATAAAAACAGTCCCATTGTTGAAGGAGTGGCTCTCCAATGAGTTTGATACGCTCCTCAGAAAAGTCAATGAAAGGATTAAGACTGCCAATATAAAATAAGGTAGGCATATGAGGTTCGCAAACAAAGATGTAGTAATGATTTATGACACAGATTACCAAGGAGTCGCACACTACTCATCTTATTACAGATTTGTCACAAATGCGCTCTTTGCAATGAAGGAAAAACTTTTCAAAGACCTTGATGCAAAATATAAGAATTTGTGGTTTGTGATAGCAGAATCTAAGGCGGAATACAAAAAGCCGTTAAAATTCGGAGACAAAATAGATGTGGTCATAGAGCCGCAACTGCTGGGCAAAAAATCGGTAAGATACAATTTTTCAATCTATAGAGGGAAGGAGCTAACTACTAATGGCTATATAACTCAGGTGAGCATAGACAAGAGGACATGGAAAAGCCTGGAGATTCCGGGACCTCTAGCCAAAAAATTGGAATGAAAGAAATAATCTGAAGGCAAAACAGATAGATACTTAAGCATTTTATTTGAATAAAACAATTATGGAGCAACTGAATTTTGAGATTGTGGGCATCGAAAAGAACCCGGATATACAGCTCATACTAGGCCATGCGGGGTTTATAAAAACAATAGAAGACCTGTATGAAGCAATGGTAAACACAGTTCCTAATTCAAAATTTGGCATAGCATTTGCGGAGGCTAGCGGCAAGTGCCTTGTGAGAAGCGAGGGCAACGACAAAGAACTTATAGAGAATGCAGAGAGGAATTTGCTTAAAATTGGTGCAGGCCACACATTCCTCGTATTATTCACTGGGGCATACCCAATAAATGTGTTGAATGCGATAAAATCTGTAAATGAGGTCTCAAGGATATACTGCGCAACATCTAACCAAGTGCAGGTTATTCTTGCAAAAACTGAGCAAGGGAAGGCAGTATTGGGCGTGGTAGACGGCAGTGCCTCAAAAGGCATAGAGGGTAAAAGAGAAAGAGCAGCAAGGAAGAAGCTTGTCAGAGATCTAGGTTACAAGCTAAGGTAGCAATCTTGAAAAATGCTCCCG
>JBMFUN010000035.1:0-7326 GCA_049966495.1 Candidatus Micrarchaeia archaeon
CCTTGGGTGATACAGGTAATAACAAATTGCTCTGTCAGCGCAATAACAGCTGCATGCGGCTAAATTTTGCTTTCTTTTTCACTTTCTTTTCACTTTCTTTTGTATTTTAGCATTGCGCCTATCCCTTGGAAGCCGAGAAGAAGCTCTTTTCCGTACTGGCTGTCTGTTGAGATGAACACAACCTCTATGCCATTCTTGTCAGCTATATCTATAAGCTCATCTATAGGGTCTTCCTCTTTCTCTATAGAAAGATTGCCGCCACACGAATGCTTCTGCTGCCTCTCGTTGCCCTGCTCTATCTTTGTGAACTCTTCGCCACAAGCAGTGCATTTGTAGGTAACCATTGCCAAGTCTATCTCGTCGCTTATGATAAGCATAGAAACATTGCCGTTGAGAAGCTCCTCCCTTACATTTTCATAGCCGTATGTCGCAAGCCCCTTCCTTGATACCTCATTAAGGAATCGCTCCATGATCCTCCTTTCCTTTACCGAAGCCTGTTCGGCCAGGAGATCTTTTGCCTTTTCAAGGAGCTCGTCGATGCCGTTGTGTTCATCTGTATAGCCTGTATCGAAAACGCCAAGAACTTTTATCTGATAGTTTAGCGTCTTTGCCTTAACGAAGTTGTCCTTTGCAGGCCCCGGCCCTCCCACAATAAGCCCGTTGACCCTGCCGTTGTATTTGGCGTAAACAGCGTTTATGGAATCTCCTATCTCCTTGTAGAAGTCGTCTATGCTCTCGCTTATTGCTCTTTCATATCGTGCAGCGCTCTGCCCGCCTTTGCGCACCTTTGCATGGGCAAAAGAGTGAAGCTTCTTCTCCACATTTATATGTGTGCCTTTGAGCAGCGCGATTGTTGCCTCCCTGCCATCCATTACAAGCAGAATGTATTGATCCTTCGCTTCAAGCATCTCCTCTAAGGGCTCTAGCAAAAATGTGGAATCGCACCTGTATATGTTTGCCCTTACAGGCTGAGGCGGCTCCATTGCGAAGAGCTCTATGTCAGGATTTGCCTGCACGCTTGATATGTTGCCGGCAAACACAGCCAATCCATTCTTCGGGGGTTCTTTATATAGCTTCAGATACTGCATGATGCGCTCTATGGCACCTTGCACATTGAGCCTTGTAGTCTTGGATTTAATGTTTGATGCCTGGCCGTATTCGTCACGCAGCCTTGCTATCTCATCTGAGATGTTGAAACCTGGAGGTATATAAACACTGATGAGCTCAGTGCCTGAGCCCCTTATGCTCGCAAGCCTTTTGAGTTCCTTCTTTATGTCATATTCCTTTTTCACGATATCGCCAAGAAAACGATCAGCCTATTACATCTTTGCCCATGTATCTTACAAGCGCATCTGGCACTCTTATCTTTCCATTTTCCATCGCGTAATTCTCAACAATTGCTACCATCGCCCTGTTGGCGGATATGCCAGTAGCATTAAGAGTGTGGACATACTTGCGCCCGCCGCCCTCGTCGTACTTTATATCTAATCTGAGAGACTGCCAATCCGTGCAGTTTGAGCAAGATGTGACCTCCTTATATTCATTTTGCGCAGGCATATATGCCTCTATGTCATATTTCTTCGCTGCGACGACCCCTATGTCTCCAGTGCAGATATTCACAACCCTGTATGGTATGCCGAGCTTCTGGAAGAGCTCCTCCTCATTCCTGAGCAGCTCCTCGTGGTATTTCCATGAATCCTCCTGCCTTGAAAAGATGAATTGCTCAACCTTGTAGAACTGGTGCGTTCTAAATATGCCTTTTGTATCCTTTCCGTGCGAGCCCGCTTCTCTTCTGAAGCAAGGGCTGTAGCCTACATACTTCTTCGGGAGCTCTTTTGCAGAGAAAACATGGTTTGCATGCATTGCTGCCAGGGGATGCTCTGAAGTAGCAATAAGATAGAGTTCATCCTCCATGTGCTCTATATTCTTTTCTTGCGCCTCCTTTGGCTCGCCAGCCCTGTAGAGCATCTCTTCAAAATCGCCCATTGCAGTGACGCCTTTATAGTACTGCTTTTTCATCATGAGGGGTGGCTCTATAAGCTCATAGCCCTTCTTTACAAGCTCGTCTATCGCGAAGTTCATGAGCGCATGCTGAAGAAGCGCAAGGTCTCCCTTCAGATAGTAAAATCTTGCCCCTGCAATCTCAGAAGCCTGATCGGTGTCAAGAAGGCCGAGGTTTTTGAGCAGTTCGTCATGGCTCGGCACCTTTCTCTGTTTTGGCTCGCCCCAGCGCTTTATCTCGACATTCTCGCTGCTGTCCTTCCCATATGGCACAGATTCATGCAAAATGTTCGGAAGGTTGAACAGCAAGAAGTCTATCCTGCTGCTGTATTTCTCTATCTCCTTTTCAAGCCTCTCTGCCTCTTCCTTTATGGTGCTGGACTCTTTCGCAAGTTTACTTATGGCATCTTGCTTGTTTCCCTTGCTGAGCCTGGCTATCTCCTTGCTCAGCGCATTCCTTTTTGCTTGTAGCTCCTGCAACTTTGTCTTGTCAATCCTCCATTTTTTGTCGAGTTCGAGAAGCTCATCTATTGGGTAGTTGATTCTTCTTTTTTCCAGCGAGCGCCTTATGGCATCTATATTGTCCCTTACATATTTCGTGTTTATCATGCAACGCACGCAAACTTATAAATCTTATTTATAAATCTTATAAGTATTTATAACAAAATATAAAATAGTATATGCAGTACGCGAAATGCAGGGATGGCGGAGCCTGGTCAAACGCGCAAGGCTTAGGACCTTGTGCCTTAGGGCTGCGAGAGTTCAAATCTCTCTCCCTGCATTCTTGCAGGATTCTGCGGGCTTGGTCAAAGCACGGCAAGCCTTTGAAGCTGATTTATGGGCTATGCTACGCTATCCCAAAGCCGAAGCGGCAACATGCATTCAGGCTTGTTGTAGGAAGGCGAAGGCGCGTCAAGGTTCAAGAGAAGATGAAGCAAAAGTTGGCAAGGGCAGGAGCAGTAGCAATATATTTATTGATTAGCAGCGAAATGATATCATGGCCAGAAGATTTGTTGCACCAAAAGTGCTTTTCTACATCGGGGGTTTGCTTATAATAATGGGTGCGATCTTCACCCTTGCAGTGAGCGGCATAGGGATCATGAGCTGGTCGATGTTCCGCATAGGGATCTTTGCAGGCGCACTTGGCATCATGGGGCTGCTTTTCGGGCTTCTTATTCTAGTTGCGGCGAACATGATAGGGAAAAGGCACTCAAACGATGAGCTATGGCTTGTCATCGCGCTTGTAGCTTCGATAATGAGCATGCTCGACGGCGGAGGCTTCATAATAGGTGCCCTATTGGCATTTATTGGGAGCATAATAGGCCTCATTGAGATAGATGTGAGGTAACAATACGTGGCTTGTCGGGGAAAGGCTTGGTGATAGATTTATAAGGCGAGGCGCTTATATCATTATAGAGCTGGAAGCATGTACAAGCTAAAGAGGGCATTGACGCTTTTTGACGCGCTCATGATAAATCTGGGCGCAATAATAGGCGCAGGAATATTTGTGATAATAGGGCTTGCCATATCTGATGCCGGCGCTGCAGTGGTGCTATCGATAGTCATAGCTGCAATCGTTTCGATATTGAGCGGACTTAGCTTTTCAGAGATCGCATTGCATGTCGCAAAGGAAGGTGGCGTTTACGAGTATGCAAAGGAAGCGCTTGCACCAGCAGCAGGTTTTCTCGCCGGATGGATGTGGACTATTGGCAACATAATAGCAATGGCGGCGGTGAGCCTGAGCTTTGGAGATTACGTAAATGTGCTCTTCGGGCTTTCCATAAATCCCATCTATTATGCAATCGCTGCAATACTCTCCTTCATGGTGGTAAACCTGCTTGGCATAAAGCATTCTGCGCACACAATAGCAGCGATGGTTATTATAAACATAGCGGCATTGCTGCTTTTCGTAATTTTCTCGCTTCTTCATTTCCACATGGCAAATGTTTCAAACTTTGCGCCTAATGGAGCAAACGGCATTCTTGCGGGCGCCGCACTGATATTTTTTGCATTCACCGGCTTTTCTAGGGTAACTACAGTAAGCAGCGAGGTTATTGATCCAAGGCGCACAATACCCAAGGCAATAATACTCTCCATAATCATATCTTCTGTGCTCTACATTTGCATCGCTCTTGGCGCTGTAGGGATAGTGCCCTACAAAGAATTTGAGCATTCAATCGCGCCACTCTCTTTTGCGATAGGCACGCTGCACATAAAGCTTCTGAGCATAGCGATAGCGATAGGTGGTGTCGTCGCAACCGCAGGGGTGGTATTTACAGGAATTCTTGGTGTATCAAGGGTCTTCTTTGCAATGGGGAGAGACAATGAGCTTCCGAGGGAGCTCGCATTTATAGACAAGTTCTCCACACCTCTTTATTCTATAATAATATCTTCTCTGCTAGCCATCTTTTTCATACTTTTCGTATCATTCAAATCGATAGTGGAGCTTTCCAATGCAGGTATACTTACCGCATATGCAATAATAAACATCTCAGCGCTCAGCCTTTGGCTAAGGCTTGAGAAGAACAAGGAAACGCTTCTGAGGCACAGATTCTTTTTTATCATACCTTTGCTAGGCTTCGCCACCATTGTGATGGTAATGGCATATTTGGGCATAAAAAACCTTTCAATAGCGCTAATAATCTTCGCCATCGGCATGCTCTACTTCGAGTATAGGAACAGCAAGATGCTAAAAGGATTTGAGGAGTATATGCGCAAGGAGGTCCCGCTTCACAGTATTGTAAGAGAATTCGGAAGGAGCAGGAAGCGCGATCTACTCCCCAGACCCTAGCTCGAGCTTTCTCTCATTTATCTCATTGGTTACACTTTTTATGAAGGCATCAAGCTTCATATTGTGCATCTGCTTGCCGTCCCTCTGTCTTACAGTGATTGTCTTAGATTCGGCCTCCTTCTTGCCTATGACAAGCATGTACGGAATCTTGAGGTTCTGGGCTTCCCTTATCTTGTAATCGAGAGTCCTGTCGCTATCGTCGAGAAACACCCTTATGTGGTGCTTCTTGAGCTCTTTATATATTTCTTTGCCATAGCCCTTTTCCTTTTCTGATATGGTAATGATTCTTGCCTGCACCGGGGCAAGCCAGGTCGGGAACTTGCCCTGAAAGTGCTCTATCATTATGCCTATGAACCTCTCCACAGATCCCAGAATGGCCCTGTGTATAAGCACTGGCGTGTATTCCCTTCCATCTTCTCCTGTATAAGTAATGTTGAACCTCAATGGGAGCTGGTAGTCGAGCTGTATGGTTGCGCACTGCCATGTCCTGCCCATCGAGTCAAATATGTCAAAGTCTATCTTCGGGCCATAGAAGGCACCTTCCCCCTCCTTCACCTCATACTCCATTTTGTTTTTGTCCAAAGCCTTCCTGAGAGCATTTGTTGCCTTTTCCCAAAGCTCCTCGTTTCCCATGTGGTTTTCCGGCATTGTTGAGAGCTTTGCCTTGTATTTTATGCCAAAAGTATCATATACCCTGTTCACAAGCTCAAGCAAAAGCCCGACTTCCTGCTCTATCTGGTCTTCCCTTGCGAATATGTGCCCATCGTCTTGAGTAAGTTCTCTGACCCTGAAGAGGCCTGTGAGCGCGCCGCTGATCTCATTCCTGTAAATGTGGTCGAATATAGAGGTCCTAAAAGGCAATTCCCTGTAGCTCCATCTCCTTGCTTTGTAGATCAATATAGTGGAAGGGCAGTTCATGGGCTTTATGCCCAGGCTCTCTCCATTTGCATCGAATATGAACATGTTCTCCTTGTAGTGCTCTATATGCCCGCTGACATGCCAAAGGGCTATGTTTGCAAGCGCAGGCGTGCTTATCTCATTGTAGTCATATTCATAGAGAAGTTCCCTCATGAATCGGACAAGCTCCTCGAAGATGATCTTCCCGTTTTTGTGCCAGTACACCATGCCAGGCGATACCTCCTGGAAGCTGAAAAGGTCAAGCCTTTCCCCTATGGTCCTATGGTCGTTCTCAGGCAAGCCAGACAAATCGCTCTTTCTTACTATTGCTGTGTTTATGCTTGCGGGCTTGGCCTTAGAATAGCGCTTCTGGCTGGCGACATTGCCGCTGTAGCTCTTCGACTGCTCCGCAAGCGGATGCCCTTTTATGTCAATCTTGAGCGCTTTGTTCCAGCCGAACGGCGCCTTTTTCGCCTCATAATTCCTGCCCAGCTTTTCGAACATGTAGTTTATTATGTGCATTGCCTCCTTCGGCCCTGCAAGGTCATTGCTGAGATGGGCAAAAGGGTATACAACAACCCTCTTCCTCTTAAGCTTCTCCATTGCTCCTATTGCATCCTTTATTGCAATGTCGGCAGTGGCCTCTGTGTCATCCTTTTCAACGCAAACAAGAAGCGCCAGTGCATCATCTATGCTTATGTGATTCTCATTGCTCTCCTCATAGATGCTTGCTTCGGGCTTTATAAGCTCGTAGCTTATGTTATTGACATCAAGCTGCAGAATCTTCATAAAATCACTCGCATTATATTTTCCAAGGTATTATTTAAAACATTTTGTTTATATCTTTGAGCTTAGGCGCATGCGTAAATGAAAAGGTTTTAAAATCTTATCCCCAATTCCGCAAAAAGCTTATATATGGGCTGGGCATAATTTCTATGGGGGTTTATATGACTGAAAAAAACTTTGACGCCATAATCATATGGGGGATAAGCAAGATAAGCGAGGCAAAGATGAATGAGTGCATCATCAACGAAATGAAGCACACAGTCCCATACGGCAGAGTGGCTGAAATAAAGTGTAATGATACTCATATAGAAGTAAGAAACCTTTTAGGGGAGACGTTTCTTTTCCCATTTCAGGTAAAGGATGGAGCGCTTACTTTGGGCGATACCTATAGGCTTGAGCCGGCAGGCATTTTAAGATATGATACAAGCAGCGAGACCGCCAAAAACGCAAGGGAGAGTGCCTTAGCTATTCTCTCTTATATGACTTATAGCGAGAAGAGGAGCGTTCTGAAGAGCATAATCTCGCATTATGGGGTTAGCGAGATAAAGCCAAGGGAGGGATAAAGCAGAAAGTGGTGCAAGCGATAAGTATTTAAATATAATTTATGATATATAAGCAGGCGATTAAGCAAGTGGTTGTATGGATAAAACTTTGTTGGTTGGCAAACTCTACGCGGCAAGGGCGTTTGCAGGGCCCATATTGACAGCACTTATACTGCTGAGCATGGTCATGCTTTCCAGTGCGAGTGCCCAGAATGCAGCAGCGGCAATTTGTACTGTATACAATACTGTTGAGAGCGTCATATTCATACTTGGGCTTACCCTTATAGTGCTCGGCGGCGCGGTGTATGC
>JBMFUN010000036.1:0-7269 GCA_049966495.1 Candidatus Micrarchaeia archaeon
AAAAATTGCTCTTTTATAGGCATTTATCTAATTTGTCAAAAAATAAGCATAAAAATAAAAACCAATACTTGCTAAAGTTTTATGAGGGAGATGTATACTTCAGACAACTCTGTAAGGGTAAGCGAAATAATGAGCGCGCCAGTGATCACTGCAGATGAAAATGAAAGCATAAAATCAATCGCCCAGAAGATGAACAAACATGGGATCAACTCTGTGATCATAGCGGACAAGTTAAACACACCAATAGGAATGATCACCGAAAGGGATATTATAGGGAAACTGCTTACGAAAAAGAGAAACCTGCTTTTTGCCAAGGCAAAGCACATAATGACAAAGCCGGTAGTGACAATAAGCAAGGACACTAAGCTTGAAGATGCCGCAAAGATTATGGTTGAGAAGCACATAAAGAAGCTCTGCGTTGTGGATGAAAACAACAAGATCATAGGAATAATAACTGAGAGTGACATAATAAAGAATGCTACTTACTTGATAGAGGTGCTTAAGGATATAATAGAGACTGGCTATCAGAGATAATATACTTCAGCCTCCTCCTAATTCAGATATGTTTATTAAGATTGATTGGAAATGGGTTTTATAAGGGTAAAACAATGAAGCAGGATAGG
The DNA here is from genome assembly GCA_049966495.1 of Candidatus Micrarchaeia archaeon. Taxonomy (GTDB): domain Archaea; phylum Micrarchaeota; class Micrarchaeia; order Micrarchaeales; family Micrarchaeaceae; genus JAKAWW01. Next base: position 624 of record JBMFUN010000036.1, read on the forward strand.
AAAATAGATTATCTGGTAGACCTTTACAAGACTGAGCGCTCCCACCACATAATATTTGGGGAACTTGCTGCTAGGGAGAAGGATAAGAAACTCAAAAAGGTGCTTGAAGGGCTTGCATCTGCAGAGCAGAAGCACGCAAAACTGTGGGCCCAGATAATAGAGATAAACAACATAAGACTGCCAATGGGCACTTCAAAGTTCTTCATATACACAATAATGCTTATCAGGAAACTTTTTGGGCTTGTGCTTGCTGTAAAGACCATGGAGTATTTTGAGTCTCAGCTAGACGATAAGATATTTGAGATAGAAAGGCACAAGGAGCTAAAAGAAAGTGAGAAGAGTATAATAAGGAGGATCATTAAAGATGAGTTGAGGAGCGAAGAGCCGCTCAAGGAGCAGCTCATTAAATATAGCACAATACTGAAAAACATAAGGGATGTAATAATCGGCATGAATGATGGGCTTGTTGAGGTGCTTGCTGCAGTTGCCGGGCTTGGCGCTGCGTTGCAGACCCCATTGCTAACGCTAATAGGGGGCATTATAATAGCGCTTTCCGGCACTCTCTCCATGACTGGCAGCGCATACCTTTCAACATCTTACGAATCCCACATAAATGCTGGCAAGCAAAAAAGCGCATCCTCTTCGGCCCTTTACGTAGGCGGAGCATATGTGCTTGGTGCGATATTCCCTCTTATACCATTCATATTCGGCATCAAAGGCTATCTTGGAATTGTAGCTGCAATAGTGCTTACTGCCATTGTGCTAAGTGTTGTAGCGTCGCTTATCGCAGTGATAAGTGGTATATCAATAAGGAGGAATGTTTTGAAGACCCTCACAATTTCGATAGGGAGCGCGCTCATCACAATAGCATTGGGAGCATTTGCAAGATCTGTGCTTCATATAACAATATAGTGGTCACATGTTCAAAAGCGCTGGAATACTCCTTTACAGGGTGAAAAATGGAAAACTTGAGGTTTTGCTCGTACACCCTGGTGGACCTTTTTGGGCGAAGAGGGATTATGGGGCATGGTCGATTCCAAAAGGCCTTGTGGGTGAAGGCGAAGAAGTTTTCGGTGCTGCAAAAAGGGAGTTCAAGGAGGAAACCGGTTTCGAAGCGGATGGAAAGTTTTTAGACCTTGGCGAGATTTTGCAGCCAAGCAGAAAATCTGTGCATGTATGGGCGGTAGAGGGGGATTTGGATGCAAGCAAAATCAGCAGCAACACGTTTGAAATTGAATGGCCAAAAAACTCTGGGTTACTAAAAAGGTATCCGGAGGTTGACAGGGCAGAGTGGTTTGAATTAAAGGAAGCAAAAAAGAGGATATTGAAGGGTCAAATTGGTTTTTTGGAAAGGCTCGCTAAAATGCTAAACATCTCTTGAGCTCTGCTACAATTTATTAACAAATTTCTTGCAAATTTGCAAAAACTATAAATAGCCATTTATTCTAATATTTATATCCTATTCATCAAATGTGGGCTAGGTGATACTATGAAAGACGAAAAGAAAGTTACCGCTTTAATTGCTGAAGCAGCAAAGCAGATGGATCTGCTTATAAGCGACACGAGCGTGCCCAAGAATGTGAGAAATGCCATTACTGAGGCAAGGCAGAAGCTTGATTCTAAAGATGACTTAATAGTGAGAATCTCAGAAGCCATATACAATCTCGACTCTGTAAGCAATGATATAAACCTTCCGCCACAAGCACGTACATCAATATGGAACATACTAAGCATGCTTGAATCAATAAAAACATCCTGATTATGGACACCAACAAAGTGAAGGAGCTCGCAGCACAGCTTGCCGGCGCAGACATACTGGTAGCATCGGATATAGACTTAAGCAATGCTGGCAGTATAGACATAAGCCTTATCTCCTCTAAGGTGATAGATACATACAAGGAGAGGCAAGGACTAAAGATACTTGACAATGCCACTTTGCAAGAGATCATAAGCGAGCTCTCGAAAGAGAAGGCCCCGATAAGCAATCCCGAAGTCGAGGTGATAAGGAAGCCAGATTTTGAGCCTGTTGCAAAGGAGCTTGAGGCTCAATACACCATAAGCACGCCCAATGTGGAGGGCTCAGAAGGCAATGTCGACAGCTTTGTAAGCTACTTCAGGAGCAGGCTTGAGCAGATAAGGCGTATCATAGAAGCAAGAAGCAATCTTAGTGGGTTATTGCGCTCAATAGATGAGCTTAAGAATTACATGGACGGTAGGGAGGTGGCAATCGTAGGTATTGTGAGCGAAAAGGTCACGACAAAAGCGGGAAACGTGATGGTGCTCATAGAGGATGAAACAGGCACTGCGAGGGTGATATTCAGCAGATATCCATCAAGGCAGGGCAGTCTTCTTGGAGAAGCGGAAAAGATTATAAACGATGAAGTACTTGCGGTAAAGGGCAAGATATCTGGGCAATTTGTAATTGCAAATGAAGTTTTGTGGCCTGATGTGCCAATAAAGGAAAGGAAGCAAAGTGGGGAAAAGTTTGCGATTGCGTTTCTTTCTGACTTGCACGTAGGCAGCAAGCTCTTCATGGAGGACAATTTTTTGCATTTCGTAAACTGGCTCAATGGAAATGTTGAAGGCCGTAAGGACCTTGCGGGAAAGGTCAAATATGTCATAATAAATGGGGATGTTGCTGATGGAATAGGTATATATCCGAGCCAGGAGAGGGATCTTGCAATACCTGATATTTTCATGCAGTACAAGAGGCTCATGGAGCTTGTGGAGATGATACCCGATTATATACATGTATTCATACTTCCTGGAAACCATGATGCTGTGCAAAGAGCCGAGCCGCAGCCGCAGCTTGGAAGCGAGATAATCAATAATTACAACATGGATAATGTGCATATGCTTCCAAATCCCAGCTATATAACATTGCATGGAATAGAGGTGCTTGCTTATCATGGCACATCTCTTGATTCAATCATAGCTACAATTCCAGGAATGAGCTATGCAAATCCCGAGAAGGCAATGATTGAACTGCTCAAAAGAAGGCATCTCTCGCCAATTTATGGAGGAAATATAATTGTGCCAAGCAAGCATGATGCCCTCACAATAGACAGGATACCAGACATTCTCACAATGGGCCATATACACAAGAATGGCATTGCAAACTACCACGGTGTAGAAATTGTAAATAGCGGCACATGGCAGGCGAGGACAGAGTTTCAGATAAAACAGGGGCATATACCGACACCCTGCCTTCTGCCTGTATATGATTCGGAGAATGGCACTTTCGTGCAGATTGACTTCAACGTGAAATTATGAATTATTTTGAGATTCTAAATGAAGGCTTCAGAAAGGCTGACGAGATAGCAAGCAGGGCGCGAAGCAAAGGCTATGATGTAAATACATTTGTAGAGATAAGACCTGCGCCAGATCTTCCTGCCAGGGTAGAGGGCATCATAGGCATAAGTGGCATTGCAGAACTTATAAGGAAGAAGGGAAACATGTCAAGAGAGATGCTTGCGTTTGAAATTGTTAAGGATATTTGCAATGAAGAGAAATATGGAAGTGTTGAACAGAGGCTAACGCTGGCAACAAGAGTGGGCCTTGCAATACTTACTGAAGGAATAGTGGTGGCGCCAACAGAAGGATTGCAGGGTGTAGTGCTGCACAAAAACATGGATGGTACAGATTATGCCGCAGTGCTATATGCAGGGCCTATCAGAGGCGCAGGAGGCACAAGCGCAGCACTTTCTGTGGCGCTCGCAGATTATGGAAGGAGACTGCTCAACATTGGTGCCTACAAGCCCCAGCAGAATGAAATAGAAAGATACATAGAAGAGATACAGATCTACAACACGGTGGCCAAGCTCCAATATGTGCCAAATGAGGATGACATACGCACCATATTAGAGAACTGCCCTGTGTGCATAGATGGCTTACCGACAGAGCATGTCGAGGTTGGAGTACACAGGAACATAAAAAGGCTCACAGCTGACGGCAAGGAGGAGTATTTGACCAATAGGGTAAGAGGCGGTGTGGCGCTTGTCATATGCGAAGGTATAGCGCAGAAGGCCAAGAGCGTGCTCAAGCACACAAAGAATGCTGGGCTTGACTGGAGCTGGCTCAATAACATAATAAAGATAGACAAGCTCAAGAGCTCTGACACTGGGGCAAAGGACATGCAGTTCCTTCAAGAGCTCGTCGCTGGCAGGCCGATACTTGCTTACCCCAACCACAGCGGGGCATTCAGGCTCAGATATGGAAGGTCAAGATTCACAGGCATTGCAGCGAAGGGCTTCAACCCCGCTACGATGATACTGCTTGGCGAATTCATAGCTATAGGTACACAGCTAAAGGTCGACAAGCCAGGCAAGGGCTGCGTAGCACTTCCGGTTGATTCCATCGAAGGCCCTTTTGTAAAGCTCAAAAATGGCGAAGCATTGAGAATTAACAGCGCTGATGAAGCGAGAAAGCTGAAGGACAAAATAGCAAAGATCATCTCTGTTGGCGACATTCTTGTGACGTTCGGCGACTTCAAGAAGACTAATACGCCACTGCAGCCCACAAGCTATGTAGAGGAATACTGGCTTGAGCAGCTTAGGCATAATGGCTATGAAGGCAATGGCAATGTAGAAAGCTTCAAGGAAGCATACGAGCTTTCGAAAAGATACAACGTGCCAATGCACCCAAGATACATTTATGAATACAATGCGATAAGCAGCGAAGATTTGAGAACCCTCTTTGAGGCATTGAAGAGTGTAAAGATCAGGCATGGGAATTCTGAAGACCTGTTCGAAATTGAAGAGATTGAACTAAATGCAAATTCTAGCTTGGTAGAAATTCTAGAGAGGCTTTGCATACCTCATCTTGACAAAGGCTCTTCAATATTGATTAGAAAGGACCATGCCCAAAGCCTGATTGCAACGTTAAGGCCTGACATGCGCAGTAGCGATATAGACTGGACAAAAGGTTCGCTTGATATTGTAAACTCTATAGCGCCGTTTAAAGTGATGAAGCGCTCCACTCTGATAGGTGCAAGGATAGGCAGGCCGGAAAAGGCAAAAGAAAGGCTAATGCAGCCATCGCCAAACGTGCTTTTCCCAATAGCAGAGTTTGGCTACAAGGAGCGCTCCATCTACAAGGCTTATGCAAATGAGAAGACAAAATTCAACAACCAGGGCATAGAGATAGAGATTGCAAGATACAGGTGTGAGAAAGGAGGGGAGATCATCGCCGAGCCCTTCTGCAAGGTGCACAATTCGAGGGCGCACCTTGAGAGGGTGTGCACAGTCTGCGGCAGGGTGTCAAGCCAAGACATCTGCCCCTATTGCGGGGGAAAGACAAAATCCTTCGACACTAGAAGGATAAACATAATTAAGATGATTGATGATTCTCTTGCATCTCTTGGCCTCCAGTCTTTGCCAAAGGCTTTCAAGGGCGTAAAAGGCCTTATAAACAAGCACAAAGTGCCGGAGCCTATCGAGAAGGGCGTGCTGAGGGCTATGTTCAATGTGCATACGTTCAAGGACGGCACCTGCAGATTCGATGCTACCGACGCGCCAATAACGCATTTCTACCCCATAGAGATTGGAGTGAGTGTGGAGAAGCTCAAGGAACTTGGATATTCAACCGACTTTGCTGGAAACGAGCTCAAAAGCCCAGAGCAGCTTGTGGAGCTCAAGCACCAAGATGTGATAATAAATAGGCGTGGCGCGGAGTTCTTGCTCAATGTGTCAAAATTTATAGACGAACTTTTGGTTAGATTCTACAAGATGGAGCCTTTCTACAAAGCGAAAAGCATAGACGACCTTATAGGCCAATTCGTTATAACACTTTCGCCACATACATCTGTAGGCATTTTGAACAGGATAGTTGGCTTCACAGATGCCAATGTCGGATTTGCACACCCATACACAATCTCCGCAAGAAGGAGAAACTGCGATGGCGATGAAGACACCACGATGCTGCTTCTTGATGCACTGCTGAACTTTTCTAGGGATTACTTGCCATCAACAATAGGTGGCACAATGGATGCGCCGCTCATATTGACGCTGAATGTCAACCCGAGTGAAGTCGATGACGAAGTGCACGAGATGGAAGTTGTGGATCATTATGGGCTTGAGTTCTATGACAAAACATACGAATATGCATCGCCAAGCGATGTAAGCATAGAAACTGTAAAAAACAGGCTAGGTAGTGAGAGCGCCTACAGCAATATAAGGTTCACGCACGAAAGCTCCTATAATGCGCTGAGCAACTCGCCGAAAAAGAGCATGTACACAAGACTGAACTCCATGCCTGAAAAGGTCCAGGCGCAGTTCGCACTAACTGATATATTGGAAAGTGTTGACAAGCAGGATTCTGCAAGAAAACTCATACTGAGCCACTTTATACCAGACTTGATAGGCAATATGCATTCATTCTCCAAACAGACTTTCAGGTGCATCGTTTGCAATGCGAAATATAGGAGGGTGCCTCTGACAGGCAAATGCACGCGCTGTGGTGGCAAGCTCGTACTCACCATATCAAAAGGTGGCATAGAGAAATATCTGAAGCTTGCCATCGAGCTTGCTGACCGCTACGGCCTAGAGCCTTACATAAGGCAGAGGCTCAAGCTCATAAACGATGAAATAGAAAATGTTTTTGCAGGGGCGCAGAGCAAGGTGCTGCAGACAAAGCAATTCAACCTTTC
>JBMFUN010000037.1:0-6959 GCA_049966495.1 Candidatus Micrarchaeia archaeon
AATTCATCCCACCCCTAAAGAGCGTGGACTTCCTTGTCGAGATTAGGTGAATAGTTTTATATTTTTTTACTTTTTATTAATAAATGCGATCAGTGATTCTATGGACCAGGGCCGGACAAGTTCTGATGATGAGGATATTTTGAAGTTTATAGAGAGCTCTAAGCCAAAGATCTATGTAGTAGGGGCTGGTGGAAGCGGCAGCAATACCATAACAAGGCTCTATTCCCTTGGTATACAAGGTGCGACGCTCGTTGCCGCCAACACAGATGCGGCGCATCTGGTAAAGACAAGGGCTGAGCGCAAAATACTCCTTGGTAAGAAGACCACAAAGGGTCTGGGCGCAGGAAGCGACTTGAAGATAGGAGAGGAGGCTGCACTCGAGAGCAAAGATGAGATAAGGCATCTGCTTAGCGATGCAAACCTTGTTTTTGCCACATGCGGGCTTGGAGGTGGAACTGGAACTGGCTCTATAAGCACCATAGTGCATGAAGCCAGGGAGGCTGGTGCTCTTACTGTAGCAATTGTAACACTGCCTTTTACAAGTGAAGGCAAACTTAGGATGAGGAATGCTCTGGAAGGGCTTTCCAAACTTAGGAAGGTCGCAGATACGGTCATAGTAATACCAAATGACAAGCTTCTTTCCATAGCGCCTGACTTGCCTCTTAACATGGCATTCAGGGTGAGCGATGAGGTGCTAGCAAGTGCGACAAAAGGTATAGTAGAGATGGTTACCAAGCCAGGAATGGTGAACATAGACTTTGCTGATTTGAGAAGCGTGCTACGCGACGGCGGCTATGCTGTGATAGGCACTGGCGAAGGCGTAGGCACAAACAATGGCACAAGCAGGGCGATTGTGGCTTTGGAAAATGCGATAAAAAGCCCGCTTCTTGATGCTGATCTTTCCAATGCAAAGAAGGCGCTTATCAATATAATAGGTGGTGAGAGCCTAAGCCTCAGGGAAGCTGAAACCGTGTTTCAGGATGTCTCTGCGAGGATAAACAAGGAAGCTTTGCTCAAGTGGGGTGCAAGGATAGAGCCCGACATGCAGAAAGACGCGCTGAGGGTCATGATAGTTGTAAGTGGCGTAGACTTTCCAGAATACACAGAGGATGGAATAGCAAAAAAGATAGAAAAAATCGACAGCAATGTGGAGCTGGATGAGATATTCAACGAAAAGGACTAGCTATGTAAGGCTTCATTTATCTCTGCTGCGCCTCTTGCCAATATGTATGCCACAAGCATTGCAGCGAGCACATAGCCTATTAGAATGGGGTAGCCTGAAACATATACAAGAATAAGGTAGGAGAAGGTCACGAACTTCATTATGTTTATGCCTGCCCTGCTAGCGTTTGAGCCGTAGACGATTCTTGCTAAGCGCGTTTTGAGCCTTGAAGAGGTGCCCTTAGCAGCCATGAACGCATCGGCAAAGGAATGCCTTGCTATTATCAGTATTATGACGAAGAGAGGCAAGATATGCAGGAATGTGAACAGCACCCAAAACGTGTATTCTATAATTCTATCCCCAGCGACATCCATGCGCGGGCCGTAAGGGTATGCGCTTCCAACCTTCAGCTTATATCCCTTAACAATCTCGCTTTCCCTCTTGCTCATCCTGCCTCTTACATAGCGCATATATTCCAAAAATCCTATCCTTCCATTGCTTATCTGGTGAAGCGCAGCAAAGCCGTCGAGCCCATCCATCACCAGGGCGATAGCAAAAAGCAGTATTGAAACAATTGGGTTGACTTTTATTATTACAAGATAGGCAACTAATATGACAAGCAAAACGCGCGCTATTGTGAGTGAATCGGCACTTCTCATTCTACCACTATGCATACTTGCTTTCCTTCATGCCTGCCGGAGTGAGTTTCACAAAGCTGGCATTTGCCTGGAATTCATTTATGTTTCTTGCATTTATGTATGTCATTGCAGACCTAAGGCCATTTGCAAGATTGAGCAATATCTTTGTGGCACTGCCCTTATATTCTATGAGCAATTCCGTGCCCTCTGGAGTATAGCCCTCTATGTCGAAAAGCTCATTCAGCTTGGAGGCTTTTTCTGCATATGCGCTTATTGATGCCATTCCCCTGTAGAGCTTGTAGCTCTTGTTCTCTTTTGTTACTATGCTGCCAGGGCTTTCGTCAGTGCCAGCAAGCAATGAGCCTACCATAACTGCTGTAGCGCCAGCTGCAATCGCCTTGGCGAAATCTGCCGGTTTTGTAATGCCGCCGTCTGCTATTATAGGCACTCCTGTGTTGGAGCACTCCATTATCGCACTGAGCTGCGGATAGCCTACTCCTGCAACGCTTCTTGTGAGGCATGCTCCTCCTGGTCCTATGCCGATTTTCACAGCATCAGCACCGGCATTTGCAAGCTTTGATACGCCTACCTTTGTGACCACATTGCCCGCTATAACTTCTATACCGTAATCCTTCTTCAAAAGCCTCACAACATCTGATACTTTCTCCAGGTAGCCGTTGGCAACATCGACAACAATAAAATCTGCCTCTGCGTCTACCAACTTTTGGGCGCGCTCCTTGTAGTCACCAGTAATGCCTATCGCTGCCCCAACAGCGAGCCTTCCCTTTTTGTCCTTTGTCACCTTGGCATTGCTCTCGCCCAGCTTTATGTCCTTTGCTGTAATCATTCCTGCAAGCTCTCCCAACTTATCCACAAGGAGAAGCTTTTCTATTTTGTTCTTAGAAAGCAGGCGCTTTGCATCTTCTATAGATATGTTTTTTGGCGCAGTGATCAGATCCCTCGTCATCAAATCCTTTACCTTTTTATTCATTTCGCTCTCGAACATATAGTCGCGCCTTGTGATTATACCAACAAGCTTCCTCCCTTCTACAACAGGAAAACCAGAAACGCCCTTCTCTTCTGCAAGCTCCCTGACTTTTGCGATGGTCATCTCCGGGCTCACTGTGTAGGGATTTGCAATTATGATATTCTGCTCGCGCTTCACCCTTGCAACCTCCTCAGCCTCTTCTTCTATTGTGCAGAATCTGTGGATTATCCCAATGCCACCCAGCTTTGCCATTGTTATTGCCATTATCGACCCTGTGACTGTATCCATATTGGCGCTTATTATTGGCAAGGAGAGCCTTATGCTGCTTGTTAGCTGCACTGAAATATCGGTATCTTTTCTTGAGCTTACTCTAGAGGGTATTGGAACAAGGAGCACATCGTCAAAAGCCAAGCCCTCTTTTATGTTCATGCAACCATATTATTCTCTTTATATTCTGTTATATGAATTTTGAATTTATATAATAAATAATTTGCCATTCATCACTTTTGGTTCGATGACTGCTCCTTGCCTTCCAGATAAATCTCGCTCGAAAGCTTCAGCGAAGAAACTGAATGGGCGACAACCCTGCCCTTGCCCTCGAATTTTGCAAGGAATATACCTACTCCGCCAAACATCATTGTCTTTATATTATCTACAAATGTGATCTTGTATTTCAGCGAGACGTCGAAGCCTGCGACATGCCCTGGATCAATCTCAAGAGGCTCGCTGCCATCAAGGTTGTATTCTATGAGATCTCCAGTAACATGCATGAAAACGCTGCCAGGGCCTACGAACTTCTGCAATATAAGCCCCGCGCCGCCAAAGAACGCCGCGCCTATGCTCACTGTGCTTATTGTAAACTTGACGGTGCTTTCCGCAACGAGGAATGCCCTATGCTCTGCGATGAACTGCTCTCCGGGATTGAGCTTTACCACATAAACCTTGCCAGGCATTACCCCTGAGACAGTGACACTTCCAGGCGAGTCAATCGCAGTGAATTCTGTAAGCATGCCAGTTGCGCCTGTAGCCTTCCTTTCTATCGCTCCTACTATCCCTCCTACAAGCCTTGGATCCATCTTCACATTGCCGCTCTTACTCACAAGCTTCCCAGAATCCGTAAATATCTTTTCTCCAGGATTGAGCGTTATCTTGACAGCCTGCATGTTGTTCCCGAGTATCTCATAGTTCATTAAACCACTGTATATAACACGCAGCAAAAGATTAACTATTTTGCTTCTTTTCAAGTTCCTTTCCTGCCCAAAATATCATGCAAAGCATTACATTCAAGCCCGATAAATTCGCTGAACTTGAATGCATTGCCTATTCCTTTGTACATTTCAAAGAAATTGTCATTCGCAATTACAATCACCTTTTCATATTCTTTGCGCTTCGCAAGCATGCGCAGAGTGCTTGCTATTCTCTTCCTTCCTGTCTCGTATTCGATCGCAATTTTGCCTGCAATAATATCAGGGCCCCTAAAAGATTTGTTGACCCTGTTCGCTATGCCACATTCGGAAAGCCTATCACTTATCTGCCTGATACGCACTTCATGCTCTATACTGAGCAACTTGCTATGCCTCATCACCCATTCTTCGCCATCTGTATAAAAAGAATCTACTAGCATGTGCTCTTTAAGCTTATGCAATGCCCTCAGGCCTTCATCTCTTGCAAGCGCTGAAAACTTTGAAACCCTCATGGGCTGCATAAGCATTGCAAGTATCTTGGCTTCATTTGTGCGCTCGCTCAAAGTTGGTGTTTTTTGCGTTTTTATCAGCATCGGCATACTATTCAAAGTGCTTGAAAATATCGCCTCGTGCCTGCCCAATGCGTGCAGCTTTTCCCTCACGTGCTCCTGGATCTCTGGCACGTTGCCAGAGAGCACCCCAGATACGTAATTGACCTCGTGAGGCTCTTTTGAATTGAAAGCGATGAACATTGAGGAGTTGGCAATTATCCGCCTATCAAGCCTGCTGGCCATGTGTGATACTATTATCGTGCCAAATCCAAATTTCCTGCCCTCTTCTATTATGTCACTTATTATTGGGGAGCTCTCCTCGCCGCGCAATATGAGCTGCGACTCGTCAATCATGATGTAAACAGAAAGACCGTGCTCCTTCTTTGCATCATGCATAAATCTGTAGAGCCTTTTCACGAGCTCGGCTATGTATATAATCTTTGCATTGCTGCTTCCTATACTGCCTAGGGAGAGCGAGGTGACGCCTTTTGAAAGCCACTCCATGCTGAGTTTATTGCTTGAAAATATGTCATAGTCAAGGGTGCAGAGCTTCTGGTACATGTTCCTCAGGCTATTTTCCTCTTGGCTTGTGCGCGCATTTTTTATGAATGCTGAGAGCTCGCTCAGCATGTCCTTAATGCTTGGCTCGTGCTCCACATACACCTCTTTCCTACTTCTTGCACCACTATGCATGTATGTGTACCAAAGGCAGGAATTGAGCTTGGTCTCTTGCAGATAGCCGAGGTGATAAGCCCTGCTAAGGATTGACGTAAGCTCTTCTATTCTATCCCCGACAGTCAAGCCATCTAGCCCAAGAAGGTTTATCCCGCTTGTTGACGCATCTACAACATTTCCACCTATGCTCTTAACGATGCTTTCATACTCGTTGTTTGGGTCAAACACGATGCATGCTATCCTATCGCGCATGCTAATGAGCATTGATTTGAGGAGCGAGCTTTTACCAGCCCCACTCATGCCTATTATCACAATATGTGGATTGAGCTCTCTTCTGGGATATATGAAAACTCTCCCTCTCTTCCGCTTCCACTTATATGCAACTAAGAGGGAGGGCCTTGGATAAAGGGAAAAGCTTTTTCCTATTGAAAGCACCTTCTCCGCAATGCCGATATTTATTGCAAGCTCTTTTTCCTTTTTGGCAAATATTCTTCCAATCATTCTACCACCAGGCAAAAATTTATATAAAGAGAAGGAGAATTCATATTTGAAAAGCCAGGGTGGCGGAATCCGGTAACGCGCCGGTCTTGAGTTTTTGCCCAAGAGCTGATCTGTGATGCAAACAAGGCAACCGGTTTCCTTCGCGGAATTTTGGGTTCAAATCCCAACCCTGGCGAATAAAAAATCAGAGTGAGGCTGCTTGAAAAGGAAGAGCATCGTATTAATGCTTTCTATACTTGTGGTTGTGCTCTTATTTGCATTTTTAAGCCAAATGCATGAAGAGATTTCAGGGCACCTTGATTTTGTACTTGGCGTATGCACACACGGAAATGAAAGCTCTGAGCTTTATGCGCTCCATCATGGAGTGAAGTATTTTCGCACAGATATAGACAATAGCAAAAGCCAAGAGGCTCTACTAGCTATGGAGCATAGCATGTATAATGCAAGCTACCTTGGCATTCTTGACTATGAAACGCTGCCTGGAGGCTCTTCAAACAAGAACTGGAGCTTAAATGAGTGGAACGAAAGCATTGAAAGAGCAATTTCTGCATATCCTTGGATTAGTACATGGGAGATATGGAATGAGCCTCTTGTAAAGCAGTTTCAAACTGGCTATATGAATGGCAGCGCCTATAACTATTATGTGATCATAAAAAGCGCGTCAGAGATTATAAAAGCAAGAGAGCCAAATGCAACAATAGTATGCTTTGGCGGGGCACCAATTGCTGACTACCAGGCAATGCTTTGGTATAAGCAGGTATGGGGCTATGGAGCGGCAAAATATTGTGATGCAATTTCATTGCATGCATATCCGTATGGCCCAGAATTGCTAAGCAGCACACAGGTCAAAGCGTGGATGGCAAGCATTCAAGCATATGAAAACTTCACTAACAAGCCTATATGGATCACAGAATTTGGAATGCCTTCATCTTCTGAAGAGATACCTGGCTTTACCCAGCATCTGGAGGAATCTTTCCTTGAGCAAGGTCTCGGTTTATTCAACAGAATGAGCTATATAAAAAGAGTGTACTGGTATGACCTATGGGGCCTTTCAGATGGCGCGCTAGGCAACAACTTTGGCTTGCTTAACCTTACAAATCCAAATTCAAATATCACAAGCCAGGCATGGCCTGTTTTTCTCAAGGCCTATTCAAACAGCCTCTCTGAATAATCTAATAACAAATTAATTATTGATTTTCATCTGCAGGAAGCTGCGCTTTTATTTAGGTAAACTACCCACGACTAAAGCCGTGGGCTTTC
>JBMFUN010000038.1:0-6705 GCA_049966495.1 Candidatus Micrarchaeia archaeon
CAATATTGGTAGCTATTATGTATCGCCATTTTTAGCTACAGCTACATATACAGGCAATCCAGGTACATCATATTTTGAACAACCCGTAGCAATAACATTTACAGGAACAAAGTCTACCTCAAAGGCGTGGCGGTTGTACGTAAATGGTGTTTTGTACGGCACGACAAATTCTTCAATAACCTGGCACGAAAGCATGGCAAGCCCAGGAACATATAATTTTGCCTTTGACCTAGTCAACAGCATGAATGTGACAATATATTCTACAAGAACAAGCCTAAATATAATATATCCACCAACAGGCATTGCACCCACTACAACTACCCAGACCACAATCACAACCTCGACGATTACCTCTTCTACAACAACAGCCTCTACAACAACTACGGTCAAATACTCAACAAGCCCTCCTGAACAAACAGCATTGACAATACAGCGTAATATATCCGCCTTGTCCCCTATAGCAATAAACTTTTCAAATGCTGGCACAAAGGTCTTTTTGACAACAAACTCAAACTATAGCACTTTTGTCAATGTCACAATCATGAACGCCTCAGCGTTGAAACTGCCTGGCCTTTCAGGTTATGTTATTATCAAAACCTTTGACATAAGCATCTTATCAAAGGCAGCAATTGCCACAAACATAACCACAACATATCCATGCAGCCAAAATTCATCACTAATATATCCGTTTGTCTTGAGGAATGGCACGTGGTCCATGATTTCAAATTTCACAACAAATGGTACATCATGCACTATAAGGTTCCAGGTACCTAAAGACCCAATAATAGGGATCTTTAAGAAAATTGTCGCTTATGCCAATACTTCGACTACAAGCTCGGTAACAACAACAATAAATAATGCAAAAGTGCCTGGAGTAAAGGCAAGCAGAAGTGGCAGTGCAACCAATCTTGCGCTTATAATCCTAGCAATTGTGCTGCTCTTTACCGCTCTTGCAATTGTAAGGCGCCATCACAGAAAGCACAAAATGAAGCACCACGCATAGCGATTTTCACTGTTTTAGCATTTCCTGCAATATACAGCTAAATTGAAATTGCAAAAAATTTATAAGCTTTAAAAAGAGATAATTAATTATGCAGATCTTTATTATGGAATTAGGCGAAGACAAAAGCATTGCGAATATATATAGGAGTGTGAGGGCCTTTCTCTCTGACAACTTTGTCAACACCAGGATACTTCTGCGCCTTGAAAACGACCTTGTAGGCAAGCAAAATCCCTCTGTCACTATGTCCGAATATCTAAATAATATAGAAAAGCTCAGCGAGGAACTGTCTAGAAATTTTGGCAAAGATTCGAAGGCAAAGCAGCTTATAGATGAGATAAACAATATCTCTAGGGAGGCTTCTTATTATGCTGCATGGCTCCGCAAGGTTGAAATATTCCAAGAGCAGGAGCTCAAAGACGCTGAGAAAATTTATAAAATGCTCAATGAAAGGATTGCAGAGATTGCAAGGTCGCTTTCTTTGAGGGTAAAGATAAGGAAGACATATCTCTGATTTTTCCCTTTTGTATGCAATGCTTTTTATACGCTTTTGCAGAAATAATAATGTGATGAATAAGGTGATCGCTGAGCTTTTTGCTATGAAGACAAGTAGGCGGGCTGAAGGCAAAAGAGATGCATGAGATGAGCATGCTTGAAAAGCTTCACAAGAGCAGCATAAGCATTACAGATATAGCTTCTCAGTACTGGTGCGAGAGGCAGATGGAGCTCAACTACAGATACGGAAAAAGCATAACAGAAGCGATAAAGAAGGGCAGGTATATTCACGAGGAGCTTGAGGAGCAGGTAAACATACCAATAATACTCCAGCCCAAGGGCTATGCCGATGCTCTCTACAAAAGCCTCTATACAAGCTACATGGCGTTGAATGTACTGGCAAATGACAAGAAGACAAGGGAAGTGGTTATATACGGATCGGCAAATGGCTATAAGCTTGTAGGCAAAATAGACCAGCTCGAAATCAAGGATGGCGAGCTCTTCATCGTGGAGGACAAGACAAGGGGCAACGACAACATCCCTTCCGACGCCCAAAGGCTCACCCACAAGGTGCAAGTAATTTTCTACTACAGGCTTTTGAGAGACATAAAGGAGCAGAGCTATACAATTGAGAACTTCAAAATAGCCTACAGGACAGATAAGCTTTCGCTGACCGAGGAGTTCACAAGGCAGCTCTCTGCGCTCGGCGTGAAGGAGAGCCTTTATACCGTAGATGCAATAGCAAGGGAATACTTCAAGAGCATCATCAACTTGCCAGAACTGAGCGACATGCTCACCATAAGGTATATAAATCAGTTCACAGGCAAAGAGATAAAGGCATATAAGCTCAAATACGACGGCGGGGAAGCTGAGGGCATGCTCAGATATATACTGAAATATTGGAATGGCGAGAGGGAGGCGCTTCCAGTGCCAAAGGAGGAAAGCTGGAAGTGCAGGTATTGCGTGTTTTATGGAAAGGAATGCAGGGTATGGTGGCCCCAAAAGCAGCTCTAGGTGTGTATATGATAAGCAAGGATTCATTGAGAGAGGAATTCTCCAAGAAGCCAGATGAATACTATAATACAGAGCTGTTTAAGAAGGAGGGATTTGTAAGGAAGCGCTGCAAGATATGTGGGAAATACTTTTGGACTGCAGATCCCGGAAGGGAGCTTTGTGGCGATCCATCTCATGAGCCTTATTCCTTCTTCAGGGAGAAGCAAAGAAGCGCCGGCTATGTTGAGTTCTGGAGAAGATTCTCCAAGTTTTTCAGCGATGCCGGCCATGCAATAATAGACAGCTATCCTGTCGTGAGCAGGTGGCGCCAGGACCTTTATTTCACAATAGCCGGAATCCAGGACTTCCAGCGCATAGAGAACAACAAGATGAATTTTGAATATCCTGCAAATCCCTTGCTTGTCCCCCAGATGTGCCTAAGGTTCAATGATATACCCAATACGGGCATCACCGGAAGGCATTTCACATCATTCATGATGGCAAACCAGACTGCTTTCAACTACCCAAAAGAAGGCTACTGGCGCGACAAGACCATAGAACTTAACTTCAAGGTGCTTACGCAACTGTTGGGCATAGATAAGAAGGACATAACCTATATAGAGGATGTCTGGGCGATGGGTGATTTTTCGGAATTTGGCCCGTGCCTCGAAAGCTTCGCCCACGGGCTTGAGCTCGTGAACAATGTATTTACTCAGTTCAGCTATGAAAACGGAAAAATTGAGGAGCTAAAGGGAAAGGTTGTGGATGTAGGCTGGGGATTCGAGAGATTGCTGTGGTATTATACAGGGGCATATACAGCATACGATCCCGTGTTCAAGAATGAGCTTTCATATCTTTACAAGGCGATGGGCATAAAGCCCAACGAAAGGCTTTACTCAAGGATAGCGGGCATGCTGGGCACAATAGACCTGTCAGAGGAAAGCAGCGAAAGCGCAGCCGAATCAAAGCTCATAAGCAGTGCAGGCATAAGCAGGGAAGACTTCTATAATGTGATAAAGCCTATGCAAGCTGCATACGCAATTGCAGACCATTCTAGAACACTGCTCTTTGCCATAACGGATGGCGCGCTTCCAAGCAATGTCGGTGGTGGCTATAACCTCAGGGTATTGTTGCGCAGGATGTTTGATTTCATGGAGCAATATGGCAGCTTTGACATATTGAAAGTAATGGAACTCCATGTGAAGGATCTTAGAGATCTGTATCCAAGGCTTGGAGAGAGCCTAGGAGAAATAGGGAGAATAATAGAAACAGAGAAGAAGCGCTACGAATCGACAAAGAGCACAGCAATGCGCATAATATCAGGTATGCTTGAGAGAAAGGAAAAGCTCACGCCAGAAAAGCTTGCGACGCTTTACGAGAGCAACGGCATAACGCCTGAGATGATAGAGCGCGTTGCCAAGTCGAAAGGGCTTAGCATAGAGATTCCTGAGAATGCATACCTTAGCATAATAAAAGGTGATTTCGCAGAAAAGGAGAAGGGGCAGAAGGTGCGGTTCAGCACCGAAGGCGTTCAGAAAACTGAGAAGCTCTATTACAAAGGTCTGACAGAGTGCGATGCAAAGGTTTTGTCAATGCAAGGCGACATCGTAATGCTTGACAGGAGTGTTTTTTATCCTGAAGGAGGCGGCCAAGAAGCGGATCACGGTAGCATAGAAAACTGCGAAGTAATCGACGTGCAGCAGGAGAACGGTGTTATTGCGCATATTGTAAAGGGCAAGCCAAACTTCAAGGTCGGCGATATCGTGCACTGCGCTGTTGACCAGGAAAGGAGGCTAAGGCTTATGGCCCACCACACGGCTACGCATCTAATAAGTGCCTCTGCAAGAAGCATCCTGGGCAGGCACGCATGGCAGGAGGGGGCAAAGAAGACAGCGGAAAAGGCGCATATAGACATAGCCCATTATGAAAGGCTTTCAAAAGAGCAAATTCAGGCGATAGAAGACAAGGCAAATTCATTCATACTGCATGGGATAAAAGTGAAGGTGGAGGAGCTAGACAGGGGCGATGCCGAGTCAAGGTTTGGCTTTTTCATCTACCAAGGGCATGGCGTGCCTTCAAAAAGGCTGAGGATTGTTGAGATATATGACCTGGAAGGCAACCTGATAGACGCCGAGGCGTGCGGAGGCTTGCACCTTGAAGGCAGGGAGTCAAGCATCGGCATCATAAAGATAAGAAATGCCTATAGGATACACGATGGAATAGACAGGCTGGAATATGTGGCGGGGCCTGCAGTGCAGCAATACATAAACGAGGTAATGCAGAGCCTTGACAGCATGTCCGCGCTTCTTGGAATAGATAGGGATAAGCTCAGCGAGAGCATGGAATCGAAGATAAAGGAGCTTGAGCTCTACAGGAAGAAATATGTGGACATGCAGGAAGAGCTCTCAGACTATATAGCAAGCGCCATTGCAAAGGAAAGCACTGGCAGCAAAATCGTAAAAATGCTTGACTATGATAGGAGAATGCTAAGGAAAATAGCCACAAAGTGCGCAGAGCTCTCAAATGGCGTAGCAATACTCCACAATAGCAACGGGGAGGTTGTTGCAGTTTCGAGGAATGGTGAGAGTGCGATAGAATCTCTAAAGGCGTTTTTGAAATTGCAGGGCAAGGAGCTCAGGGGTGGAGGCACGGACCGCATAGCTGAGGGGAAGATGGTTTAGGTGTTCCTGTGTCTTACCTATATGCTATTTTTGCATACCCATTGATTTACATACTGCCGGCGTATGTCGCAAACGGGGCGCCTGTCATTTTTGGCGGTGGCAGACCTCTCGACATGGGCAGGAGCATAAGGGGCAAGCGCATATTTGGAGACCACAAGACTATAAAGGGCACAATAGCAATGCTTGTAGCTGGCTTGGCTGTTGGTATGGCAGAATACCCTTTCTTTCACTATATGCTTGCCATAGCTGCAGTCATGTCAATAGGCACAATTTTTGGAGATCTTTTGGGCAGCTTCATAAAGCGCAGGATTGGTATGAAAGAGGGGGCAAGCCTGCCTGTAATGGACCAGTACGGCTTCTTCCTTTTCGCCGCTATTTTTGCCCTGCCATTGGGCCATCTGCCCAATTTTTACGGCTATCTGTTCATAATAGTGCTCACCGGCATCCTTCACATTCTTACAAACATCGGTGCCAACAAGCTAAGGCTCAAAAGCGTGCCGTGGTAGTGATAGAATGAGATTCATGAGCAGCATAGAAGCCCTGATAAGGGGAAAACTCGTTGCATCGATAAGCGAGCAAAATGCCTACATAGAAGTGCGAGAACGCAATGGCGAGCGCACTCTGTTTTATAATGGCATAACATTTTCAAGAATAAGAAAAGATTCTCTCTTTACAAACGGCTATTGGGATTACTTTATGCCATTGCCTCTCGCGTTCGAAAATGCAAAAGTCTTGCTTATAGGCCTTGGGGGAGGCACGGTGCCGTACCAGCTCGAGACACTCTACCATGACATAAACATAGATGTGATAGAAATCGATCCTAATATGGTGAGCATGTCAAAGGTAATGCTGCCCAGAAGCCTGAGGGCCAACATTATCATAGGCGATGGCGCCAAATACATAAAGAATGTTAGCAACGAATACGACATAATAATACTTGATACCTATTTGAATGCCAAGATACCTGGTGCTTTTCTTGAAGAAGGATTCGTGCAGGACGCGTGGAAAGCGCTCAGGGCAAGGGGCATTTTGGCCATAAACTACGCGCTCACCATTGACAATATCCCATATTTTGAGACATATATAAGAAAGCTCGGGGGATACTTTGATGTAGGTGTGGTGAGTGCATACAACTTGGGAAACAGGATTATAGTATGTGAAAAGGGCATGAAAAGGGAAGAGCTTGGCAAGGTGTTGGAAAGATTTGGAAATAAGAAGATAGCAAACGATTATATCAGCATGAAAACGCTCTAATACAATTGAAATAATTTTGCCGTGCGTTTTCCAATAATCGCACTTCCCACTAGTGTATCTTTATCCTAGTTTGATATAGCACTTCTTGCTCCTTTCCTGAATGGGGAATTAACCGTTATAATTTTTCATCCAGGAAATCCATATAGCAACAAATGTGGCAACCGATGTGCATGCTGGCAATCTTTGTACAAAAAGTTTAAATATTAGGTACAGCGCATCTAAATAGCGATTGAAATGTGGGCAGCAATGGTGCTAGTGCGGAATTGTTCCTCATTATTCAAG
>JBMFUN010000039.1:0-6336 GCA_049966495.1 Candidatus Micrarchaeia archaeon
ATAATTGCCCGAGGATAAACATTGCAGGAGAAACTGCAAAATTCAGGGATGACTTCTCCAAGGGATTCAGAACCAGAAAAGAGATTGCTAAACTAATCTTCTAATTTTTATTTTATTCTACCTTTTCTATCGGCAATCCCCTTATATCCAATTTGTAATTCTCTTTTTGCTTTTCTTTTGACTCGTAATTTATTCTTTCAATCTTTTCATAACCATACTCTTCTTCCAGGATCTTTTGCTGTATTGAATATGCATTGTCAAACTTCCTTAGGCAGAAGCTTCCAACCAATATGTTTGTTATTACTGCTGTAGAAATTTCTATTCCAAGATCAAGTTTCTTCAATTTTTCCGTTATCTCATAAAGCTCGTTTCCTTCAAAAACAGGTACAAAGAATAGAGATCCATGAGGATTCATCGAATCAAAAACAGCAACGTATCTATTTACTGCTCTTGTATTGTCCTCTATTATGTCAGAGAGAGAAAAAGCCCTTTTGTCCCTGAATTTTTTGTAGTTTATAAAGCTTTCTTGCAGTATTCCAACATATTTTAATGGTAGATTGCTTATGGATATTGTTGTCCTTCTTATTGCACCAGAATCGACAAGCTTAAGGTATTCATATCTTACTTCCTGCTCGTTAAGATTGTACTTTTCGCCGATCTTGCTAAACTCAGCCTTGCCGTCTTTTACAAGCTCCTTCAGCACATTAAAAGCTCTCTCCCTGAGCTGACCTTCTTTTGGCCTCTCAGATTGCTTTGACCTATGCCAAACCTGCTCTTTCAACGCCTCGACAAACTGCTCGCGCAATGGAATGTAGCCATAATCCTCATACACTATGATAATGTTCCATAACGAATCATATTGTGAAAGATCTCTTCTTGTTTTTATCAACACATTGAAAAGCAGATCCTCATTGCTTTTTGCTACGGCGTAAATCATCAGGTCAAAGCTCCCTTTTGTGAGGAATGCTGCTTGTATCAAAGGAACGCTCTCCAGTTCCTTTTTCAAGGTCTCTATTGGCGGCATGTCACCGATAAACTTTACTGTTATGAAGAAGGGCATGTAGCCCAACTTTGTGATGTCTATTTCTGGAATGTATTTAATGCCGTATTTTTTCTCCAGCGCCCCGACCTGGTGCCTTGCTGCAGTTTCGCTCAATCCTATTAGCTTGCCCAAAGCCTTCATTGTTATCCTGCCATTCATGCTCAATGCTTTTAATATCTGCAGCTCGTATTTGAGCGAGCTCTTGTGCATCCTAAATGGGCTTGGGGCATTTTGCTCTTCTGCATAGATCTTCATGCGCCTTGGCTTTCTTTTCTGGACCGGCTTGAATGTGCCATCGCTTTCTATCTTTCCGAAGTATTCCCCTTTTTTTATCTGCTTCTTCTTTGCCTTGCTCCAGATGTTTTTTACCTTGTATACATAGAAATTGCCCTTTATGATGCGTATCTCTAGGCTCGCGCTACTTCCCTCGCGCAATCTGAGAAGCGCTTCACGCACCTTATCTGGTATACTGCGCATTGGTTAAAATAATGCTATAATTAATATTTAATTGTTTCCATCTTGAGAAAATTTTTTGCACTGTTATAGCATTAAATATTTTAGATGAATTTTAAAATTTTAATATAAAAATTAATAGATTGTGAGCTTTTTAATATTAACAACACAAAAATCCTTTTATATAAAACTTGGCAATAATAAACTTGGTTTGTGGGGATTGGATGATACGCATTGCTGCTGAAACCTCTGGAAAACTCACATTTCAAACCCACCCTTTAACCCTAATTCCTCCCACAAACCTTTTCATGCTTTTCCATTCTTCTCTCAATTTTAAAGACAATTAGAAAATTAGAAAAGAAAAAAGTGATTGGATGGGTGGAGACAATAGGAAAGGTAATACAATTCAAAATACAATCCAAAAAGCCAGGCCAAAAAGCATGAAAGGCAACTACTACAAGTTCTTCCTTATAAAGCCGCGCCTCAACGTAGATGCAAAAGAGGTTGCAAAGAAGCTCATCTCCTTTGACGAGGTGGCAGAGGTTTATGTTACTGAGGGCATTGCTGGCTTTATGGTTAAGGCCAAGTTTTTTGATGACAATACGCCAGGCAACGTGGAGCAGTACATAAAAGAGAAGATAAGCAGCGATTACGGCACGCTCATAAGCCCGATGAGATACACAAAAGGCAGGTGATCTGATGAATTTCCACATTTTCATGCGCAGAATACCTGTAGACAAAGACGCCAACAGGGAAAAAAGGATTATAAAGCTCAGCGACAATTCCTACCACATCGTGTGGGCGGACGATTATGAAAAATGGCTTGCGTATTACAAGGAAAACGGAAAATTGAAGAAGGCATAAGTGAAGAAACTCTTTTTGCGCTTTTTGTGCAAAAGGTTTTTATTAACAATTTACCCTATTTCTTAAGGTGCTGATAATGAGATACTCGCTGCTGGGCTTGGCAGTGCTTCTGCTCATGCTTCAATATGCGGGCGCATCCTACACGGTGACGCATCTCAACGTCACAATGGTGCTCAACAAGAACACGAGCGCTTTTGTGAACGAGGTGCTTACCCTCCAGATCAGCAATGCTTCTGTGCAGCAGTATACTACAAACAGGCTTGCACTCAACCTGACGCTCAGCACATGGCAAAGCCTTGTTGGGCCGATGCTTGTACAGCACATAATCAACCCAACAGGTGGCTTGTACAACTTCAAGTTCCTCCCTGGGGCGATCTTCAAGAACAGCTCTGGGAACTTCGCATACCTCCTGATGAGCTATGATGTGCCGAATGTCACGACTGTTGAGCAGACAGGGCCCAGATCTTTCGTTTATTCCTTTAATACAAAGGTTTTCAACTTTGAGCATGGTGTGAGCGGTGAGGTGCTGCCAGCGAACACAACCTTTACAATAGAGCTGCCTCCTGGCGCACAGATAATTTCTGTATATCCAGTGCCTGATTCGCCGCCGTCTGCTTTTACAAACAGTTACAGGAATGTGACAAAGATCTCTTGGTTCTACGGGGAGCCGCTTTCCTCATTTACGCTCAAGTTTTCACTTCAAGAAAGCATAGAAACAGAGGTGTTGAAGTTCATCTCTGGGGTATACAGCTTCTTCGGCTACTACACCTATTTGATAATCGCTCTTGCCATCGTTGCATTGATCTTATACCTTTACTTTAGGGTTGGCAAGTAAAGAGCAAGTATAAATATGTTTTATAGCAAAGAATAGCGAGGTATTATGCACGTATATGAAATCACCTTGCTCAAATTCCTTAAGAAAAAAAGGAGCGCAAGCTTTGAAGAGCTAAAGAGCACAGGCATTGGCGAAGATGCCATAAGGTGGGCGATAGAGGAGCTCTCGAAAATAGGCGCAATAAGCGTTGAGAGGGAGGAGCTTGAAAGCGTTGAGCTGAGCGAGGAAGGAAAGAGCTACCTAAAGGAGTTCCCTGAGGAGAGGCTTATAAAAGAGCTCAGCAAAGGGAGCATGCGCATAGATGCCATAAAAAACAAGATAGGCCTGATATGGGCTAAGAAGAATGGCTGGATAAAGATCGATGGCGACAAGGTGGAGCTTACGGAAGAGGGAAGGAGCGCCGTAGGCAAGGAGTACGCACTGAGAAGCGCACTCAATGAAATCGCAAAAGGCACAGTAAGAGAAGGTGCTGAGCTTGGCGTGCTCTCCAAAAGGAAGCTTGTTAGGATAGGGAAGAAGAGTATTATAAAGAATATTGTGCTTACAGAGAATGGGGCGAAGCTCAACCCAATTGAAGAGGGCATCGGCCCATTAACACCAGAGATGCTCAAAACAGGCTCATGGAGGGGCAAAAGCTTCAAGGCATATGATGTAAACGCAGAAAGCGCGATAATATATCCCGCGAGAATGCATCCTGTCCATGAATTCATCAATATAATAAGAAGCACGTGGATAGGCATGGGCTTCATGGAGGTTAGCGGGCCAATAATAGAGAGCGCCTTCTGGAACTTCGACGCCCTTTTCTCCCCCCAAGATCACCCAACGAGGGAGATGCAGGATACATTCTTCCTTTCAAATCCCAAGACTATTGACATAGAGGATGTTGAAGCCTTGAGCAGGGTCAAGGCGATGCATGAGCATGCATGGAAGGAGAGGTGGCACAAGGACCTTGCAAAACAGGCGCTGCTTAGAACGCAGACAACCAGCGTGTCAGTGCATTTCATCCGCAAATATGCAGGCATAATGAATGCAAACTACCCGGTGAAGCTCTTCTCTGTAGGCAAGGTGTTCAGGAACGAGAGCATAGACTACAAGCATCTCTCTGAGCTCCACCAGTCAGATGGCATAATAATAGGGGACAATCTTGCGCTTTCAAACCTTATAGCAACGCTCAAGAGCTTCTACGAGCAGGTGGGATTCCCAGACATAAGAATAAGGCCGTCTTTCTTCCCGTTTGTAGAGCCGGGGCTCGAGGTATATTATCATGACGACAAGCTTAACGACAACATAGAGCTCTGCGGCGCCGGGATAATAAGAAAGGAGATAACAAAAGCGATGGGGCTCAACAAGGATGTACTCGCTTGGGGGATGGGCTTGGAGAGGATACTTATGCGGTACCTGGGCATAGAAAGAATATCAGAGCTTTACGAGAACAGCGTCGCATGGCTCAGGAAAAGAAAAGAGATAATCTGGTGAGATTATGGCGGTTACAACTTTCAGCTTGAAACTTCTGGCGGCGCTTGGCGTTGACACTGCAAAGCTCGAAGAAAACATAGACAAAATAGGGATGGAAGTAGAAAAGACAGAAGGAGATGATGTATATATAGACATCACACCCAACAGGCCAGACCTGCTTGACAGCGTTGGCTTTGCAAGGGCGATGAGGTACTTGGATGGAAAGGAAACGCCCAAAAGCAATTTCTACTCGCTTAAAAATAAGCCAGAGCTCACAGTAATTACTTCCGAGTCGGTGAAGAAGGTGAGGCCTGTCATAGAGGCGATGGTTGTCAAGAATGCAGACCTCCACGGCAAGCTCAAATACATAATAAACTTCATGGAGAAGCTATCTGAAACATATGGGAGGAAAAGGAAGAAGATAGCAATGGGCTTGCACAACCTGGATGCGATTGAGCCGCCCCTGCATTATGATGCAAAATACGAGGGCAGCTTTGTGCCACTTGGAAGCGATAGGGAGATGAGCTTCAGGCAGATATTGGAAGAGCACGAGAAGGGCATAGCATACACAAACACGGTCAAGGCGGGCATGTATCCTGTGCTCTCTGATTCAAAGGGCTCTATCATGTCGCTCATACCGATCATAAACTCGCAGCTCACAAAAGTCAAGGAAGACACGAAAAACCTTTTCATAGACATAACAGGGACTAGCGAGCCTGCTGTGCGCAATGCACTTAATATTCTTGCATGCATGTTCATCGATCTGGGCTTTGACGTCTATCCATGCACAATAAAAAGCGAGGGGAAAGAAATGGTCACGCCACAGCTTTCATACAGGGAGATGAAGCTCAGGCCCATTTTAGTCAAAAGGGCGCTTGGCGTCGATATTGACCAAGCAAAGATAATAACACTCCTAAACAAAATGGGTTTCGATGGCGCGATTTATGGAAGATATGTGCTTGCGTATGTGCCGCCTTACAGGGTTGATGTGCTCAACCAGCAGGACCTAATAGAGGACATAGCAATTGCATACGGCTACAACAACATAATTCCAATGCCAGTGGCAGGCACTTCTGTGGGCATACCTGATGAGCAAAACGAATTTTCAGACAGATTGTCAAATCTGCTCATAGGCATGGGCTTCACCGAAGCCGTAAACAATTACCTCACGAACGAGGAGATAAACTTCAAGAGAATGAAAAAGCCCATTGATTCTGAAAGGGTTGTAAAGCTCGCATATTCTAAGGTTGAGATCTACTCGATGCTGCGCACATCCATAATGCCAGGATTGCTTCAGAACCTTTCCATCTCTGCGCACGAGCCTCTCCCGCAAAGGCTCTTTGAAACAGGGCTTGTGTTTGGGGTCGAGAATGGCAAGCCTTTCGAAAAAAGAATGCTTGCATTTGTATCTGAAGACTCAAGAGCTGAATTCTCGGAGATTAGGTCTTATGTGGAAGCGCTGCTTGGCACGCTAGGCATAGAGCATAAGCTTGAAGCCCGTGACGACCCATCTTTCATAAAAGGGAGGTGCGCTGCCATAGTTTCAAATGGCACCGCTATAGGGATATTCGGGGAGATCGCTCCAGATGTGCTTGAATCGTTTGGCATATCTGCGCCTGTAATAGGCTGCGAAATCGAGTTCATGCCCTTATTTGAAAGGTGCTGCGCAGAAAGCGGCAGGAGCAAT
>JBMFUN010000040.1:0-5889 GCA_049966495.1 Candidatus Micrarchaeia archaeon
TCGCCACATATGCCTTGAATCTCATTCCCATCTTCTGCATAGTTACCATATCTCTTATCAAAGGGAGCATTTAAAAATCACACACATTTGGATAATTTCATTTTGAGTGCCTATTTTTATTTGACGTCATTAATCAACCGAATATTATGACAGAGCCAATTTGCAGAAATTCAAATAAAATTTTAAAAAATTCAACAAAAAGAAAGCTTTTTATATGGCCTTTGCAGTAGAACATATGACGAAAGCTTTGTTCTACCCACCCAGAAAAACGATGCTTTCGTCTTGGTGCTTAGATGAGGAATATAGGGTTGAAGATCAGGAATTTTATAAGAAGGAGAAAAAGCAATATGGATGAAAACAGGCCGGTAAGGAGCATAGAGCTCGCCCCGAACATGTGGCAGATTGTCTATGCCGATGAATCTCTTCCTAGATCCAAGAACTGAAATATTTATAAGATAAGAGATATAAGAAATATGCGAATCATGCCAAAACGCCGAAAAGCTTCAATATTACAATAGTGCCAACAGCGGGAAGCCCAAAGAGCGCTGAGGCGATGATCTCAGGCAATGCAAGAGGTATGCCTAGGGTAAAGAAGTAGTTCAATGTGTATATCGCAATAACGCCGAGTATGCTGTTTGCAATAATCCCGAATATGATCTTCAATAGGAGTTTTCCTATCTTGAATACTATGAAAAGCACCAAAGCTATTGCAAGCACTAGTATGATCTCGCTCGCTATGCTGCTGCCCAAAATGCCCATGAAAGATTATCTCAAGGAAACAATAAAAACATTTCATGCGTTATAAGTATGGTGGCGGGCGGGCAGCTTACCGAAAGGAGGAAGCTCCCCTCATGCAGAGCGCACATGGCTCAAGGCCTTACCCGGAATAGAAACGGACCGCTGCGGGGCAAAAAGCGATGACGCGACGAGCGCTCCGGTGCGGGTGAAACGGCCGGTAGGTGCGCGGTGAGCATGCAAGGCAAAGCCGCTCAGACGAATGCTGCCTAAAACAAAAAGGGGGCTACGACCCGCCACTTTCGTGCCTCAAAGCCCCGATGTTGACCGAAAGATTTAAATATCTAATGGTATGTAATTATATTGCTTGTTTTTTAGAAAGATTTAAAAAGTTTTTCATACCAACGCGAGGCAAAAATTGATGCTTAAGTCCTTAGAAGTGGTCAAATGGCGAAAAAAATGAAGGTGGCAAAGAAAAAATTGCAGAAGGCAAGCACCAAGAAAGTCGAGAAGGCAAAGCCCAAAGAGCCTGCACAGGAGGAAAAGCAGGAAGTGAAAAAGATTGTGCTTGCTGATAACAAGATCAATGTTGAGGATAGCGAGGCAAAGAGAAGCAGGGGCAGGCCAAGGCACACATTTGGCGAAGAGCAGCATCAGGAGGGCTCCGGGCTGAATGTTGCTGAGCCAATAAAAAGGTGCCCGAGCTGCGGAAGTACCGATTTGATATACGACAGCGAGCGCGGCGAGCTCATATGTAACAACTGCGGGCTTGTCATAGAGGAGAACATGACAGACATGGGCCCAGAGTGGCGTGCATTTGATGCTGACCAGAGAAATGCAAGGGCTAGGACAGGTGCTCCTATCAAATATACTAAGTCAAACAGGGGCCTTGTCACTGAGATAGACCTTTACAACAAGGACATACGCGGCGTTAGGATACCTTCAAAGAGGCAGGCCCAGCTCTACAGGATGAGAAAATGGCACAAGCGCGCTAGCATTGCAAGCTCTAGCGAAAGGAATTACCTGATAGCTCTGCCAGAGCTCAACAGAGTCGCAAGCTATCTAGGTCTTCCAGAAAACATAAGGGAGAGCGCTGCACTGCTTTACAGAAAGTGCGTGCAGAACAACCTCATACGCGGAAGGCCCATAGAAACTGTTGTGCAAGCTGTTATATACGCTGCCTGCAGAGAGGCTGGCATGCCTAGGACGCTTGATGAGATAGCGAGCATAGCCGGATTGCCTAAGAAGGAGATAGGTAGGGCATACAGGGTGATATCGCACGAGCTCGACCTCAAGATACCTCTTACCGATCCTATTGCATATGTGCCTAGATATGTGAATGCGCTCAAGCTTAGCAGCGAGGCGCAGGAGAAGGCTGTGAGCCTGCTCAAAGAAGCGATGAAGCGCGGCCTAATATCGGGAAGGAGCCCCACAGGAGTGAGCGCTGCCGCAGTATATATAGCGGGGGCGCTTGCAGGAGAGCGCAGGACGCAGAAGGAAGTGGCTGATGTAGCGGGCGTGACTGAGGTCACAATAAGGAACAGGTACAGGGAGCTCAAGGAGCAGCTCAATATTGATGTAAACCTGTAAAAATGATGCGATGAAAGTGCGATCCGCATCTGCAGTTTTGGCTTTTGCATTAGCGCTTGCATGCGCAAGCGCGGTATTTCTTGGTTTTGCCAGCGCACAGGCGCAGCCCCACCAGAATACCACTACATACAACATAAGCACTGAAATAAACATGACTGAGAGATATATCAACATGGTCAATAAGAGCGCCTACATAATATTCTATCCAAATCTAACAAGCGCCTATTCATATCTGGAAAAGGCGAAAAACATTTCCAGGAGCGACCCAGCATATGCGAGCGAATTGCTCTACGATGCGAGAAGGAGCGCAGGCGAGCAGCTTGCAAGCATTTACAGATACAGGAATGAGTCTGTGCTGGCCCTTTCTGTAGTTGCTGTCATTCTTGCAATTGCGCTCTACTGGTACATGCGCCCTGTCACAAAGGCCAAAAAGGCAAAGAGGCGCTGAACTTTCGGTCATGTTAGGCAAATGCCTAATTTTTGCTGAATTGTGGAATATGCTTAAAAAGCTTTATAAAAAATTTAAATTGACCAGAGGTGGTTTTGTGATGGGAGAAAGCATAGTAGAGGGTGGAGTGTATGAACTCAAAATTGATGCAAAGGGAGCGCACGGAGAGGGGATAGGGAAGATAGGGGATTTTGTTGTGTTTGTCAAAAATGCCAAGACAAGGATTGGCAACATCTACAAGGTAAGGCTTACAAAAGCCTATAGGACTTTCGGCTATGCTGAGCTCTATGAGAGCGGCGAAAATTTTGTCGGAAACGGCAGCCTAATAGACCTAGCAATGCGAGCCTAGGCAAAGAAAACCTTATATAATTATTGTTTCAATAATATATGATTCCTTTTATTTTTTGGCGACTCATGCACACTATTTTGCGCTCATATTGAGGTGTATAAATGGATAAACTGGATTATTCCAAGATAATGAAAGGCACTACTACGATTGGCATGATATGCAGCGATGGGGTTGTAATAGGCGCGGATACAAGGGCAACTATGGACACCTTTATCTCGACTTCTGAAGCCAGAAAGGTTTGGAAGATTTCTGACAATCTTGGCATGACAATAGCTGGAGCAGTTGGCGATGCTCAAGAGCTTATACGCATACTTAAGGCGCAGAGCGAGCTCTATAGGATGAGCGAGGGCAGGCCCATGTCTCCAAAAGCTGCGGCATCGCTGCTTTCTATCATACTTCAAGAAAACAAGATGATTCCTTTCTATGTGCAGCTTATCGTTGGTGGAATGGACGGTGATACACCTCAGCTCTATGACATGGACCCGCTTGGAGGCTATACAGAGGATACTAAATTCACCGCCACAGGCTCTGGCTCGCTGACAGCCCTCGGCTATATAGAAGACATGTACAAGAAGGGCCTCACAACAAAAGATGCCATAAAGGGCGTTGCAAGGGCATTGAGCATAGCGATGAGAAGGGACGCAGCGACAGGAGACAACATGGTCATTGCTACAATAACAAAAGAAGGCTATACAGAGTACACGAGCAAGGACCTTGAGAAGATAATAGGTAAGTAATATTTTGCTTGATTTA
This sequence comes from Candidatus Micrarchaeia archaeon, assembly GCA_049966495.1. GTDB lineage: Archaea > Micrarchaeota > Micrarchaeia > Micrarchaeales > Micrarchaeaceae > JAKAWW01. The sequence continues at coordinate 3,876 of JBMFUN010000040.1, forward strand.
ATTTTCATTTTATCAAAAGCGAGAAAAGTTTTAGTGATTCATTGGAACCTAAGAACTTGGAAGAAGCCAGCAAGGCCCGCGCTGAAGAACTTTTTGGCAAGATAAGAAACATGCTTCCAGATAGCATAGGGTTTGTCAAGGCGGAATTCGAAGGCCCTGACATTGTAATATACATGAAAAACCCAAAGCCCTTGTACGAGGATGACACGATAATAAGGAATGTTGCCTCATCGATAAAGAAGAAGCTCATCATAAGAAGCGATCCCTCAGTGCTGATGCCTCCTGAGAAGGCGCTCGAAGTAATAACCTCGCTAGTGCCCAAGGAGGCTGTCGTTGCAAGCGTAAAGTTCGTGCCAGAGTTTTCCGAGGTCTACATAGAGGCGCTCAAGCCAGGATTGGTGATAGGGAAAGGCGGCTCCACGCTGAAGAGCATTGCAATGCAGACGAACTGGACTCCAAAAGTGCTAAGAACCCCCACAATGAACAGTGACACCATAAAAGGCGTAAGGCAGCTGCTTTTCAATGAGGCAGACTTCAGGAAGAAATTCCTGCTTGGAGTAGGAAAAAACGTCAATAAGGTCATTACGAAGAGCGAGTGGCTTAAGGCGACAGCGCTCGGTGGCTTCAGGGAGGTAGGGAGGAGCACGCTCTTGCTGGAAACGCCAAATTCAAAGGTCATAATAGACTGCGGGCTGAGCCCTGAGCCATCAATCAAAGGGCTTGACGCAAACGGCGATTCTGATGTCAACAAGGCATTTCCATATCTTGAAAATGCAAACCTATCCATAAACGAGCTCGATGCCATCGTGCTCACACATGCGCATATGGACCATGTTGGTTTCATCCCATATCTTTACAAATTCGGTTATGACGGCCCTGTATATTGCACCCCCCCAACAAGGGATCTCGCAGCGCTATTGCTAAACGATTACATAAGGCTTGTAGAAAAGAGCGGAGGCACTCCCCTGTATGAGGAGAAGGACGTGAGGAAGATGCTCACGCACATGATAACCAGGGAATACGATGAGGTTACCAACATAACAGACGAACTCAAGCTCACCTACCACAATGCAGGCCATATACTCGGTAGCGCGACTGTGCACCTGCACGTTGGCGAAGGCGTATACAACATTGTGCATACTGGAGACATGAAATACGGGTTTACAAGGCTTTTCGACCCTGCAAGCGTGAAATATCCAAGGATAGACGCGCTTTTCATAGAGAGCACATATGGCGGTGCAAACGATGTCACAAAGGGCAGGAATGAATCAGAGGCGGAGCTCATGGATCTGATAAAGCGCACCATAGACAACAACGGGAAGGTGCTTATACCATTGTTTGCGGTTGGCAGGGCCCAGGAGATACAGCTTGTGCTTGAAAACTACATAGCAAACAATCCAAAGTACAAGATGGATGTGCCAGTATATCTTGACGGAATGATACTCGAGGCAAGCGCAATACACACTGCATATCCTGAATACCTGAAGGAAAGCTTGAGGAACAAGATACTCAATAACAGGTCGCCATTCGAGAGCGAGATATTCGAGGTTATAAAAGGCGAGCGCTCTGACATAATCGAGAAAGGCCCTGCAATAATATTGGCAAGCGGGGGAATGCTCAATGGCGGTGCAAGCCTTGAGTACCTGAGGATGCTTGCAGAGGACCCAAAGAATGCCCTTGTATTTGTTGGTTATAACAGCTCTAATTCTTTGGGCAGGCGCATACAAAACGGATTGAGGGAAGTGCCATTGCCCGATGAGGATGGGAAGCTTATGACAGTAAAGATAAATATGAACGTCGCGACTGTCGAAGGCTTTTCAGGCCACAGCGACAGGAGGCAGCTCATGGGATTTGTAGAAAACCTAAGGCCCAGGCCGAAGAGCGTGTTCACCATGCACGGGGAAGAGCAGAAGTGCGAGGACCTTGCAAGATCCATAGGAAGGATGCTGCACGTGGAGGCGAGGGCGCCCATGAACCTAGATTCGATAAGGCTCAAGTGACAATTTTTGCAACG
>JBMFUN010000041.1:0-5819 GCA_049966495.1 Candidatus Micrarchaeia archaeon
CGCAATTTGCAAAATGTTTAAATACCTTTATCTTCTAATAACTCTTACATTTGCAGAAAAATTTTCTGCTTTTCCCGTTATACTGCACAATGCAGGAGGGATTTCATGGAGGAAGAGACGCTTAAAAAGGTTTCAGATTTCATAGAGGAGAACAAGGGCAAACGCAAGTTTGTACAAAGCGTAGAGCTCGCCATAAACTTTTCAGATGTTGATTTCAGCAAGCCCAACAATAGGCTTAACATGGAGATAAAGCTTCCTTATGGGCGCGGAAAGAGCACGAGCATTATTGTGTTCGCAGACGACAAGAACATAATAGACAAGCTCATGGAGTTCAACCCTAAGATTATACAAAGCTCTCAGCTCCAGACAATAGCCAACGAGAAAGAAAAATTGCGCGAGCTGCTTTCTGGTACGCTCTTCGCACAGCCGAGCCTGATGCCTCAGATAGCCAAGGTTCTTGGAACATTTCTCGGGCCAAGGAACAAGATGCCAAAGCCATTGATCGGCGACATCAAGAAAATGGTAAGTGATTCGATGAATTCTGTGTCGATAAAAAGCAAGGGCAAGTACCTGCCTACGGTGCACTGCATGGTCGGATCGGAGAAGATGGAAGCAAAGCAGATAATCTCCAATATAGATCAAGTGCTTTCAGAGCTTGCCAAGAAGGTAGGAAGGCAGCACATAAAATCAGCATATGTAAAGCTTACGATGAGCAAGCCGCTCAGGTTCATATAGGTGTTTTGCATGCTTACAAAAGACCAAAAGATAAGGTTCGTTGAAGACGCCAAGAAGATGATCCAAAGCTACTCTACAATAGGGGTGGTAGAGCTCAACAGCATCCCTGACCGGTTGCTCCAATCTGTGAGAAATTCGATGTCTAACGAAGCAAAGCTAATAATAGGCAGGAAGTCGCTTCTTGGGCGCATACTTGATGCAAATGATTCGACAAAGATGCTTGCCCAACATCTTTCAGGAACTTCAGCGATAATACTAAGCAATGATGATCCATTCGAACTTTACCAGAAATTCAAGGCCAAATCTATAAAGCTTGAGGCAAAGCCAGGCCAGGTAGCAAACTCAGACATAGAAATAAAAAGCGGAGAAACAACGCTCCAGCCGGGCCAAGCAGTGACAGACTTGAAGAGCGCTGGGATAGACGTGCAAATACAGAAGGGCAAGGTTGTCATTTCAAAGGACAAGATACTTGTTAAGAAGGGAGAGACAGTGGAACTTCCTGTTGCTAAGGCTCTTCACCTCCTTGGCGTAATGCCATTCACAGCAGTCATGGCGCCCAAGGTGCTTTTGAGCAACGGCGTGATATTCAGCAGCGAAGTGCTAGGCAGAACAAAGGAGCAGACAATATTGGAGATCGGGGATGCATTCTCAAAGGCTCTTGCACTTAGCCTCGAATTGGGTATAGTAAACTCTTACACTATAGAGAGGCTCATAGGGAAGGCTTATCGCATTGCACTTGGGCTTGGTATTGCTGCAAACATATATGCTCCTGGAATAATAGAAAGGATTCTTGAGAAGGCATACGCGCAGGCAAGTGCGCTCAATGCTTTGAAGCAAAATGCTTAATGCTAAAAGGTGAAAAAGATGGAATACATATACGCTGCATTGCTCCTTGATTCAGCAGGCAAGGAGATAAATGAGAAAAACCTGATGGAAGTAGTAAAAGCTGCAGGAATAGAACCGGACGAAGCGCAGGCAAAGGCAGTAGTTGCATCGCTCAAGGGCGTCAACATAAAGGAGATAATAAAGAATGCTCAAGCAGCACCAGTAGCGGCAGCACAAGCCCCATCAGCGCCGCAGCAGCAGCCTGCAAAGAAAGAAGAAAAGAAAGAGGACAAGGCAAAAGAGGAAGAGGCAGCTGCGGGAGGTCTTGCAAGCCTGTTCGGCTGAAAAGGTAGCAAAAGTAAGCAAAACAAGCAAAAATGATTTAAATATGTATAGCGAAGCAAAAGTGTGGTGATTTGAATGGATGTATGGGTAGACAAGACCAAATGCACAGGCTGCCAGCACTGCAAAGATGTATGCCCTGTTGGCGTATTCGAAATGAGGAGCAGGGGCACACCTGACAATCCTGATGCCGGCAATGCTAATGCAGATTCCGCTCCAGAAGAGGCAAAGTGGAAGGGCAAGGTAGATCCTGAAGTGTACAAAAAGTGGTCCAACGTCAACGATGGCCACAGGCATTTTGCAGCAGACAATGATGGCAAGAGCGGAGGGCTTTCCGTCGCAGTGAACGGGAGCTCATGCATACTGTGCCAGGCATGCCTGATAGAATGCGAGGGCGAGTGCATACATATTACAGATGACACTGGCACAACCTACACATCTATTTATAAGTAAATTGAACAGGCACATTTTTATTTTTCTTTTCCTATTTTTTATAGCATTTTAGTGGTTAGCAATGATAGAGAATATTTCAGAGCCGTTCTCAAATGAAGAGAGTCTTGGCGTGCTTAATCCATATGTTAGGGAATGGTTTGAAAAGAACTTCAATGAGCTAACTCCGCCGCAAAAATTTTCATTTAAGCTCATACACGACAGGAAGAACATACTAGTTACTGCACCGACTGGCAGTGGCAAAACCCTATCAGGCTTCCTGTCTATTATAAGTAGGCTTTTCGATTATAGCATTGAGGGAAAGCTTGAGGACAGGGTTTACTGCATATATGTCTCTCCGCTGCGCGCCCTCAACAACGACATATACAAGAACCTCACAAAGCCTCTTGAAGAGATATACAATGCAATAAGCAAGGAGAAAAGCGTAAAGAAGGTCACCATCGCTGTTAGGACAGGTGATACAACGCAGAAGGAGAGGCACAGCCAGCTTGCCAAGCCCCCGAACATACTAGTCACCACGCCAGAGAGCCTTGCAATAATACTTAATTCTGAGCGCTTCATGGAGAGCATGAAGAGCCTGGAATACATAATAATAGACGAGCTCCACGAGCTTGCAAACAACAAGCGAGGCGTTCATCTTGCTCTCTCTATATCCAGGCTAGTAAACCTGATAGGCCATGATGCGGTAAGGATAGGCATGGGTGCTACCTTATATCCGCTTGAGGAAGCAGCGAAGTTTCTTGTGGGCTACAAAGATGGCAATCCCAATGACTGCATTATAGTAGATGCATCGTGGAGCAAGAAGCTTGACGTAAAGGTGATGAGCCCTGTAAAGGACATGATCTATACAGATGATGAAAAGGTCGAGAGTGCGATGTACAAGACGCTCAATGGCATAATAAAAAAATCAAAGACAACCTTGATATTCACCAATACAAGGAGCGGCACAGAAAGGGTTGTCTTCAACCTCAAGAAAAGGTTCAAATACGGAGAGGAGGTAGCAGCGCACCATGGCTCACTTTCGAGGGATTCAAGGCTTGAAGTCGAAGACCTTTTGAAAAAGGGCTCACTCAAGTGCGTTGTTTCATCTACGAGCTTAGAGCTGGGCATAGACATAGGTGCGATAGACAATGTGGTGCAGCTCGGCTCGCCCAAAAGCATCACAAGGGCTGTCCAAAGGATAGGAAGAGCTGGACATAGCTTCAAATCAGTAGCCAAGGGAGAGCTTGTCGTGCTAAACAGGGATGATCTTGTAGAATGCTCTGTGATGGTTGATTCGGCACTGAAGAGAAAACTAGATTCATTTGTAGTGCCAAAGAACGCGCTTGATGTGCTTGCGCAGCACATAGTGGGCATGGCCCTCAACAAGAAATGGAATGATGATGAGGCATACGAGCTTGTGAAGACAGCTTATCCGTATGCAAACCTTCAAAGGCAGGATTTTGACTCATTGCTCAACTACCTTGCAGGGAATTATGCAGGCTTGGAAAGCAGGCATGTCTATGGGAAGATATGGCATGACGAAAAGGAAAGAGTTTTCGGAAGACGCGGCAAGCTGACGAAAGTTATATACATGCTCAACTCAGGCACCATACCAGACGAAGTGGCAGTGAACGTTTACCTTGGCAAGAAGTGGATAGGAAGCATAGAGGAGGAGTTTCTCATCCATCTAAAGCCTGGCGATATATTCACCCTTGGAGGCAAGCTCTACATGTTCAACAGCTCAAGGGGTATGAGCTGCTATGTGAGCGAGGCGAAGGCAAGCGCTCCTACCATTCCACCATGGTTCTCGGAGCAGCTCCCATTGAGCTATGAGCTTGCGATAGAGATAGGAAAGTTCAGGGCCAAGCTTTCCTCTCTCATAAGGAAGCACATAGCTTTGAAAGCAAACCCAAGCTTCAAGAAGATTCCCCAAGATGTTGACAAGTTCCTTTCAGAGATGCCCATAAACGAGAATTCAAAGATCGCAATAGCAAACTATTTCTTGGAGCAGATGCTTTTTGCTGGAGAGATTCCAAATGACAAATACGTGCTTGTAGAGCAGACAACGGATCCATCAAGCGGAAACAATCTGCTTGTTTTCCACGCGCTGTTTGGCAGGAGAGTAAATGACGCACTCTCAAGAGCAATAGCGATAGAGCTTTCAGAGGTGCTAGATGAAGACATAGGTATAATTGTTAGCGACAATGGCTTTGTGCTCAATCTGCCAAAGGGCGAGAAGGTCACAGAGCGAAATATAAGAGATTTGATATCTGAGATATCGCATATGGGAATGTCTATAATGCTTAAGCAGAACATAAGGCGCACCGAGCTCATGAGAAGGAAGTTCAGGCATGTTGCTGCAAGAAGCTTCATGGTGCTAAGGAACTACAAGGGTTGGAAGATCAGTGTGGGAAAGCAGCAGTTCAACTCGCAGCTTTTGCTCAGGGCTACAGAAGAGATAGACCAGAATTTCCCAGTGCTCAAGGAAACATACAGGGAGATATTGGAAGACACGATGGACATGCCAAGAGCCGAAAGCATAATCTCAGATTTGAACACAGGTAAGATAAAGCTTAAGCTCATAAGGACGCCCCTGCCATCACCATTCTCGCACACGATGCTTACTTTCGGGAGCGCAGATGTGATACTGATGAAGGAGCGTAGGAAATACCTGCAAAAGCTTCACAAGATGGTCATGGAAAGGATTGGCGAAAAATAGGAATATGCATGGAGCTCACAAAAGACGTAGAGCTTTTGGAAGGGATGCCTGTAGCATATATAAAGAGCCTTGGCGCAATAGTCGTAGCTGATTTGCACCTTGGTTATGAGGCTTATCTTGCAAAGAGCGGCATATTTGCACCTAAGGCAAACCTGAAGAAAATACTGGAAGTGCTTTCAAAAGCGTTAGAGATGACAAAAGCAAGCACATTGATAATAGACGGCGACATAAAGAACGAGTTTTCCACAGTAGAGCCTGAAGAATTCAACGAGCTTTACGATATGATAAGCTTCGCAAGAGATAGAAAGATTGCACTGCAATTGATAAAGGGCAACCACGACAACTTTGTGGAGCGCTACAAGGAGCCTTTCAAGCTCAATGTGTACAGGCAGCAGGCATTTATTGGAAAGTATCTGTTCTTCCATGGGGAGGAGATGCCAAGGATGAGCGAAAAAGAAAAGCCGAGCATGATGATCATGGGCCATGAGCACCCAACGGTAGGCATAACCGACAATATAGGCAGGAGGGAAAAGCTTCGATGCTTCCTCTTTGGCAATTTCAAATCTGTGCCATTGCTTGTGCTTCCTGCAATAAGCTTCTATGCTAGTGGCACAGACCTCTTGCTCGAGCCGCCAGAGCGCCTGCTTTCCCCAATATTCAAATACGTCAACATAGATTCGATGCACGCGATAGCTATAGGCTACGGTTCGACTATTGACTTCGGCAAGGTGGGCAAGCTAAAGAAGGCGCAATAGTAATTGCAGGA
>JBMFUN010000042.1:0-5813 GCA_049966495.1 Candidatus Micrarchaeia archaeon
AGGCCTTCCTTAATCACATGTGAAAGCCTTTTGCCTTTTACATTGTACCTCAGCAACTCTCTGGCGAGGTTGTACATCGAGTCTATTATGTTGTCCTCCTTCTCTGCCAGCTCAAGCATATTGTCTATAAGGTTCGGCGCGACGCCTCCGCTAGTTATCATGTTTGTTATGTTAAATGCAACAATGTCGGACCTCTTTTCCAACTGCTTGATGCTTTCTATTCCTCCACCATTTTTAATCAGCGTGTCGAGCTCATTGCTTGCTTTTAATCCTATTTCAATAATAGCATTAAACTTCGCCACAACACTCCTTTCGCCGCCTTCCAATATGCTCCTTAATATGTTTGCCAAAACATCATCTTCTAAAACTTCTTTTCAAGATGCAGTGGACTCGGCGGGAGTCGCACCCGCGACCTTCCGCTTGCGAAGCGGACGCTCTACTGCTGAGCCACGAGCCCATGCAATCACAATTTATATATTGAATAAGTATAATAAATTTGCAGTATTACTATTATGCGTGGTGGAATTGCAAGAAAATGCGCTAAAGGAAAGATTTGAGAAATTGAGGGTGAAAATCCTTAGCTATGCAAAGCCGACCAAAAGCGACATAGAGATCTGCACCAAAATTTCAAATGAGATAATGGAGCGGTTGAAAAAAGCAGTGCCTAAAGACGTCGAGATAATACTTGCAGGCTCTGTCGCAAGAGGTACGCAAATAAGGGGAAGCTCAGACATAGACATCTTCCTGCTTTTCCCGAAGAAGATGAAAGAACGGGTGATGGAGCACAAAGGAGTTGAGATAGCAAAGAGCATAGTGAACAAAAAGAGGAACGAAAGCTATGTGCTGAAATATGCAGAGCACCCATACCTGCAGCTTATCCTCGGGGACCTTGGAGTCAATGTCGATATCGTGCCAGCATACAAGATAAGCAATTCCAATGAGATGGGGAGTGCGGTAGATAGGACGCAGCTCCATAATGAGTTTGTAAACAACAACCTTTCAGAAAGGCAGAAGGATGACGTGCGTGTCCTTAAAGTTTTTCTCAAAGGCCATAACATTTACGGAGCTGAGGCAAAGGTGGAAGGCTTTTCGGGATACCTCTGCGAGCTACTCATATACCACTTTGGCTCCTTCCTTGAGCTTATAAAAGGCATGTCAGAATTGAAACTGCCTGCTGTGCTGGATCCAAAGACCAGAAGCTTCCTGAGTAGAGATGAATATGTGAAAAAGTTCAATTCCAGCTTTATAGTCATAGACCCTACCGATCCAAACAGAAACGTTGCTGCGAATGTTTCAATTGACTCGCTTGCAAGGTTTGTGCTCGCATCAAGAAAGCTTATCAGCAATCCTGTGGAGAAGAGCTTCTATCAGGAGAAGTATTCTGACATAAATGCAAAAAAGAAGCTTGGCGATATTGCTAAAAACCTCGGCCTTGAGATGTATGCTATGAATTTAGATTTTGAGGACATCGCAGATGACATAAAATGGCAGCAGGCGAAAAAGCTTCGCACAAGGGTTGAGAAGAAGCTCAACGAATACTCCTTTATGCCAGTAATATCGTTGCATGGTGTTGAGGGCAATAAAGGGTCGATTGCCTTTTTCATAAATCCTATAAGATTAGGATCAGTGGTGCATCGCGGGCCAAGCGCATTTCTTGCCAGCGCTTCTGAAAAGTTCATTAGAGTGCACAGAAAAGAGCCAATCTCTGTAAAAGGCAGCAACCTCTTCACAGTCTCAAAAGCGAGATATTCAGAACCTTTGGAGCTGCTAAGGGAGCTGGCAAAAGGAAAAGGCGAAAAGCTTCCCAAATACGTAAAGAAAAACATCAGAATAAGCAAAGGCATGCTGGATGAGGAGCACGCTAAGATTATTTACAGAGCTTACATGCAGGCCTTTTCCATTTAGCTATATTCCGTATTTGCCCTTGCGGGCAAGCTCCTCAAGCTCTTTCATTTCGTTGAAGATTCTCTTTTTGGGCTTTTTGCAGATTTTGCCGCTTTTCACCGCCTTTGCATACTCTATGATCTCGCCCCTTTGACTTTTTGAAAGAGTATTTATCTCATATACCTCCTTAGAGATTCCCTTTTGCACTGCCTTCTCGCCGCAGTAGTCCATAGCTTCTGCTATTATGTTCTCCCTTATTTTCTCCATGCTATATTGCCTACTCATAAGCCTGCTGAGCAGCTTCTTGAGTTTTATTCTGAGCACAATGACTAAATTCAGCTTGATGGAGAGCTCTGGCAGGAGATGCCCTACAATTATGCAGCTATCTTTGCTTGCCAGCTCCCTGATTTTTGCATTGAGTGCTTTTATGTCGACTATTAGCGAACCATCGCTGTCCTTTCCTTTGTATAGCTTGTATCTCTTTACAATATCATTGAGCTCTATAATTCTCAGCTTAGTTGCTGCTGAAAGCTCCTTTGCAAAAAAAGTCTTTCCGGCTCCTGGTGAGCCAGTTATGCCTATGAGAAGGTGCTTGATTTTATCAACCGCTTATGAATTCTATTGCCGCATTGAGAAGCGCATCAAGCTCCTCCTTGCTTGTGTCAAGCATCATCACATTGCTTGCTGGCACATATACTGTAAGCGTATAATTCTTATGCCCGCTGAAGAACCATTCTCCCATTTTGTGGTCATTGTAATCTGTTGTGAAATCAGCTACTATCATGGATGCTGCTGTAAGCTTCTCAACCAGTGCCAGCACGCTGTCATCGCTCGAATCGACATATATGTGCTCCTCGTTGTCTCTATTCCTCTCTATTGAAACAGGGCTTATTACAGGTATGCTGTTCTGCTTTGCAATCACATTTATCCTTTGAGCAAGCTTTGTTGTTATCGAATCGACCCTTTCCACTATGTCGCTGAAATTTTTCTCGCGCCGAAGCGCATCTTGCTTCTGAGCCTCTATATATGAATCAACCTCTTCCTTTATGTTGCCTACTGTTATGCTCATGTTTTCCCCGGAAAAGCCCTTTGGGTTTCTCAGGAATTCAGAGAGCGCAAACCCATACTTTTTCTTTATTTGGGGATCAAGATCTGCTATAATCGCACCTGTATAATCGCTCCATATATCTGCCATCAGAACACCCATATGTTAAAAAGCATTGAAGATATATAAAACTTCTGATTTTTTTATAATATATTTTGCTCTTTGCAAAAAGCATAGAAATTAGATTAGTATTAGTAAGTGATCAAATGGACGAAAGGATAAAGGAAAGGGTAGAAAAAGATATAGCGCTCTTCTACAAAAGCATAAAGGAACTTGAGAAGGTGCCGCATTGGCAGGAAGACAAGAAGATTGCATATATAGTTAAACTCTCAGATATGTATGCGAAAGACGCCAAGAGCTATATGGGGAAAAACGACCTTTGTACAGCATTCTCCTGCATAAGCTACGCGCATGGGCTGCTTGACGCCGTAAAAGAGATAACGGGTGTTGGGATTGAAGGTGCATAAGGAGGGCCTAGCGATCATAGAGCATGACAGCGCCTTCTTCAATCCTAGCGCAAGGTTCTCAAGGGATTTGAGCGTGGCGATAGCAAGAAGATCCAATTCCAGATATGTACTAGACCCTACAGCTGCAACAGGCATAAGGGGCATAAGGTATGAACTTGAAGCAGATGCGGAGAAGATTGTAATGCTTGAGATAAACAGCAGCGCCTACAAAGAGCTCATTGCGAACATGCAAAGGAATGGAGTGAAAAAAGGAATTGCGATGAACAAAAGCATACAGGAATTTGCAAACACCACAAAGGAAAAGTTTGATATTATAGACTTGGATCCCTTTGGCTCTCCCGCATTCTATATTTATGATCTGCTAAAGGTCTCGAAAAATGGCACGCTCATCATGGCGACTGCAACTGATACTGCTGTGCTCTGCGGCGCACACCCCTCTGCATGCATTAGAATATATGACTCAATGCCCATACACACAAATATATGCCATGAAGTCGGTGTGAGGATACTAATGGGATTTATTGCAAGGAACAGCGCAGAGTTCAATTATGGAATAGTGCCAAAGCTTGCATTCTCCTACAGGCACTACATGCGCATCATATTAGAGCTCAGGCACGGCGCCAAGATGGTCAAAGAAATGCTTTCAAATACCGGCTATTTATACCAATGCAGGAGCTGCGATTATATAGGAAGCAGCAGAGGCCATGTGCCAGATATGTCCTTCTGCCCTGTATGCGGAAACAAGCTCTCCATAGGCGGAAAGCTCTGGATCGGAAGGCTCTATGACAAGGAGTTCATAAAAGGCATAGGAGAGGAGCTTTATAGCATAGAAGGAAGCAGCGAAGCAATAAAGCTTCTCGACAATATATACAATGAGATAGACACGCCAGGATATTTTTCCATACCACTTCTTACAAAGCACATGCATATCGGGGCGGTAAGCCCTTTCAAGGTGATCGACTGCCTGAAGGAAAAGGGCTTCGCCGCATCTCCGACGCATTTTGAGAAATCATCAATAAAGACAGATGCGGGTATAGAAGAGATCAAGGATTGCATAAGCAAACTCAAAAGATAGATTCCACAATTTTGAAAAAAGCAAAACTATAAAAATTTGCTTGCAATGGATTGCGAATTTTTTTCGCCTTGGAGCTGGAGTTCCACTTTTCCTTGTTCGACATGCTACATATTCTGTGAAAAGTATAAATATAAGAAAAACCATAAATTAAATCAGGTTACTGGGTGGGTTTGAATGGGGGCTTTTGAAAGCAATATCCAAGAGGAATACTGTCCTAGGTGTGGCACTAGGATATACGCCTTCTCCAAAAAGAAGGCCGCATCAGATGGCAAGACATACTGCATAAAATGCGCTGAAGAGATAGACAGGAAATACCTGCAAGAGTATACCTGCTCTGTATGCAAAAGGGTGCTAGATAAGAGCGAAGTGAAATTCGTGCTTCCCTCTTCTGCGTATGGGCTCACTGAAATGCCGCTCCACAAGAGGCTTCTCTGTGCTGATTGCTATACTGAATACACAAGGCATCCTTCTATGGCAGCGCTAAGAAAAGCTAAGAGGCTCAACCCTCTTGCAAGGATCAGCAGGCAGATCAGACCGATGATTGAGAAGTAGAATACTGAAAGACAAAACAACGCATTTATACATATACTGCCAAATCAGATTATGCAATATAGATTTGTAGACCATACAGCAGATGTAGAATTTATCGCATATGGTGGCAGCGAAAGCGAGCTTGTGAAAAATGCACTTGAAGCCCTTTTTAACATTGTTGCCTATACAAAAAAATTAAAAAGAGCCAAAGGCAGGAGCTTGAAGATCAAAATAAATGCAAAAGAAGATTCTTTGGAAGAGCTCTTGTGGTCAGTGCTGCAGAAAACCTTTTCAATGTGCGATGCAAAAAGCCTGTTTGGGTTTAAAGCTGAAAAGGTAAAAGTCAAAAGAGCTGGAAATTCAAAAATTGCAAGCGCTTTGATACTGGCAAAGGAGAAATGCCCGGAGTGCGCAAAGATGGATGTAAAGGGCATTTCAAAATATGAGCTGCATGTTGAAAAGAAGAAAAAATTCATCGCAAGCGTAGTGGTAGATGTATAATAACCAGTGTGCCACAGTACGTTTGCTTCGTCTGCCATACAAAGATATGCGAACAATGCGAAATTATACATCCTTCATAAACTTGATACTGCAATATCAAAACATTTAATTTGATATTGTAATATCAAATATGGAATTAGATAGGATAGCTAATCAAAATCCTTGATGGACTGACAGTTCTGCAATACTCAGGGATGAAAAAGTTAAAAAAGTGCTTAATACCATCTTTATCGCTTAGTCAACAGGGAAA
>JBMFUN010000043.1:0-5807 GCA_049966495.1 Candidatus Micrarchaeia archaeon
TATGAGGACCTCTATAGCATTGCTAGCATTTTTATCCCTGAGTTTGCTTCCATTTTCATATGCGACAACAGCAATAGGCATATCCTTTCCTAAAGTAGTGCCTAGCCATGTAACTTTGTACCTGAATGACTCTACCATTGTAAACTACACCTTCACTCTAGTTAATGGTTCTGCGGGTTCCACATGCATAGGTGTGCCGGATTCGCCGCAGCTACAAAGCAATGGAACCTATGTTGCATTGAATCCATCTGTAGGTGTGCCTCCATTTAATGGTACGATGATGATAACTACAAAGCCAAATGCAGTTCCAGGCAATTATACAGTTCAATTGGCTGGAGGCTGTGCAGATCCAACAACCCGTGGCATAGCAGTTGTATACCTTCAAGTTCTGGGTGTGCAAAAGCCCGTTACCAGCACTACAGCCCCTAGCACTACAACAGTGGCGCCAGGGCCGACAACAGTTCCGCCACAATCAACGAGTGTACCACCAACAACCTATATACCTCCACCGATTAAAACAGCACCTAATAGCACGCTTGTTTACACACTTATAGCAATAATCATTATAGCAATAATAATCATAATAGTAGCTTTCTATAAGATGAAGCACAAGTATTATTAGTTTTTTTATCTTTTAGCCTTTTACCTTTTTGGTTTTTCTTTACAATCCTTTTTATAAATTAATTTTATATTTCTAAGTATGGCCATATTGTGGTTTTGCCTTTCAATCTTGACACTATTTATACCGATACTATTTGGAACCTATCTGATGTCAAAGGCGAGGTTCTCTGAGAGCATGCTTGAAGCTGTTGCTTTTGGCATACCTGCAGGGATTGCAATTTTTACTGGATTGTTATTCTTGCTTGATGCAATCTTTGAAAGTTTTTCCCTTCCATTGCTTTATATCGAATTAATATTGTTCACAATTCCCATTATTCTTGATCTAGTAAAAAAGAAGTATGCACACAAAAGTGGAAGGCTCTTGCCAAAATTCAATCTTAATACGTATCTTCTGCTTGCCATACTAGTGCTCACAATAATAATATCCAGCATCTTTGTTTTTTCAGTTGCTAAGATTGGGGATACTATATATTGCATAGATGCTGGCTGCTCCGATACGCTCTACCATGTAGGCATAGGGAATTCACTCATCTATTCCCAGTTTCCGCCTAAATACTTCTTCGCCATAGGAACCACAAATGTCTACCCATTTATGAACGACCTTTTTTCTATGCTCTTGAATTATCTCGGCTTTGGGATTGTTGCCTCAATAATAATCCCTGATTTGCTCCTCATCTTCTCATTCGTCACACTTTCAGTATTGTTTACATATAGATTGACTAAGAAAGTCGGGGCTACTTTGGCAGCAACGTCAATATTCTGGTTTGGCGGGACAGGGCTTATGAAGATCATCGATTACCCTTTTGCTGCATATCTATCAAGATTTATGCAGCCCATACACCTGATACCTATTGAACTGTCATATATGCCGCATGCAAACACCATTCAGACTATTTTGTCGATAATCCAGATGTCTGCAATACCAATAACCTACTGGACAACAATAATAAACAGCATGCTTATTGCACAGCATGATTTCATGCTAGGTCTGCCTCTCGGTATTGCTATCCTATATCTGTTATACAAATTTGTGTTTGATAGTGGCAAAGCAAAATTCGGAATCCCTGAGCTGGTTTTAATTGGTGTCCTTGCAGGACTTTTGCCTCTTGTACATCCTGCAACGCTCTTTGTGGTAATAACTGTGGCAATATTTTTTATAACATATAATGTGGTGATAAAGGCGAGGCGCAAATTTTTGGCAGGATGGATATTCATCATAATTCCTTTCTTGGCCATAGCAATACCTGAGCTTCTCTACATGAGCTTGCAGCACAGGAGCTCAAACTGGTTCTTTCCAATTTACAATGGATTTGTAATTAATGCACACTTTGCAGTCTTGACTTACTTATACACCTTTGCCAATATTATCTTCTTCTGGGTTGAGGTGGCAAGCCTTCCTATCATATTTAGTTTTATTGGATTGATATTTGCAAAAAAGGAATTGAAGCTTACATTCCTGCCCTTTTTTATACTGCTGGCATTAATAACTATCTATTCGCCAATGCCAAACCCAGCAGATTCTAACAAAATTTTCATGTATGTGTTCTTGCTTTTAAGTGCACTGACAGGCTTGTTTGTAGAATGGCTTTTCAGGCATAAAAGCATCATTCTCAAAAGTTTGTCGCTCCTAATCATATTGCTCATAATATTCAATTTTGCCCTCGTATATATATCTGACATACTGGGAGGAATGCAGGCGCTAGTGAGCAATGCACAGATGGAAGCAGCAAGATTCATACTTTACAACACCCCACCTGGTGCAGTTTTTGCTGAAAATGGATACAACTCGTTCTTCAGCCCGATAGCGTCAACAATCGGCGCGAGGCAGACGATAATCTCATACAATGTGTATGTTGGCGGGATATACAAGTACAGCCCAAAAACGCTCAATAACCTTAACAACGAGATATTTTATAATGGCAATTGGAGCGTTATCAAGGAGTTCAATGTCTCATATGTTTACCTGCAAACGCCCAACATCACAGCCACACATGCATTTGACAATGCCAATTTCACTGAAGTTTTTCAGGCAAATGACTATCAAAAAAATCAGTACATATTTATATATAAAGTCAATAAAGAAAATCAATAAAATAAAGAAAATCAATAAAGGCAATTGATCCTATGCGTATATACATAATAATACCTGCACACAGAGAGGGCTTGCGAATAAAGAAAGCAATCATAGATTATGAAAACACGCTTTGCAAGAGGCATAAGGGAGTTAACATTCTTATTATCACAGACACAGAAGGGGACACGGCAAGCATCGCTTCCACCCTTACCAAGGGAAAGAGGCAGTTCAAAATAGTCGTGAGCAACCACCGTGAAGGCAAAGGAGAGGCAATAATACACGGATTGAATATTGTCTGCAAGGTCTGCAGCAACAAAGATATAATAATATTCACTGATGCTGACGATTCGGTAAAAGGGCGAGAAATAGAGAGGATGATCAAGATAATTTCAAAAAGCAATATCCAAGGATTGATAGGTTCTAGGTACATTAAGGGTAGCAAAATTGTCGGAAGGATAACTCGGGGCAGATACATCGCAAGCAGGGTTTACAATCTCATGGTAAGGCTTCTTTTTGGATTCCCATTCAGAGACACGCAGTGTGGTATAAAGCTTTTCAAGGCTGGCGCCATATGTAGTATATTAAGCAGGCTCTCCCTTGTAGATATGAGCTTTGATGTCAACGTGCTATATGAACTGATGGCAAAGGGATTTGCCATAAAGGAGGTTCCAATAACATTCCACCAGATGAACGAAGGAAGCAAAGTGAAACTGATCAGGCAAGGCCCCCAGATGTTTCTTACCACGCTGGGTTTCAGGATTTCAAGGTCAAGAATAAGCAAAATTATACCAGACAAGCTCAAGGGCTTCATATACAACAAGGTCAAAGGGTGGTAAGATAAAAATCCTTGTACTCAACTGGAGAGACCCCTTAGACCCGACATCTGGAGGCGCAGAATTGGTCACTAGCGGCATAATACAAAAGCTTAGCGCCAGGAACAGCGTTGTGTTTTTTACATCACAGTATAAAGGCATGAAAAGCGAGGAGGCGCATAAAAACCTAAAAATAATAAGAAGAGGGAGTATCTTTACAGTTTATATTCATGCGTTTGCCTATATGCTCAGGAATAGGGATTTTGATTTTGTAATAGAAAGCGTAAGCACCGTGCCCTTCTTCTCAAGCATTCTTTTTGGCGATAGGAGTATAATCATACCTCACCATCTCATGGGCAGGCTTGTGTTTGGAGAGCTTCCTTTTTACAAAGCGATTTTTGCATATACCGCAGAAAAGCTTATTCCGCTGCTCTATAGGAAGTCGCAGTTTATCGCTGTTTCAAAATATGTTTCAAAAGTGCTTTCGAAAATGGGGATCCCAAAAGAGCGCATACACATTGCGCACCCAAGCACAAGCAGAATGTTTGATACTTTGTGCAATCGAAAGAGCTACAGCAAGTTTAGCAATCCTACAGTTCTTGTAATATCAAGGCTGGTGCGATACAAGCGAGTGGGTTTGCTGATAAAGCTTTTTAGCAGGCTTCCAAAGCGTATAGGTGCCAGGCTGATAGTTATAGGGTCAGGAAAAGAGAGGAAGAAGCTTGAAAAGCTTGCAAGCAAGCTTGGGGTGCAAAATCGCGTCGACTTTGTAGGCTCCGTTTCAGAGGAAAGAAAAATATATTTTTTGAGGAAATCATGGGTATTTGCATTTACAAGCAGGATTGAGGGCTTTGGCATAATTGCAGTAGAAGCCCAGAAATGTGGCGTTCCTGTTGTCGCCTTCGGCGTTGGTGGCATTCCAGAAGCCGTAAAGAACAGATACAGCGGCTTTGTAATCGATGAGGGAGACGAAGAAGATTTTGTCGACAAGCTTGCAATGCTGCTCATAAACAAAGAGCTTAGAGAGAAAATGTCGCACAACGCGATCAGGAATAGCAAAAAGTTCATTTGGACTGAAATACCCAATATGGTGTGCAAAATCATAAGCCAGAAAGGGCCTGCGCAGAGCACAGGCCCAAGGTAAGCCAAGAGATCTTGGCGTTACTAATATGAAAAGAAAAATATTTAAATCTTTATCTTATTACTAATTATTTTACTTTGATATATAAATTTATAGCAAAATATAAATATTTTGCCTTCGTATTGTAAGCAGGAAAGTTGCGCACGCCAGCGCCATATAAGACGGCACCTGCAAATGGCACAGCTCCTGAGGTAAGCGAATGAGATCGAGGATAGAGCGCGAGCTCTCAGTGTGGGTTGACACCGCTATGGAGCGCATAGGCAACATGGAAGGCGATGGAATTCTATCAGACGAGGAAGCAATAGACAGAAGAATGAGAGAGATAGACTTCAGGGACAACCTTGTAGAGGCGACAGTCTCTATGATAGAAGAGGCAGTAAGGTGTAAAAAAATTGCAGAAAGCCTAAAGAGGGCGGGAATGGAGATATCTTATGAGCTTGGGCTGAAGGTAAGTGCTGACAGTGCAGAGAAGATTCCATCCCGCCACGCTCCATAAATTTTTCTTTTTCTTTTTCTTTTTCTTTTTTGCTTTTTTTGCTGAATTAGGCAAATCTTAATAGTATTTGTGTGCATTAAAATATTATGGGCAAAATTGAAATTGCAATAAGCGCCATTGTATCTGCGCTAATTGTGCTTGGAGTTGTGCTAATTTTTGCAGAACATATGGTTAGTTTTACCACGATAAGATATGTAAGCCAAGGAAGCGCAGGAATACGCGTAATGCTGAATGCGAGCGGGTTCATAGTAGGAGATCTCAAAGTGGGAATAAACGGGAGCAATACAAGCATTGAGGTACCAGTCAGAATTGTAAGTAGGTGTTTTGTCAGATTGCCAATAATACCGCAAAATGCAACAACTTCAAGTGAAATACCAAGAATAACTACTACAATTCCGTATATGGAACCCTGTAATTTATCAGAGCAGGTTGTGTTTTCAGGGCTTAGGCCATTCACAATTTATAACATTTCTGTTTCTGGAAGTGAGAGTCCATACTGTGCTCCAGGCACAATATGTCCAATGTTTATCCTGCGCGTACAAAAGAGCCTTTCAATAGAAACAGGGGCAAACGGCACAATTGTCAATGCATCATTTAGCATATGAAATTCTTAATAAACAACCAGTGTGAAGTTGGTTTGCCCAACGTTGCTGTGCAACATGC
>JBMFUN010000044.1:0-5638 GCA_049966495.1 Candidatus Micrarchaeia archaeon
GTTGAGCACTGAGCCTATGAGCGCGCTGAAGCCGTATGTGCCGCTTGAAAGCGCTGTGCCGCTCTCATTGAGCCATACCTGCGGGTTTACCAGCGTGTAGTTTGCTCCTGTCACTGCAACATGCAGTACGCTCTGCGCCTCTGTCGTGTTGACCTTCGCCGTGACTGGAACAGTGTAAAATGCAAGGTTTCCTATTGCAGCCGCAATGTTTGCCGCTGCGACGCCGTCGCTCGGCTTTGCCTGGCTTCCTATTACTATCTGTACTAGTGGCTGTCCGCTATTGCTTATTATTGGCACGTTCTGGAAAGAGACAGGGCCTGCGAACGCAAGTCCTATTCCTAACAATGCCGCACCTGCTGTTATTGCGGCTATTTTCTTCGCATTTATGCTTTTCACTCACTCACCTAAACATTGTTTTGTTGTGTTATTAGTCAATTGAAAAGTATTTAAATGTATATGTTTAATATAACAAATTTTTTATATAAAACATTTTATACTTCGCTTTTTGTCAAATCAAATTTCTTTTATTAACACACCGCGCCGACGAAAGCCATAACGCCTTCCGCCTGCATTGCCTGCGCCTTCCTTATTGCACTTTCTGGTGGCTTCTCTCTGATTGCTTATCCTGCGCATATATGCAAGCTAAAGCTTAAATTCCTTTCTGCGTGCTTTTCTGCAATAGTCTAATCATTTGCAAGGTTTTTATTGCTGAGCCAATACAATAATACTTTATGACTATTGAAAGGAGTGCCGAATCACCAAGAATTTTCTCATTGATAAGAGAGGGATATGTGAGCGCACTGCTCTTAAGGCCAGAGCTTCTTGAGCATGAAAACAGCGCTGCGCTAAAGCAGATGCTCATTAAAGCACTAGAGGACAACGGCTTTTCCTTGGTGTACAGCTTCGAAGCCAGGCAGAGCAAAGAAGCCATAGAGAGGCATTACACAGAGAGCTCAGAGAGCGGCGTGCTCAGCAAGATGGCAGAGGGCGGGATAAAGATCATGCTTTCTTCTATGAAGGAAAGGATTCCGCTCAAGGATCTATTTGATGAGCTTGATGCTAGAGGCTATATAAGCAAAGAGGGCTATGAATTGCTAAATGCGAATATCGAAAGGCTTGAAAAGCTCGCATACATGCTTGCTAGCATTCCAAGCAAGCCAAGCATGAAGGAGATAGCTGAAATGATAGCGAATTTAGAGCCTGAAGAAAGGGCAGAGATCGAGAAAAGCCTTGCCGCATTAGGCAGCGTGCTTCCAAGCGTGGAATACAGAAGCATAGGAAAGAAGATTGAGGTATGGATCCTGTACAGCAAGGAGGGCAATGCTAGCGAGAGGCTCTACGGGCTTAGGGGCTCTACAGATCCATTATTTGCAAATGAAAAAAGCCTGAGAGGATTGCTCAGAGAAGCGAGCAGGGGAAGGAGCCTCGCAAGGAACTTCCTCGATTTTGGCGTCGTCAGCCAGATTGTGCACACAGAGCCAAGCGCCATCAAGATCATTGATATGCTAGAGCTGTTCTCACAGCAGGGCTTCATAGGCGAGAGAGAATTTGAGCAGATGGCTGAAATCATTATAAATCTTGGCAAAGAAAGCAAATAAAATAGATTAAATATGAAATAATAGATTAAATATGGTGTTTTCATGCGCGCTTACATAGAGATGGAGGCAGGATCAAGGGTGAAGCACGTCTTCGATGAAAAAGAAGGAGTGCTCAAGATACACAGATTGCTCAATGATCAGCTTATAGAGCCATTCTACTACGGCTTCATAAAGGGCACGATAAGCGGCGACAGCGATGCCTTGGACGTGTTTGTGATGAGCAGCAGGCATATAAGCTCAGGTGACGAGGTAGACATAGAGCCCATAGGTATAATATTCTGCGAGGACGAGATGGGCACAGACGACAAGATAATTGCAATAGCAAAATACGACAAGGAATATGGCAGCATTCTAGACATGGGCCAAGTAGACAAGAGGCTCATCTATGCGCTCGCATACCAGGTAGAGCACAACAAAGACGGAATGAAAGGCAAATTCACCAAGATAAAGGGCTTTGGCGGCGCCGAAGAAGCAAAAAATGCGATAGCAAAAGCGATGAAGGATTAGCATGCGGGGCCTTCTCCTCAACGGCAAGCTTTACAAGCTTTCAATTACCTATACACCATACCGAACGGCCTCTGCCAGGATTGCAGGTGATACGGTAAGGATAAGAATTCCATATATGGCAAAGGATAAGAGGAAGCTCTACAAAAGGCTCATCGAGAAAATCGCGAAGAGCGTTGAGAAATACGGCACAAGAAGGAGCATAGATTTTCGAGAAGGTATGCTCTTCGAGGCGATGGGAAGGCGTTATATGGTGAGCGTGCTAAGAAGCTGCAATGATGGAAAAGCTTATGCATATGTTAAAGATGGAAGCATTGTCATCTGCACCGGCGAAGGCACAGGCAGCAATGCCAACGCTCTTGCAATAAAGGCGCTCTCCAAGGATTTGCTGCCTTGCGTGAGCGATATTGCCAGAAGGGCAAGCAAGATGCTCAACACAGAGGTAAATGGGGTGAGGATAAGGAACCTCTCAAGGCTCTGGGGAAGCTACAGCTCAAGGAGCAAAATGGTGACAATAAACTTCAGGCTGCTCTTTGCACCCCAGCGCATAATCGAGTATGTGGTTTTGCACGAGGTTGCCCACTCTCTGTTCATGGACCACAGCAAGGACTTCTGGAGTGTGATTGAAAGGTCTATGCCCGACTACAGGGAAAGGAGAAGATGGCTCAGACTCAATGGAAACGCGCTGGCGCCTGATTTTCAATTTGGCGAGCGCAAGATATAGAAACTTTTCAATGTATAATTACTAGAATTTGAAGTTTGAAGTGCTTTGATGGATCTTTCAAAAGCTAAGAAGCTGCTAGATTTCGATGACAAAAAGGTTCTCTACTTCTGGGTAGCGGTGATACTGCTCATAGGGATATTTGAAAGGGCTGGCATGCTCAAATACCAGGGGCTCTACGAGCCTGACGGCTTCTATTATTATAGTATAATAATGCAGACCATTGCAAACCACTATATAAGGCCTGCGCTTTCCATCTATTCTGGCTTTCCATGGCACAACCCAATAGCAGAATCCCCTGGCCTTGAGTACATAACTGTAATACCATATATGCTGCTCCATTATTTCGGCGTGAGCGCACTCCAGATCATGCGTGCAATGCCGATATTTTTCGCACTCCTAGAGATAATAACAATATACTACCTAACAAAATTCATAGTCAACAGCAGGATAGCAGGCCTTCTTGCAATGTTTTTCCTCGCTGTTTCAAGTGGAAACATAGCAAGGACAGCTGCCCTCGTCTACAGGGGCGACAGCTTCATAAGCCTCTTCCTTATGCTTTCGCTGCTCTTCATGCTTCTTGCGCTTGAGCACATGGATGCCCTGCATGGAGAGAAGAATGAGCTAAGGAGGCACATGCTTAGGGAGCACGTAGGGAGCGATATTGTATACAGGCACATGAGCGAGGAGAAGGAGCTCAAGAGAAGGCAGCTTTCTGAGCTATCTCTGCTCAAGGGGCACAGCAGCGATGAGCTGGAAAAGCTTAAAGCATTGCACAAAAGCGAGCTGGAAAGGCTTGTTGAAGAGCATCTTCGCGAGGAGGAGCTCATATATAGGAGCTCTGGGAGGAGCTTCGATGCCAGCAGGCATGGAGAAGGTATTGCAAAGCCCATTGCCTATCTTGCGCTTTCCGCCTTTTTGCTCAGCATGGGTGTTGTGATTTGGACTGGATCTCCATATATAGTTGTAGTATATATGTTTGCGATACTCCTTCTGCTCATCTATGCATTCATAGCAGGAAACGAGAGCCTGCTCTTCTCAGACATAATGCTTAGCATTGCGCTTCTTTCCGCCTATGCTTTGGAAAAGCTTTTCATCGCGGTGCACTTCGCACCTGCAGGGATAACCCTCACGGGAGACAAGTTCTTCGTCTTCTATATGCCTTTGCTGATCGGCACGATAGCAGGCTGGTATATAGTAAAAAGCAATTGGAAGGCTGCAAGGGATCCGGTAGGAAGGTTCTCCATCCTTGGAATTGTTGCTGTGATTGTGCTTGTGCTTGCATTCACGATATTCTTGCCTTATATCAACGCGATGACGAGCACTGTGGGAATAGATATAATCCCGCCACCTCCAACAATAACCAATACAATAACATATGCAGTAGGCCAGACAACACAGGAATTGCAAAAGCCGTCATGGGCGTTCCTGTTTGGCAGCTTCCATGTGCAGCTCGTGCTTGCACCCCTGGGCATAATACTCTTCCTGCTCCTTGGCGACAGGATAGGTAAAACCACAAGGCACAGGCTTGGCGTTTCCATCAACTTCAACGAAGGCATGCTTGTGATGCTTGCCTACTTGCTTGTTACAGCTTTCCTGCAATATGCTGCAATAAGGTACAATTCCCTCTTTTCAATACCGATAGCAATATTTGCTGCATATGGCACATATGCGATATGGGCCCTGCTCAAGGAGAAGCGCCTTACGCAAAGAGCTATAATCGCATTTATAGCAATTGTTTTTGACGTGCTCATAGCATATGAGCTCATAAAGAAAGTTTTCCCGCTTTTCTCAACAGGGCTGGCAATGCTTTTTGTGAGCGCGCTTATTGTAAATATAATGCTCATATATGTGTTTGTCTACAGCATATACGCCACTTCGAAAAGAAACATGAATCTGCAGCATGTTTTCATTGGATTGATGGTGGCGCTTCTTGTGATGAACTTCTACTCTACATATGTGCAATCGATAAGCGTTACGCAAGCAGATGGCATCAATCCGCTCTTTCTCCAAGCAATGGCATGGATGCGCAACAATACCCCAAGCAATGCCACTGTGCTCACTATGTGGCCTGATGGCTCAGTAGTCGAGGCGTGGGCGCAGAGGCAAAGCTATACAGATAGCGTGGGCGGGGAAAACGCAAGCAGAATCTATCCGTTTGCGCACTTCCTCTTCGGCACCAATCAATCAAGCCTTGCATATATAGAGAAGGTGCATCCAGACTACATAGTAGCAAGAACCTTCTGGTTTGACGAGCTTGGGGGTGTTGCAGTAGAGGGTCTTGTAAGCAACGCAAGCGCGTATGGCTATGATATACTTGAAAGCATGAATATAACGCAAGAGAACATAACCCGCAATGAGACTGCTGGCGTCTATACCTTTACCTCGCCGAACTATACGGCAAAGATGATTGTGGCGCGCTTTAAGAATAATGGCACTACCTCGCTCTATGCGTATATAGGGAGCGCACAATCAAAAGTCCTTTATCCAATAGAGAGAGTGCTATTCTACAACACCTCAAGCTACATGTATTCGATTGTGAACACAACCACGCGCCCCGCGATAAACGAAACCTTGATGATATCATATGGCAATAGGGGGATAACTGGAGCAGTCATACTTGGGCCAAAGCTCCTGTCGAGCAACATCTTCAAGCTTGTATACCTGTGCAATTACTATGGATGCCCGTACAACGGCACCATAAGGATGCGCGACATCTACATGAACAACGATACAAGGATTATAAAAGTCTATTACAACCTGACATCCTCCCACAAATAAATTCGTGGGGTTCCTCACGGTTTCAAGGTTCGTT
>JBMFUN010000045.1:0-5588 GCA_049966495.1 Candidatus Micrarchaeia archaeon
TGTTATTGCATTGAAGCTTGCTGTGATGATTCCATTGCCGCTTATTGATGCTATTGTGTTTTGGGCAACTACATTAGCTATGCTAATATTTGCACTTGCCGTCCAATTGCTAAAAACAAAGTTTCCAGTGATTATTGCATTTATAGGATAGTTTCCTGCCGCCGCTTGCATAGTGCTTCCGCTCAAGCACGCAGTGCCATTGAAGACAATGCTTCCACTGCTTGGAATCGAGTTAAATGCAATTGCATAGCTTGTAGGAGAATTTGTGGGAGGTGATGAGTTTGTTGCATATGCCAACTCTGTCTGCACAAAAGGCAATGCCAGAAGTGCAAAAACCAGCAGTGCTAAAGGCACTTCAGCAAGCACAATACTGTATTTCATGCAACACATCATATCTTTATGGAAGGAAAATTATTTTATAGGCTCTCATTTGCTAGTTAGTCAGTTAGCTTAGCGCCTCCTGAAAAGCCTTGCCCATACGCTGCGCTTTTCAGCTTCACTTGTCGCTTCTGACCTTGCCCCGTAGAAGCGGGCGAGATCGCGCATTGCTTTTGAGAACGGCGCCCTTTTGTTGTAGATATATGCAGGGATGTGCTCCTCTATGCTTATGGGCACCGTTTCATCATCAGGCAGGCTAGCAGCGACCTTGCCTTCATACATCTCTTCAATTTCTTTTTCATGGAGCTCGTAGCGCTTTCCTCTCACCTTGTTGAGCACAAGCGTATGCTTCAAATGCTCCTTGTCGAACCATGTGGCAAGCCTTATCACATTTGCGACGCTTGCCATCTCCGGCGTTGAAACTAGAAGAGCTTCATTGTAGTAGCTGCCTATATGCTCTATTGTATAGCCTGGCATTGTGTCAATTATTGCAAAATTGTAATCTGTTTTGCTCAATGTTTCGTGGAGCCGCTTGAGCATAGATTCTGTTGGCATGTATTCCTTCTGCGAAAGCACCCCTGGCACCACATGCACGCCGCTTGGCAGATGTACCACTCTGACCTTCACCAATTGAGCCTTTCCAGTAACAAGCTCCTTTAGGCCAATATTGACATCTTCCAAGCCAAGATGGAAGCCAATAGAGGGGTTCACCGTATCGCCATCGACGAGCAGCACCTTGTACCCCTCCTTTTGCAATGCTACTGCTAGATTGACAGATATCGTTGTTTTTCCAACTCCACCCTTCTGCGAAGACACCCTTATCAAGTATGGCATTGTCATTGCTCAGACCTCTTCATTATTTCCCTTATCTCCTTCAGCTTTTCTGCCCTCTCTGGATTGTATTTGGGTTTCTTTTGGCTTTTTGCTATAGCAATAATTACAATTGCAATTATTAAAATGCTTGCGCCCAATGCACCATATAGCACCAGCACACCATTGCTTATCATTGTTGGCGCAGGAGGTATTGTGGTTGTTGGAATAGTTGTTGCAACGGGCTTGGCAAGCACTAGCATGGGTATGCTGTAGCTCATGTTTGCTCCCTGGGTAGATATGTAAAGGTTTAGCATTACAGTTCCTATATTGCTTGAAATTATCGGGAAGGTTTTTGTAAAAGCCATATTCGGCGATGCGTTTATGTATTGAGAAGAATTGTACACAGTAACGCTAGGAGGCGCCGATACATAAATTGAGATCCTCTGCCCTGTTGTGCCTGTGTAGAAAGCGGTGACTTTGAGCAACGCGGTCTCGTTGACATAAGGCGATGGGGTTTCAATATCTATTATTTTCAGTATGCTGGATGGCGCCGGCACAGAAGGCACCGCGAATATTGTTTCAAGATGCGTCAGGAGCATCTGGGAGGTAATATTGGATATGCTGAAATAGGCATATGCGCTAGAATATCTCGGCAGGGAGCTCACATACCATGTTATCACATAGCTGTTGTTTGACAAGCTAATGGAATAAGGCAGCCCATAAGGCTTTATCATAGACATGTTTGGCGTTATGCTTAACGGCAGCATGGTCTTTACATCTATATTTGTGAGATTGCTGCCAGTGGGGTTTGAAATGACAACAGAGCCTGTTGCAGAATAGGTATTGTTTGCGAGGCTTATGCTTGGCTGCACAGATGGAGCTGTAGAATTCATAATAGAAAGAGTAGTATATAATGTTTCCTGTGCAATTGAATTTGCTGTGTGCGCTGTTATGTTTATTGGTATCACATACTGGCCTAGCTGGGCGCTTTTTGGCGCCATGAACAATGCAGTAATGCCAATGCTCTGGTGAGGTGCTATCGCAATGCTTGTTGCAGAAAGCTGGGCAAACTGCCTATATGCAAAAGGTATTGTTATGTTGAAATATTCTGTAATATTGGAATTGCTTTTTATGTCAATCACAGATGTAGATGAGCCCCCAGAAATAAGCGAAATAAGGAAAGGAAATGAAGATAGGTAGAATTCAGGCGTTGGCGAAACTGGAACAGGTATGGGCTTTGGAGGCGAAGGGGGAGGAGGCACAACAGTATAGTTTATCAGCTTGTATGCGCTCCTGGAGAACTTGCCGCCTGTGCCATTTATTGGGTATGTAACATTTAGCAAAGCGTTGTATGTGCCTGGAAAGAGCGTCGAATTGTACATTGCTACAGTGAGGTTGAGGAACTGCAATGGTGAGAGGGAATACTTCATAGGCAGCGCAAGCGAAGATGTGTACGGGCCTGTGGTGAGTATCCTTATTGCTATCCCGTTGGAGACAGCAAAGCTTCCCGTATTCTTCAATGATATGCGAAAATACTGGCTGCTGAATCTTGTTATAGTATTCGGGGTGGAGAAATTAACTATAGAGATGTTTGTCGGGTTGCCGAGCATGAATCTACCGTATGAATAATTGGTAAAATTGTAATAGGTGAAAGAGAGCTTGGCGTTGTATGTGCCTGCAACAATGTTAGATGGGTTGAATGAGAAGTTGTACAGCTTTGGCACCATGCCAGCGCTAGCGTTTATTGGAAGAGAATAGAGTATGGTGTTGTTGCTTGACAAGATGTAGAAATTGCCGCTCATTTTGGGTATTGGGCAGTTTACAGTGGTGTAAACGGAAAAATTCGCGCTTTGGCTAGGAAGGCGCACATAAACAGGGTGCAGATTGAGCTTTAGCGCGAAGGGGCACTGCACAAGCACCGTCGCGTTGATTGAACCGTTAGCGCCAAACGCCATGCCAAATTGGGCAAGCAAGATTAGCAGAGCTAATGCTAGTGAAGCTGGTACCTTCATTTCATCATATGCTTTTGTATGAAAAAAGTTAAATTGCTTGCGCAATGTAACAAAATGTGTATTTAAGGCAAAGGAATGCCTTGCAAAGCGTAAATATTTTCCTTCCATCATATCTCTGTGGTAAGATGGAGATAGAGATAAGGAAATACGAGCAAAAGCCACTGCCTTATGCGCTGGACGCGCTTGAGCCATACATTAGCAAGGAGATAATGGACGTGCACTACAATGGCCACCACAAAGGCTACGTAAACGCAAGCAATAGCTTAATAGACAGGCTTTCAAAGATTGTCAAAGGAGACGCAGAGCAAGGTAGCTACGACATACAGGGTGTAATAAGGGGCCTTGTCTTTAATATTAATGGGCACAAGCTGCACAGTATGCTCTGGGAGAACATGGCCCCAAGCGGCAAAGGAGGCGGCACGCCAGGCGGGAAAATTGCTGATCTTATAGAGAAGCAGTATGGCAGCTTCGAAAGGTTCAAAAGTATCTTCACAGAGGTCGCAAACTCTCTGCCGGGCACAGGCTGGACAACTTTGAATTATGACACAGAGAACGGGAATCTGCAGATAATGACCTTTGAGAACCACTTCCAGAACCAGATCGCAGAGCTTCCCATCCTTATGCTCGCTGACGAATTCGAGCATGCCTATTACCTGCAGTACAAGAACAAGAGGGCAGATTACATAAGCGCGTGGTGGAATGTAGTCAACTGGGGCGACGTGGAGAAGAAGCTTGAGAGGTATATCTGACCTTTCCTTCTTTTTGCTTTTGCGCTATTTTATATAAATAAGAAAGTGGAAAGATAAAAGCAGAATAAAGAAAGAAAAGGAAAAGATCAGCCTGCAGTCACGTTAGTTGTATTCCATGCTCCTCTGTCGCCCATCACTACTATCTTGTATGTGCTTCCAGGGATTATTGCAATGTCAATGTTTCCATTTGCATAGTTCAGGCTGCCTGTAAAGGTGAATGTATATGAGCCT
This sequence comes from Candidatus Micrarchaeia archaeon, assembly GCA_049966495.1. Taxonomy (GTDB): domain Archaea; phylum Micrarchaeota; class Micrarchaeia; order Micrarchaeales; family Micrarchaeaceae; genus JAKAWW01. Next base: position 4,184 of record JBMFUN010000045.1, read on the forward strand.
TTTGCTGGTATTGTGTAGCCTATGCCGTTGAAGGCTTCGAACTCGTTTTCTCCCTCAGAAACAAATGGAAGCATAAGAGAGCCGTTCTGCTCTACAAGGAAGTTTATCACCCTGTAGTGCATAAGCCTTATGCCTATACCTATGCGCTGCTTCTGAAGCTGCGTAATGTTAAAGAGCCTGGCAAGTGTTGAGTTCGGCAGTATATGTGTGAAGTTCTCCACGCTCATGTTGAAATCGTGCATGTGCTCAAGCGCTTCAGAGAGGTTCTGCATGCTGGAAATGTTGAGCTTGCCCAGATCCTCCAACTCGCTTTCGTTCAAAGAGCTTAGGATCATGTTGGCTGTGCTAGCATTCATTCCGAAGCGGGAAATGTTTGAAATTATCCTGCCTATAGAAGCGTTGAGCTTGTTGCCCATCCCGAAAGATCCAAGCCCGCTTGCACCCATACCAGAGGATATGTTTACAAACGTGTTGGAGGTGAAGCCTGAGCCTATGCTCATGTTGCCTATGCCCATGCCAATACCTGGCTGCTTTGGCACATTGCTGAAGTTGAACCTATGCATGTGCAGCGCGTTGTCCTCTATGCCTATTTCCATGCCTTGGGCGGCAATGTGCACGTTCTCATCTCCGAATAGCATGATGTGCATAATCTTTACGCTAGAATTGCCGTTGTTTGCAACTGTAACGCTAAATGTTGTCGTATTGCCAATCTGGCTCAGCGCTGCGCTCTTTATTGAAATGCTCGGCTTTGAAGTAGCAAGGAATTCCTTCTCTGTTGCATTTATCGGCATTCTTGTTCCTATAGAAGCGCTGGCATTTGCTTTGTTGCTGCCTACTACTATCGCCCTTACAGATGGCACAAGCACGAAAATCGTAGAATTTGATGTATAAATAGTGGCAATTGTGGGGCTCATGTCTATTAGAGTGCTCACATTGCCGTTAATCACGTGGGAATTTGAAACATGCACAATCAGCTGCTGGTTCGGCACTGTAACATTGTATGTGGAATTGGCGATTGTGATCTTTGCGCCTGTGATGTTGAATCTGACCATGTCTATTGTAGAATTAAGGGGAACGCTTGCCTTGCCTATAAGCTGGCTCATGTTGACAATGGAAAGCAAGTCCACGCTGCCACTGCCCTGCGCAGCTATCCAAGCTGCTGTGCCATTTTTCGCGATCACATGCGCATTGACCGAAGAATAGTCTATCACAAGAGCCTGGGTTCCATTTGGCACTTCTGGAGGATCTGTAAGCTGGAATGTTGCAATAGCTGATGGGATTGATGGTATAGTCGTAACTGTTATGGATGTAGGTGCCTTATGTGGAATTAGCACTACTATGGCAGCTATTATTATAAGAAGAACTATTATTCCTGCAGCAAGCCCACCTTTGTTCATAGAATCAC
>JBMFUN010000046.1:0-5514 GCA_049966495.1 Candidatus Micrarchaeia archaeon
CTATCGCATCCTCAGGGCTCATCACTATAGGCATGCCGTGTATGTTGAAGCTTGTGTTCAATACGACCCCGTATCCTTCCAACTTTTTTACCTTCTCCAAGAGCTTCTTGTAGGAAGGATTCTCATTACTTACCATCTGAGGCCTTGCAGTATAATCTACATGTACTACAGACTTCATCACCTCCCTTACCTCTGGCTTTACCTGATAGGCCATTGTCATGAATCTGTCATAGCCCTTCACATCTTCTAGGAGCCTTGTGGCTTCGCTCTGGAGCATTGAAGGGGCAAATGGCTGGAACCACTCCCTTTGCTTGACGTAGAGGTTGAGCTTGTCCTTCGCATTATCTGAACTTGACTTAGCGAGTATGCTCCTATTCCCAAGGGCCCTTGGGCCGTACTCCATCCTTCCCTGGAACCAGAAAACATAGTTGTCTTTGTTTATAAGCTCAGCCGCGTGCCCGCACTTGTCTTTGTCTTGCTCATACGAGAGATCTTTCTCCCTCCTTAGCGCAGCAAGAATTTCTTCTTCGGTGTATTCATTTCCAAGGTATGCATCATCGAACTTGTAGCTGGAAATGCCGTTAAGCATATAATTTGCATACATTGCAGCGCCCATAGCCATGCCGCCGTCGCCCATGTGGGGAAAGACAAACCACCTCTTTAGCTTGTCAAGATTCCTCACTTTCATGTTCGCCTTGACATTCGAGAAAATTCCTCCTGCCAAGGCCATATCGCCTATCCCGTATTCATCGAGTGCGTTTGAAAAGAATTTAACCATTATATTTTCAAGGAGCTGCTGCGCCATGTAAGCAAATTGCTCCCTTGGTGTGTTCCAGATGATTTTATCTAACATCGAAAGTTGCTTGAAGAAGTTGTATTTGGCAATAATTTCTGTGCCTTCTACTTTGAAGAAATCCTTCATCTTGTTCGCAGAGAAGTCGAAGGGGTACGAGTAATCGGCCATCGCCATTACCTTGCCCTCATCCTCAAGTTCCCTCATACCGAGGAGATATGTTACCTGCTCGAAGAAGATTCCAATAGAATTTCTTGCGCTTATTGCCTTGTGCCTTTCGAGCTTGCCGTTTTCAAATGTGCTTATCGAGCCGCTCAGCCCGTCGCCAAGGCCATCAAGCGTTACAACAAGGGCTTTTTTGAATCCTGAAGAAAATGCGGCTGTAGCTGCATGTGCTGTATGATGGTCTATTGCATAAAGCTTGAATTTATTGAAGCCCATGTGCCTTAGCTGCTTTGATACTATAGACTTGCTTATTGAACCGCATAAGGGCCACACGCCAAACTGCAGAAATGCGTATCTGAGCCACCTGTCAAAGCCCTCAAATCTTGGCTTCTCTATCTTCCTTCTCCTGTAAAGGTAGTGGTATTCTTTTGAGTAAGGCATTATTCTCTCGAGCGTTTTTGTAAGCTCCGTCGTTGGAAAAGCAACAGTGTCTATGTCGCTGGGGTTGAGATGGGCATAATTGAGTGCAGCTCTTATTGAATTATATGGGAATTTTATCTCTAGCTTCCTTTTTGTAAATCTCTCTTCGTTTGCCGCAAATATTATTTTGTCGTCTTCTAGCAGGGCTGCGCCGGAATCGTGGCCGTCCCATATTCCAAGAATATACATATAATCACAGTTTTTTAATATCGCTGGCATTATTTTTATACCTTATTTAATGAGGAGCTCGACAGATTTCTTTATGTCCCCGATTATGCTTGCTTCTTCGTCGCAGAAAGTATAGTGCCTTCTGTCGTCGCTTTCTATTATCTCTTTTCCCCGCTCTATTATCTTGCTAAGATCATAGCCGTCTTCCCTTATGCTGCCAAGCTTTTTGTTGACAAGTATTGATGGATATATATTGCCGAAGCTGTCCATGTATACAGACGCTTCTCCGATGAGCCTCTTGAATGGGTTTTTTCCAGACTTTAGGTATTCAAGAAGCCCTTTCAAGTATATGTATTCACCTATTGCGACTACATCGAAAAGCTTGAAGCCAAGTTCTTTCTTGTATACTTTTATTATCTCTTCAAGCTCTTTTATTGCCTTCTCCCTGTCAACAAGTATATTCTCCTTCAATGGCGAGTTGTTCCCATAGTAGCCTTCGCTTATCGCTCCAAGGTTTAGGTGGAAATCTGTAAGCTTTGCATCTGGCAGGTCTTCCATCACCCTTCTCACCGTTTCCAGGAATTTTCCCTGGTTAAGGCCTATCATGGTAAATCCGAACTTGAAGTCAAAGTTCTTGTTTCTTTTCTTTATCTCCTTAAATTCTTTGTACAAGCTAATTACTTTGTCATAATTCCCAGGCACGCCTCTTATTTCATCTTCGAGCTCTCTGTAGCCATCGAGGGAAAGCGTTATGACAATCTTTTTGCCGAGCTTAAGCATTTCCTCTATTCTTTTCATTATCACCTCGCTATTTACAAGCGAATTTGTAGGCAAAGTTATTGCATAGAGCCTCTTAGAATATTGCACAAATGCTTTTGCAATCTCAGCTATATCGCTTCTTAGAAAAGGCTCTCCACCCGTAAGCTCTATTATTATAAAGTGTGGGTTAGCCTCTGCAAACTTCTTTATTTCCTCTATGCTTAGCTCACCCTTGGGCTTCAGCTGCCAAATATTGCAGTGCTTGCATCTAGAATTACATTGCAGTGTAACTGCAAAAGTAAGCTTGTAAGGGTATTTTGGCTTGAACAGATTAGATTTCAAGCCTTCGCTAAATAGTGAAAAAGCGCCCATTCTATCATGTCAATAAATCTACATAACTATTTTATAGATATACACTAAAATATTTTTATATACTACAGATTTTATGGAAAAGAAATTTATATCAGTCATTATACCTACTCTCAATGAGGAGAAGAACGTTGGCAGACTCCTTAAAGAAGTGAAGCAGGAGCTTGAAAGCTATGGTTACAAGTATGAGATAATAGTTGCAGACGGACATTCAAGAGACAATACAGTAAAGATAGCAAGAAGGTTCGGAGCTAGAGTTATTTATGATTCCAAAGGCAAAGGCTCTGCATTGAGAAAAGGAATGGCCCAGGCAAAGGGGGACATACTTATATCGATGGATGCTGACCTTTCAAACAAGCCAAATGAGCTTAGGCTCCTTATATCGGGCATAGAGATCGGCTATGATATCTGCATGGGCTCAAGATTTATAACAGGTGGCGGTACAGAGGATATGCCCTTAATAAGAAAGCTTGGAAACAAGTTCTTTGTTTTCTTAGTGAACCATATCTTCAAGACAAATTATTCGGACCTTTGCTATGGCTACAGAAGCTTTAGAAGAGAGGCATTCAAAAAACTAGACCTTAAAGAAGACAAGTTTGGTATAGAAACGGAAATAAGTATAAAAGCAGCGAAGCTCGGCTTAAAAGTGCTTGAGGTTCCGAGCTTCGAGAAAAAGAGAAATGCTGGAGAAGGCAAGCTAAGGACGGTCAGGGACGGCTACGCGATATTGAAAACGATAGCCCAAAATTTATGATCTATAGAGCTTTCAGCTCTTCTTTTGGCTTCTTCTTTTTCCTAAGCATGGACCTTATAATAAAAGTAAGTAGTATGATTATAATTAAGACTATTACTGCGCCTGCAACTAGAATGTAATATGAACGAGGGACAACACTTTTGGCGGAAGTATTCACTACGAATGGCACAAGATTTGTGTAGTGCAGATCATCGCTAGTAAAACTTGCTACAGCCGCAAGCGTATAAGAAGAAGCCCCTTTGGGAAACGCAACCTTAAAAGTAAAGTTTGAATATGTATAAGGCTCTACGTTAAACGAATATGACTTATTTGATATAAAGGAAAATGTAGGAGGGACCATAAGAGAAATGTTCCCAACATAGCTTATTCCCAGCCCATCAAATAGGGAGACGTTTATAATCGCTGTATCGCCATCTTTATTCCATTTTATAGTCTCATATATTGGCGAGACAGTAGGCTTGCCAAACCAGACTGTGCATGGAAACAACGCTGAAAAAACAGAAAGACCCTGCTGGTACGATACAATGAAGCCCTCAGCATAGGTTCCTGGAATCCCAAAATTTTCTAAAGGCACTTTAATAGAGAAGCTTCTGCCAGGGGCTAGGGCATTCACCGAGAATGAAGAATTTAGGGTCACGGCTCCAGATATTATAGGGGATATAATCAAATTGTAGGCCGTGTCATTTCCAGAATTTGATAAGCTAAACATTATAGAATTGTTTACAATGTAATTTTGGCATGTGCCCGATAAAGTTACAGTGCCAGCGTTGACTAATGCTACCAGAAAAAAAGGTATAAGCAAAAAGTAAATCTTTGACATTAAACCACAGAACTAATGGATCTTTAGCCTTTTTACCTCTATCTGTGAATTCTCTCCCGCATTCCTTGCATTTCCCCTATCAGCAAAGAATTCTTCATAGTACTTTGGATTTAGTTTTTTAACAATAAAATCAAAAGCCACAAATGAATCCGCTTCAGGGCCGCATGAGTATACATCTACAGTTACATATTTGCTTTCTGGCCAGGTGTGTACGGAGATATGACTTTCCTCGATAAGGGCTATAACTGAGACTCCCCCATTGTCATTGGATTTTGGATTGTCAAACTTATAGGTGATCATTTCAAGAATGTGCATCTTCCCAAGAACTGCGGCTTCAATTACTGTATTTTTAATGAATTCAAGATCCTTTATTATGGCTTCGTCCACTTTGTATAGGTTCCCAAAAACGTGGCTGCCGATGACAGCCTCTTCCTCGCCTTGGTTATCGCGCTTTGCATTATAAAGCCCCTCAGTTAATTCATCAGTTTTTTCTGCCATCATATTCGTCATGCCAAAACAGAATTTTTATAAATATATTTATAGATTAAGCTTAAAAATTTATTTCAAAAAGCTTTATATTGCTTTATCTTTTTTAGATTTGCTAAAAGGGATCGACCATCTCTTTTTTGAAGAAGTAGCCCAAAATTAGATATGCAAGTTTTGCTGCTGTATAGTTAGGCGCCTCAAGATAGGGAATAGGGCTCAGCTCCACAAGATCTAAACCTGCAAGTTTTTTCTCTTTTGCTACTTCGCTTATTATCCTTGTAAGTTCACTGAAGGTCAGGCCGTCTGGTTCTGGGGTGCCGACGCTAGGCATTATGCTCGGATCCAATACATCTAGGTCTATAGTAAGATAGACCTCCTCAGTCGTAAGGTCGTTTATAGACCTTATCACGTTTTGTATGTCATTATGCACTTGGTCAGCAAAAAAGATCTGCAAGGAATTAAGTTTCCTTGCATACTCTTCGTCTATACTTCTTATGCCTACTTGCACTATACTGTTAAAAAGCTCTTTCGCCCTTGCTATTACAGTTGCGTGCATATATTTGCTACCAAACAAGGAGTCTCTCGAATCTGAATGGGCATCAAACTGGATTACGCTTATCTCCCTGCCTGCATTCTTAAACGCCTTAAGGGCGCCTAGGGTTATGGTATGCTCGCCACCGAGAAGAAGGGGCATTTTCTTGTCGTTTAATATAAGCCCTA
>JBMFUN010000047.1:0-5369 GCA_049966495.1 Candidatus Micrarchaeia archaeon
AATCTGGATGGTCTGCAACGCTTTAAAAGTTTATGGTTGATAATTAATAGGTTAAATGGTTGGGATAGGAATTCTTTTTATTGCAATTGCTGCGATCGCTTTTCTTGGCTTCATAGTGAATGCACTTTTTGAAAAGCTAAAGTTTACAGATGTGCTGCCGCTGATGCTTATAGGCTTGCTAATAGGCCCTGTGCTGAATATTATAAATGTCGGTCCTGGCAGCTTTGTGCAGCAATTTACCCCGTATGTGACTGCAATTGCAATAGCCTTCGTGCTTTTTGACATCGGCATAAGCATAAAGTTCAAGGATTTGAAAGCAGTCGTTGCAAGGGCCTCCGCGTTCACGTTCAGTGTTCAAATTGCAATAGGTGTTGTGTTTTCAATAATTTCATTCTACATCTTCAAGTGGACAATAATAGAATCTTTTATATTTGGATTTGCAGTATCTGGCCCAAGCACAATCATAGTCCCTGTTCTTGCCAGCGTTGTTAAGATACCAAAGAAGCTTAAGATTTCATTGCTCTACGAAGCGGTAATTACCGACATTGCAGAGCTTATCGTGCCAATACTGCTTCTTGATTTGATTGTAAATGAAAAGATTCTCACAGCAGCATATGTGGGCTCTTTTGTGTTCACCGTGCTTTTCGGCTCTGTGCTGCTAGGATTTGCATTTGCAGTATTTTGGCTCTATATATTAAACAGATTCAGCGAATACAGCAGAGGCTACAGCTGGATTCTCACCCTTACCATGGTGATAGCTACATACGGCGTTGCGCAACTCATAGGGCTCAATGGCGCAATAACAATATTTGTATTCGGCCTTCTCTTCTACAATTTTGGCGTTCATGAAAAGAAATCACCTACAAGCAAAGACTTTATAGGCAAATACCTTGCAATAGGCTCAAATGTGGAGCATGTGGTGCAGTACCAAAAAGAGGTTGTCTTTTTTGTCAGCACATTCTTTTTTGTCTATATAGGCTTATTGTTCAATGTTGCAGAATCTACATATTTTGTAATTGCGGTTACTCTTTTGCTTTCTCTGCTCATCATTCCATTCAGGCTTGCAGCAGCGCCCATATTGAAAAAGTTTATGTCTACACTTGTGAAAAAGCAGAGGGCAGAAAAGAGGCTCATAGGATTTGACTTAGCAAGGGGCCTTTCCCCAGCAATCGTAGCAACGCTGCCATTGAGCATGGGCATAACAATTCCGTATTTTGTCGACGTGGTCTTCCTTGTCATACTCTTCACCAACATCATATCGAGCATAGGAATAGCTATTTCATATAAGCCACGGCTTTACCGCAAATAGTTTTTCATCGATTTTTTGCATGAAAAATGATATACTTAAAAGCATTTCCATTCAATTACATAACATAAATTTATAGGCAAAAAAGAAAAGGTGTAGAAAAAATGAATATGGAAGCTGTGGAGAAACAGGTGTATAAAGTAATTGGAAAGCACATCTATGCGAACATGGATCAGATAGACGAGAGGTATCTAGGCAACATGGATCTGCTTACAAAGCTAGTCAATGAATCGGCCAGAATAGGCAGGCTGCACATAGTGGAGATGAGCGTAAAGAAGTTCGCACCTTTAAATGGCTACGATGGCGGGGTTTCGATCATAGCGATTCTAGAGGAGAGCCACATAGCATTGCACACCTGGCCAGAAAGCAACTATGCCACTTTGGACATATACACTTGCGGGGCAAGCAGCGATCCTGAGGCGGCATTCAACTACATAGTGCAGAAGCTTAAGCCCAAGGACATTAAAGTGTTCAGGGCTGACAGGGGTAACTGATTCAATCCCACAGTTCCTTTAATTCTTTATTTTTGAATAATATTTCTTTGAGCTCTTTGTCCAGCGGAGCATCATGCCTTCTTATCCATTCCAGCAGAAGTGCAGCGTGCTCCTTCTCGTCATCCCTGTTGTGTGCGAGTACCGCCTTTAGCGTCTTGTCCTTTGTAGCGCTGATCCTTTCGTCATACCACATCTGAGCCTGGAGCTCTTCTATAAGTGACTGCCTCGCCCTTGAAAGGTCCATTGTTTTTTCGTCTACATTGTTTTCCATGTATCCCATGATAGCACCAATACCATTTCGCAAAAAGATTATATTAACTTTGCGTTTGATTATATAATGTATTTGCATTTGGTGATTTGTTGGAGATTCAAATAAAGGAAAAGCCTTTTGTGTTGACATATATAGGGAAGGAAACGCCTGATGTGAATTCTTTCAGGTTTACTCCAAAAGATGGCATTATGCCTGTTTTCGATCCGGGAATGTTTGTCATGCTTGAATACGTTAACAGCGAAACAAGCGAAAAGATAAGCAGAGCATATTCTATAGCCTCTTCGCCAAAGGATCCATATTTGGAATTCTTCATCACAATGATACATGGCAGGTTTACATCGCATCTAGACACAGCGAAAATAGGAGACATCTATTATGTCACTGGGCCGTATGGCCAGTTTAGGTTTACTCCTGGAATAGACAAGAAGGTGCTCTTCCTTGCTGGTGGCACAGGTATAGCACCCTTCATGTCTATGCTCAAGTATATAAGGCATCTGAGCTACAAAGATGATATCGTGCTTATATACAGCGTAAGATATCCAAACGAGATAATAAGGAAAGATGAGCTAGAGCAGCTTGAAAAGGATCTCAACATGAAGCTCATTGTTACTGTGACAAGGCCAAGCCCTGGGGACGGCTGGGCAGGCGAAACAGGCCATATAAACCCAGATATGATAAAGAGGCATGCGCAGGATTTCGCAGAAAGAACCGTATACATATGCGGTCCGCTCGGCTTTGTCAACGCGATGAAAGATTCATGCAATGTGCTTGGAATAGACAAGCAGAAGGTAAGGGCAGACGTTTGGGGCTGATCATTCTGTCAATACCTTGTATATGTAATCAATAGTATCGTTGAATTCGCTGCTCCTTTTGTCCCTTGGATGTTCCATCTCCACTTTTTTTACCTCTTTTACATAGGAAGGCCTGCCTGAAAGGATTACAATTTTGTCAGAGAGCTCCACCGCCTCTTCGACATTGTGCGTCACCATAAGCACGCAGCTCACTGGCATGGATGTATCCTTGAGCATCTCTACGATGTCTGTGCGCAGCGTCTCTGCCGTAAGCTCATCCAATGAGCTGAAAGGCTCGTCCATGAGCAGGACAGTTGGCGCAGAAACAATTGCCCTAGCTATGCCAACCCTTTGCTTCATACCGCCGCTTAGCATATTGGGATATGCATTTTCAAAGCCTTCGAGGCCCATCTGCTTGAAAACATCCTCTGCTTTCTTCTCCTTCTCATCCTCGCTCATCTCAAAGAGCGAGAGGCCGAGCTTTACATTCTCTATGTTGGTGAGCCACGGCAAAAGCCCAAAATCCTGGAAAACAAAAGAGATCTCCCTTTGTGGGCCATTTATCTCTGCGCCTTTGTAGAAAACACTACCTTGCAAAGGCTTTATAAGCCCTGCAATGATCCTTAGTAGGGTGCTCTTGCCGCAGCCAGAGGGCCCTATTATTGATACAAATTCGTTTTTATCCGCCTCGAAGCTTATATTTTCGATTACATCTATCTGGCCTATAGAATATTTTATCCTATCTATCTCGAGCAAAGCCATGCAATCATTTGTAAACTTTTTCTATCTTCTCATAAAACCTTTTCCACACAAACCTATTTATCAGTATAATCATGACTGTCAAGTTTATGAGTGCGATGCCCATGAGGAGCATATTTCCTGAATCTAGGCTTGTGTCAAGGAGCTTCCCTATTCCTATTGAAACGGATGTTATCACAGCCCCGTTGCCTATCGCTGTTGTTGTGAAGTATTCGGCCACAATGCTCGCGTTCCATTCGGCAGCGATGCCTGTGACAGCCCCTGTGAGCAGGCCGGGCAGTATCGCATATATGTAAATCTTTTTCCACGCAAGAATCCCTTTTATTCCAAAAATCTTCTTTACTTCGAGTATATTCTGCGGTATATAGGACCTTTGCGAGAGGATGCCGAATATCACATACCATATGCCGCTCAGGAAGAATATGGAAAATGCTACAAGCTCGTTGTGCATCGGGGAGTTTCTAAGCGCCATCACGATTAAGGGCAGAAGGATTGTTGCAGGTATGGAAGCTATGATCTGTATAAGTAGCACGTACCATCCAGGCCTTTTCGAGACAAATAGCAGGTAGATGCTCATGGGCACTGCTACAACAACTATTGCAAGAAACGCGAACCACACCCGCACAAAAGAAAGTATGAGCGAGAGGAGCACGACTGCTTCGTAATGCAAAATGGCTTTGCTGGTGAAGACCGCAATCAAAGCAAGCGCCGCCAATAGCGCGTAGGCATATACCGCTTTGCTTTTCTTCGCACTGCTCGGCGCGTTCTCCTTCCTTGCCTGTGCATGTGTATATACAGGAATAGCAACCCTCCTCCTTTTTATGTGTATGAGTGGCATGTGTGCGTTGAGCCTGTGCAGAATGCGCTTTGCAATGTAGGCAGCGCTTGGCTTTTGCACGTTTTCATTGAACCTGTTGAAATACCTCTCCAATGGTGCAAAGAATAGAAGCCTTGTCGCTATGACGAATAGGATGAATATCGCTATGCCTGCTGCATATTCAGCAAAGTTTCCGCTCACAGCAAGATTAGTAAGAGCCACGCCTATGCCATGCTTTACAGCGTAGTTTGCTCTTGATGTAGAGAATATCTCGCTAGTGACAAGGTAGAAAAGCCCTATAGCCCATGAGAGGGTCGACTGCTCTACAACTTTTGGCATGCTTGCAGGCACATAGATCTTGGTAAGCCTTTGCATAGGGCTCATTCCATACAGTTCAGCAAGCTCAATGTACTCCTTAGGCAGGGTCCTCACAGCTTCATAAACGCCAAATATTATATTCCAGAGCATGCTCGTTATTATAAGGAAAACTACCGCTGCATTAATGCCTATATAGCCCGGAATGGTTGCAACTATGATATATATAACAAACGGGAAGAAGGCAAGAATTGGCAATGTCTGCAATATGTCCACAATTGGTATGATGAGCTTCTCTGCCCTGCTGTTTATCGCAGCGTATATGCCTACAGCCAAGCCTATCAGCATTGAGAGCCCAAGCGCTGCAAACATGCGCACCCATGAGAATGAAGTGTCAATGAGCAACTGCCAAATATAGCTTAGCATATTCTTTATTGGGCAGCAATCTTTTAAATTGCTTTTTGAAAGAGCCAGAAGAGAAGAAGAAAGAAAAGCAGAAAGAGAGGAAAAAGAAAAAGAAGAAATTACAAAATCTTAGCAGAAAGCCCACGATTTCAATCGTGGGATGAATGCGAAATGCATAAATTTATTAATTGTATCTAAATATATAATATGA
>JBMFUN010000048.1:0-5234 GCA_049966495.1 Candidatus Micrarchaeia archaeon
GACATGCTCCTCAAGATGTATTTGGAGATAAAAAGAGGAAAGAGGTGATAGAATGTACGAATATTATGGAGGAAGAGGGGGAATGGGTAGGGGAAGAGGCGCAGGCTATGGCATTGGAAGGCATGCACACCCTTATGGTATGGCTTTCGGAAGGCGCGGGGCGCTAAGGCCCATAGTGCTCAGTCTATTGGGCGAATCGCCAAAAAGCGGCGCAGAGCTCATGGATGCGATAGAAAGCCTTTATGAATGGAGGCCATCGCCAGGGTCGCTCTACCCCTTGCTTGACGAGCTGGAGAGTGAGGGGCTTATAAGGAAGCAGAACGAGAGGTATGAGCTTGTTGAAAAATATAAAGGTGGCGAATTCTGGCCGAGGGGCTTCGGGGCTCCGCTTTCCACATTTGACATAATAGCAAGGATAGATTCATGGATAGGCTATTTTGAAGAGATGCAGAGGCGCAACCCAAAGTTCATAGAGGCATATGCCGACAAGCTTGCCGAGATAAAGGAGAGGCTTGATGCACTGCTTGAAAAGAAGAAATAGCAGCATGCTCCAAAGCTAAGCTACTCAAGATTCAGGTATTGCTTTGTCTTGCTTGAGAACAGGAAGTAAGAGACAATGATGAAGTCTATTATTATGCAGCAGTGCATCACCGTGCAGTATATGCATATAGAGTGTACAACAAAGAATTCCAAATATATGAGATAAGGCACTATCACAAGGCCAAAGAACCTCCATCCGAACAGGACGTCAAGGAGCCTTCTCGCATGCTTTGCGCTTCCAAAGCTTATTGCGCACACAAGGCAGATGTTTATGATGAACCATATGGCAGCAAGCATTTCAAGCGATACATGCAAAGAGCCCACGCTTATTGTGGAGTAGGAGCTTTCCAGCACTATCGCGCAGTTGATCTGCGTGCCAAGGAAGCTTGCATGCCCGCCCAATGTGCAGAATGGAGGAAGGTTGCCCAGCACCTGGAATTCGTATAGCACGGTAAGGGCTGAAGCAAGGCCTATGAATGACATTATCACAAGAAGGAAAAATACCCTTTTTGATACTCTCATCTTTACCATCACTATTCATATTATATCTGAATATCACAAGCATATAAAATTTTGCAATCATTTCAAGATTATCCCAAGGCCTGCAAACTCCCTGCCATCGTATATGGAGAAGCGGCCAAGTTCTGGATTGTCCCTAAAAGCTTCATAGACCACTTTTTTGTCAACCTTGAGATTTGCTGTATATATTCCAAGTGCTTTTGCTTTTGAGCATTTAGCAAGATTGCCGCTCTTCAAGTCCAGCTCCTGATCGATTATTATGCCAGATTTTGCCTCCTGCAGGCCTATTCTTATGCTTGGATCCTTGGGTATATTGACCAGGAATATTAGCGCTTTTACATTGCTTCCCACTTTAGGCCTGTCATTTTCCGCAGATATTATAGTACCTCTTTCTATTCCAGTATAATCGCCCAAAACCAGAATCGGCGAATCGCCGCGCGAGGCGCTTTTCGCATCATGCCCAGCCTTTATGATTTTTTCAATCTTCATATGCCTTCCAGATGGCAATGCGACTACCTCCTGATTTACCTTGATCTCGCCAGAGACAATCTTGCAAGCAATCCCATCCTCAAAGGCGCCCTGCACTGTAGCGCGCAGGCCTCTTGCACTAGCATCTTTTTGCTCCGCATAATTTTTTAAAATTTGGACCAATGGCTTGCCTTTGTACCATTTGGTATTTTTTGAAAGCCTTATGAGGTTGTCGCCGTTATAGGCAGAAATTGGTACAAAGCTGACCTCTACTTTGCCAAGAATTTTGCCAATGTTTTCAATGAAAGAAGAGAGTTCATCTTTTATTGCATCAAATACCTCTTTTCTATAGCTGATGGCATCGATTTTGTTTACACCTACAACAAGCCTGTCCATGCCAAGCATTGTGCTTAGCACGATATGCCTTTTGGTCTGCTCGCTTATGCCCTCGCCTTTCTTTGCAGAAACAATGAGCACACCCAAGCTTGCGTTCGATGCGCCTGTAAGCATGTTTGAAACGAGCTCCTCATGCCCAGGCACATCTATAAGCTCAAAGCCCATTCCTTTGTACTGTATCTGCGCCCTTGTGGTATCGATGGTCATCGCATCTTCCCTTTCTTCAGAGAAGCTGTCTAGCAAGAATCCAGGCTCGAAGGCTCTTCCTAGCTCTCTGCTAGCGCGCTTAGCTTCTTCTATTCTTGCATCGCTTATGCTTTTTGTGAGCATTAGCATATTGCCTACAAATGTAGATTTGCCGTGGTCTTTGTCACCAAGCAGCGCAATCCTGTGTATCTGCATAGAATCACATATAGCCTAGAGCCCTTAGCCTCTGCATTATATATTCTTTTTCCTTGTCCTGCTCCCTTCCTGAGCGCTCTTCTACATTTGTCGTCTTAAGCTCCTTTATTATTGCAGCAAGGTTTTTCGCATTGGATTTTATGGGCACAGTGCAATGCGTGCAGCCAAGGCTCCTGTACCTATAGCCGTTCCTGGAGAAGTAGAGAGGATTTACTGGTATATGCTCTCTTTTTATGTAGTTCCAAATATCTATCTCGTTCCAGTCAAGAAGCGGATGTATGCGCACATGCCCGCCGTTGTCTATCTTTGAGGAATAGTCATCCCAGAGCTCAGCTGGCTGGTTTTTGTAGTCCCATTTGAAGTTTTTGTCTCTTGGAGATATGTAGCGCTCCTTCGCCCTTATGCTGTGCTCATCTCTTCTAATCGATACTATAAGCGCATCGAATCCCTTCTCTTTCATGACCTTCTTGAGTGCGATAGTCTTGTTTGCCCCGCAGCAGCTGAAACCAGATATCTCTGGCTTTATCTCGCTCTTTGCAACTATGAGGTCAAGGTGCCATCTCTTTGCGAGCTCCTCCCTGAACTTGTATGTTTCAGGGAAGTCTATTCCATTGTCTATATGTATCACTGGAAAAGGCACCTTCCCCATAAAAGCTTTTCTTGCTATTGCAAGCATTGTGGTGCTGTCTTTGCCCATGCTCCAAAGTGCTGCTATGTTCTTGAATTTCATCTTCGCCTCTCTTATTATGTATATGCTTTTCTCCTCAAGCTGGTCAAGGTTTTGCTCTATCACAAAATCACTCAAAAATATTTGCATTCTTCAAGTTTTTCAGGTATATTGTAGCGCCCTCTATCTGCCTGCCCTTCTTCTTTATTATGGGCAATTTTGCAATCGGCCTCATTCTAGAATCGTATATCCTTGCAAAGGATTTTGTAAGATCCTCTTTCCTGTTGAGCGTTTGGTAGAAAATCTTGTAGTATCTTGCGCCACTCTTTTCAAGCATTATGCTCATTGTATTCCAATTATCCTCATTGGGTTCATTCCAAAGCTTTTCAGCCATTTTTTCAAGTCTGCTTGTGTTATCATTCTTTTTATCCTTCATGGTTACCACTTGCTTATTATACAAATCACAAATAACCCAGTGCGTGGAGTTTCTTTATTATCTCACTCTTTTCTTTTGCATTGGCGCTATCCTTTCCCTCTTCGATCTCTGCAATGGTTTCCCTTATTATATATGTAACGTAGTCAGAGACAGAAGAAAAGCCAGTATTTTCTATGATCTTTGAGAGTTTTTCATACATGAGCTTAGGTATTGTTATTGTTGTATATCTTCTTGTGCTTGCAGTCATTCTCATCATCTTAATGTAATAACATTTAATTACATTAAAATATAAAAATCTTTGTTTTTAGTAGAATCAATATTCTCGCTTTTAATAAGACCAACAAATTGATTCTTTTTGGAAGTATTTTTATTACTTTCTAAGTTATAATATACTGATAACATGTTGCAGATTCGCGGCAGCGGCCAAAGGATTAGAAAGCATAGTATAAAATCTGCAAATTACCCTACCAAGCAGCACGGCCAAAGCGCGATGGAGTATCTTGTCACATACGGCTGGGCGATATTGCTTATCGCAATTGTAATGGTGCTTCTTTATCTTTATGTAGTTGTACCAAAGGTCGTCGTTCCTTCGTCATGCACTTTTATCAGTGGCGCTTATTGCAATGACATGGTATTAGGTACAAATACAACCTCTCACACCACGAAGATTGGGCTATTTCTGACTAACACACAGCCTTATCCTATTGCAAATCCTGTGCTATATGTAAAGATCAATAATGTTACATCAAATGCAGCCTGCTCCCCGAATTTTGTATTGCCAGGCGGCTCAATATTGTGCGATGTGCCTGTCTCAATATACGCCTCTCTGGGATCTTTTGAAGTTGGATCATTATATCTAAACGCAACATACTGTGGCCTTGCACCAAACTACACCATAAATCACATATGCTCAAACGCACCAAGGCAGGTTTACACAGGAAGTTTTAATGCACATGCACAACCACTTATCTCTACCACTTCCAGTATATCGCTCATACCTAAAAACACCACCAACCCTGCCAACAACGCGAAAGATCCTCTATATGCCACGGTGAAACTTCTCGGTTATCCGCTGAAGAGTGCTACTGTCAACTTCACAGAGAACAATACCATCTATTCGCTCTCTCCTAATCTTACAACAACAAATACTCAAGGCATTGCCTTATCATACATATGGGGAACAAAAGTAGGCAAGGTGCGTGTGAACGCCACCTTTTCTGGGCTTTCACCTGCAAGTGTAACAATAACATTTTCGCCGCCTGCTGTGGTATCATTTATCATTAAAAACTTTCCTTCGTGTTCTGCTTCGTCTGCAACAATCGCCAAAATAGATGGCGTTTCTTACTCATGTTCGCAGCTCTCCACGACAACATTTGGTTGGGGGATTGGAAGCGTTCACACTTATAATTTTACTCCGATCATTATGATAAGTTCATCAGAAAGAGAGGTGTTCAAGAACGTAACTATAAATGGCGTTTCATATACGAGCCCAAACGGCACGATTACTGTAACCGGGAATACCACAATAAATGTGAACTACAACATACAGTATTACTTCATAGAGCTTGCAAACCCGAGCAGCGCGGGCAGCGTCACTCCTGGTACGAACTGGTATAATTCATCAACAGTCTTGAACATAGTAGCCACTCCAAATGCGAATTGGCTCTTCAAGAACTGGATTTGCACAGGCAGCGGATGCTATGCTGGAACATCTTCTACTGCCACAATAACGCTGAATAATCCAATAAATGAAACGGCAAACTTCTACAGCACGACAACATCCACAAGCACATCGACAACCTTAAC
>JBMFUN010000049.1:0-4959 GCA_049966495.1 Candidatus Micrarchaeia archaeon
AAGCGCCTCGGTCGGGATTCGAACCCAAGTCGCAAGCGTGACAGGCTCGCATGCTAGACCACTACACCACCGAGGCATTACTTATTGCTTATTCTTTTCCACAATCATATTCTTTAACTTTTCTAATTTTTCATCTTTCGCCCTAGGCCCAATCTTTGTGGTTATATACCCTTCGTATCTTTTAAAATAAACCTCTTCCTTTATCCAATACATGTCATTCTTGCTTTTCATCCCTATCGCGGGGTAGAGCTTTGCATGAAGATGGTTTATTGCTGTCCCTTCAAGCACCATATGGACGCGCTTAACGCCCAAGCCTTTCTCGAGCATCTTTGCCACAATTTTTGAAACTTTCATAAGTTTGCATAGTTCTCTGTCGCTTGCGTCAAAGGCGTAACTGCTTATGTGCTTTTTTGGCATTACAAGCGTCTGGCCTTTTATGTTTGGGTATATGTCAAGTATCGCTATATATTCTTTGTCCTCGTATATCTTGAACGATTTGGCTTCGTTGTTGGCTATCTTGCAAAATACGCACTCCATAAAATCATGGTGTTATCCTTTTTCTGTCTCTTGGAAACAATGAGCATTCCCTTATATTGTTCGAGTTGGTTATGCGCATCGCTAGTCTTTCCATTCCAATGCTCCATCCTGCATGTGGCGGTGCGCCGCACCTGAACGCATTTATATAGAATTCAAAGCCCTTTGGGTCTAGGTTTCTTTTCTTTAGCGCCTCTATGAGCAGGTCTGGCTTGTGGATACGCTGTGCTCCGCTTGAGATCTCCAAGCCTTTATATATGAAATCGTAGCTTTTTGAGAGCTCTGGGTTGTCTTCTTTGGGCATAGAATAGAATGCCCTCAGGCTTGTAGGGAATTCCCTAACTATCACGGCATCGCCGAAAACCTCCTGTATGCCAGCTTCATGCTCCCTAGATATATCCTCGCCGAATTTTATTGCATAGCCGTGCTCATTAAGCTTTTCTATCACTTCTGTGTAAGTTGCAATTTTCACCTTGGGCACTTCAAGCTCGATGCCAAGCGCTTCAAGCTCCTCTTTGTTATCCTTTTTAACCGCTTTTATTATACTTGTCACTGCATAGGCAAGCTCCTTTATTGCATCGTTGTCGTCTGCAAATCCCATCTCTATATCCATCTGGGTTGATTCTGTGAGGTGGTAAGTGGTGTTGGATTTTTCCGCCCTGAATACAGGCACAACCATATACACTTTGTCAAGGCCGCCTATGACAGCAAGCTGCTTGTAAAGCTGCGGTGACTGTGCCATATACGCCTCTTTCTCGAAATATTTCACAGGGAAAAGCTCAGCGCCGCCCTCGCTCGCCTCTGCGATTATGCTCGGCGTTCTTATCTGCACAAAGCCTTTTTTCCTGTATATGCTTGTAAATGTGTTTAGTATTGTTGATTCTATCTTAAATATGGATCTTGTAGGAATCCTTCTTAAGTCTATGTACCTATAGTCAAGCCTCACGTCTAATTCAACAGGCACCTTGCCAGTAACTTCAAATGGTATCTTTGTGCTCAGTGGATTGAGGTTTTCTATCTCCTCAGGGATAATCTCAAAACCCTTTCTAGCCTCTGAGCTTCTTCTAACTACGCCCTTTACCCTAACCACGCTCTCTTTTGGTAGGGACATGCTTTTTATGAGATCATCTGCCACTAAGCCCTTCTTTCCTATCACCTGTACAATTCCGCTCATATCCCTTACAAGCATGAATGTTATCTTTGCAGTCTCACGCACTTCATGAACCCACCCAGCAATAGTTACAACCTTTCCATCCATGCTTTCATTTAGCTCGCTTATGTAATGGCTCCTAAGCACAATATCACCTAATTCCCGTTGGGGTGAGTCGAACACCCAACCTGCCGGTATCTGGCATATGCCATTGGCAAACTACAGCCGGCCGCTCTGCCATTGAGCTACAACGGGCTGATATATCTTTGCAGGCACTCTATAAAAAATTTTCCCTTGCTCCTTGCTCTATAGAAGAGCATCATTCTAGTGCTGAAAGCATCCTGTCAAGCTCATAACCAGTAGTTTCTGAGCCCACGATTATCGCCTTAGAATTTGCAATGACTGAAAGGCCTATTGCAATTGAGCCCCTGTTCGCTGTTGTGCGCACAGAGTTGAAGCCCAATATCTTGTCGTATTTCTCCTTCTCGCTGTCTTCGCTCCTGTTGTTTATCACAAAGCCCTTGTTTGTCAGTATGTTGTTTGCTCCTATTGTCTTCATCTTCGCTATTTCGCCCTTTATTGCTTCCACTCCTAATGCATCTTCTATCTGTTGCACCGCTTTCTGGTCATAATCAGGGTTGACAATGGCAAACTTGTCATTTGCAATAATATTGTTGCCGACTGCATTGAGATCGCTTTCAAGCACTTCCACGTTTATACCTAGGCCCATTCCCTTTATTGCTTCTATTTCTGAATCGTACGCCAAGTTCGAGATAAGTATGCCGTTAGAATTCGCCCTTGCAAGCATGCCAACAAGGTCAGAATCAGATATCATAATTGGAATATGCTTTACCTGGAGCACTTCCTCTAGAACCCTTATGCTTTTCCTGCTTATGCTTGCACCGACAAACACATATGAATCTGTTGCTGTGGCAAAAGCGCCTACAAACTCACTGCCGTTCAGCCTAAAGGTAGCAGCCTCCATCTCGCTTCACGCCTTGGTGGGCTTGCCGCTTTCCTTTCCGCCCTTTTCCTTTTCTTTTCCTTTTGCTTTTTTCTCAGCAGTCTGCGATGCCTGCGTCTGTTGCTCTTTAAATGGTGATACTATTGCTTTGTTCGCCTCTATTGCAATGCTGAGCTTTAATGGGGTCATTTCTCTTGCAGCGTGCTTGAATATGTATTCATTCAGCTCCTCGGAGAGCTTGACATTCTCTATGCTCATCTTTGCATGCCTCGCAGCTTGCACCCTCACGTAGCTTACTGCCTTTCTTATGCGCTTTGTGCGCGGCTGCTTGACAAGGTATTTCCTTATGTTTATCGTGACTATCTTGTTGACCATGCAAACACTTATTCTACCTTAAGCTTTAGCTTCTGCTGCCTCCAGTTCCTCTGGTACCTGTTGTACTCTAGCTTCCTGTGCGTCCTCAGTACAGCAAGCAGCGGTATTCTCCTAGATTGCTTAAGCTTCTTTCCCAGCATGAGTTTTTTGCTCCTAGATTTCTTGCTCATAATATCACTTGTGCTTGAACTCTATCGTGGGCTCCCTCCTAGCCGTGAGCTTTTCAAGCAGAGCCTTGAATTGTGAATCGCTTATCTTTCCCAGAATCTTGTTGCTCTGAACAAGCGAGATTATCAGATTGACAAGCTGCGCGTAGAGCTCCTCGTTTGAAGTTTTTATAATCATAAGCCTCTCATATGCTTCTGGCTCGAGCAGCTGCCTCATCAGGGCCCTTGTCTGCTCCTCTATCTGTGCCCGCTTTATGCTCTCGTTTATCCTCTTCCTGAGCTCCTTCTGGTACCTCTCTTCCTCGTCTTCATTTGGTTGGGCCATTTTCACCACTGTTTATGAGTTCCTTGCTTATTTTGTCCAAGAAGGACTGCCCTTCTGGCGTTATAACGCGGCCCCCTTTTGCCCTCTTTACGAGCTTAAGCCTTTCAAGCTCGATAAGGGCATCCCTTATAATGCTTCCGCCGGCCTTGATGTGGTGCTTCTTGTGCACAACATGCTCTTGCCTCTTGCTGTATCTTGTCCTGAGCCTTTCAACACCAACAGGGCCATTCACATAAACCTGCCTCAATATAGAAGCCATCCTTATATACCAGAAATCTGGGTCCTGCGGAGGCCTTTCCCTTCCAGCACCACTTTTCACAATGTCGACATATTTCGGCTTTTTTGCCAAGGGCTTAAGCTTCTCAGCAGCAGCCTTTATAAGTTCTGAAGCCTTTACATCGTATACATTTGACATATGATCTCCTTCAAAAGCCGGCAAATTGCAAAGCAAACTGCCTGTATCCTTATTATTGTATCAGTAATGTTTATATTTATATTAGTTTCTTTTGTCCCTTTTCTGCATGCGCTTCTGTGTGACTTCTGGTTTTGGTTTCTCTGGCTTGCTGTTTATCCTCTCTATACCCTTTTCTATGTCGCCCTTGAGCTTGTCCGCTATGAACCTCTTAGAGAAGAAATCTGCCTTTAGTGCTATCGCAAGCTTCGTGGCATAAAGCCTTGCTATCTTGCCTCTTGCAGATTTTTTTGCGCTCGATATTGCAGGCAGCTTGAATATTAGCCCATATTTCGGGGGCTTGCTCCCAAACTTTATGTGCTTAAACAAAGCCTTTTCAGCTCCGAGGAGCTGAAGCGTGCTAGCTGGCATTGTCGCTAGCCTTTCGAGCGAGCCCGCCTTGCTTAGAAGCTCTGCGGCGATCTTCTCGTCTGTAAGGTATGTGGTATTTGGCATGAGCTCATTGGATGCGCTCTTAATGTATTCCCCAAGCCTGTTTAGCGTTTCGAACATGTAGTTGCTTGCATCTGCAAAGCTTAGCAAAGCCTTGCGCTCCCTCTCAGACATCTTCCTGCCCATGCTTGAGATTGCTTTTTCATACATCGCAAGGGCTTTTTGCTCATCGTTGAGAAGCCTATTCAGGCCTTCCTTGTCTATCGTTGCACGGTCGTTCATCACCTTTATTATGTCTGCAAGGAGCTTTGCACTGCTTATCTTTACCTCTGGGTAATAAAGCCCGTACCATTCGCTCAGCCTCTCGTATGCAAGATTGTATGACCTGCTGAGCTCATTATAGGCATTTATCGCCTGCATAAGTGCATATTCCTCGTTAGAATAGCTTCTGCTTATCTCCTCTTTCGTGCTTTTGAGGAGCTTCTCTCTTATCGATTCTATATTCTTTGGCATGCAAAGCACTCGCTTTTATATTTATCGCAATACAATCCTTTAGCGCATCTATATAGAAATCAAAATATAAAAGCATTAGCAATAAAA
>JBMFUN010000050.1:0-4788 GCA_049966495.1 Candidatus Micrarchaeia archaeon
AAAAGAATGTGGTGGTGAAATAATTGGGAAATATCAAAAAGGTGTTCAAATGGTAAATATAAAATTCAACATCCTAAAACGCCTTTGAAAGGAAAAGCTTAAATATTTTTCTGGCGTAATAAGTTGACCGCTTTTTGTGGGGGTCAGAGGATCTGATGTCCAATAGGAAGGATAGGGAAGAGGAATTCGATTATCTAAGCATAGAACTGCTGCCTGGCGAGCGTGTCGCCTACAGGGCAAAGCGCGGATTTCGCGCAATGCCATTTTCTTCATGGCTTATCATAACAAACAAGAGGCTTCTTATGGCACACAAGAGAGGCCCAGTGCTGAGCTACAATTCTCTCTTCTATGATAACATAAGTCAAGTTGCTGTGCATAAAGGATTGCTAGGATCAAGGCTTGTTATATCACTTAAAAGCAACGATAAGAGGGGCATACGCTTTGCAAGGCATATTCAGGCGCTTTCTGCATTCAACATATTGAGCAACCAAGTGAGCATGAAAGGCGACATCGCAATGCTTTACAACAGCATGGGAAAGGAGCGGAATGTAGGTATGATAAGCCAGATTGCCGAAGAGATTGAAGGCAATAGTATGGTTTTTGCAGAGATGATCAAGAAAACCGAAAGCAATGCGCTTTATAAGAGCTTGATGAGGCAGAGCGCACATGAGGCAAGCGTCGAGCATGCAAAGATATATACTTCAACAACCCCTAGCAGCACATTAAGTGAATCAAACAAATCAGAAGAAGGGTCAAAGTACCTAACCGAATCAAAAACATTAGAAGAGTCTAAGTACATAAGTGTGGAGAAGTTGGGAAGAATCTTTGCGGGCACTCCTGGCATGGCTAATGGCTTAATGCACAAGCATCTTTTTGCAGATATTCCAAAAAGAATAGAAATAGAGCACAAGGTCGCTGATGCTTGGGTGGTAAGAAGCGAGTCAATAAGCAGCATCCCGGAGAATGAGTCAAGGCGGAGCGAGAGCGCTTTGCCTTATATGGAGAAGAAGGGCAAGATAGACCCAGATAGGGATCTGTTGATCTTCAAGAAGCGCAATATCGAAAGCAGGCTGTCTAAAAATTATAAGTAGTGTGCAAAGAGAGTCAGCTTATTATAAATCCTCTGCATAATATAAATCATGGAAGTAGAGGAGCTTAGGGGCAGGATTCCAAACGAGATTATAGATTCTCTACATTCGAGAGGCATAAAAACCCTTACACCTCCACAAGAGAGCGCAATAGATAATGGACTTCTTTCAGGGCATAATATGCTTGTGGCAAGCCCAACAGCAAGTGGCAAGACACTTATAGCAGAGATCGCTGCTGTAAATACCATATTGAGGACTGGGATGAAAGCAGTTTACATAGCCCCTATGCGCGCCCTTGCGACAGAGAAGTATGAGGAGTTCAGAGAAAGCTACCCTTACATAAAAGCAGCGCTTTCGATCGGCGACCTTGATTCCAACGATCCATGGCTTGCTGAATATGAAGTGATATTCTTTTCAACGGAGAAGTTCGACAGCCTGATAAGGCACGGAATACATTGGCTTAGTAGCATAGGCTGCATAATATTCGACGAAGTGCACATGCTCGGCGATACGTCTAGGGGGCCCACGCTGGAGCTTCTCATCACCAAGCTTCATGAAACCACAAGGGCGCAGATAATCGCACTCAGTGCAACGATTGGGAATCCAGATGAGCTTGCCCAATGGCTTAGGGCGAAGCTTGTTACGAGCGACTATAGACCTGTGCCTCTGCTCAAAGGGGTCCTATACAATAGCAATGTCTACTATGTTGAAGATTCTGGCGCCTTTGTGGCTGAGAAGCTAAATGGCGAAAGCGAAGTGCCAGAGATAAGGGCGGTGCAAGACACGCTTAAAAAAGGCAAGCAAGCACTGATCTTTTACTCTACAAAAAAGAATGCAGAGGCAGGTGCTGCCAGGCTTGCAAAATATGCTGAGCCGATTCTTAGTGCAACAGAGAAAAGCTCTCTAGAAGAGGCAGGCAAGAAAATTCTCAACGCATTGAGCAGGCCGACAGAGCAATGTGAGAAGCTCTCGGCGCTGGTCAAAAGCGGAGTGGCCTTCCATCACGCGGGCTTGCTCAACCAGCAGCGCTCCGTTGTAGAGCATGCATTCAAGGACAATCTGATAAAAGTCATCTGCGCCACGCCTACGCTTTCGCTTGGCGTTAACATCCCGGCGCACACTGTTGTAGTAAGGGACATTACGCGCTACGAAAACGGGCTGAGCGAGAGGCTTAGCGTAAACGAGGTGATGCAGCTGTTCGGAAGAGCTGGAAGGCCCAAATATGACAAGGAAGGAAGGGCGCTGCTCCTCGCAGGCACAAGGGAGCGAATGGAAGAGCTAACAAGGCAGTACATACTGGCAAAGCCAGAGCCTATAGAATCCGCCCTTGGCATTACACCAGTGCTAAGATCGCATATTCTTTCTTTCATAGCAGAGGGCTTCTTGACAACAAAGAAAAGCATGGCCGCTTTTTTGCAGAAGACTTTCTACAGCTTTATGTTCGGAAACAAGCTCCACATAGAGAGTATGGTGGAAGAGGTGATAGGCGAGCTCGAGGATTGGGAATTCATAACTAGCAGTGGAGGCTCTTATACGGCAACAAAGCTGGGGAAGCGCATAAGCGAGCTCTATATAGACCCATTCTCAGCTAAGCTCATGATAGACATGCTTGAAGAGGAGCTTGACAACATCGGCATGCTGTTCATGATCGCCAACACGCTTGAGATGCGCCCGTATGTCAAGGTTACAAGAGAAGCAGAGGAAGAATATGCCCTGTATATGCATGAGCATAAGCGCTTCATGAAAGTACATGAGCTTGAGAGCATCGACCCTGTCGGGGCGTTCAGCACTGCTTTGATGCTTAGGGACTGGATAGAAGAGGTAAAGGAGCAAGATATTGTAAAGAGATATTCTACAACTCCGGGTGCGCTCTTCAGCAAGATTACAAACGCAGACTGGCTCATCTATTCGGCAATAGAGATGGCAAAGATACTGCGCATGAGGACAAACGACCTGATAGATATGCGTGTGAGGCTCAGGTATGGAATAAAGGAGGAGCTGATGGATCTTGTTAGGCTGTCGCAGATAGGTAGGGTGAGGGCGAGGCTTTTATACGAAAACGGCATAAGAAGTGTTGCAGACATAAAGGCAGATCCAGAAAGGGTAAAGCGCATACTCGGCAAGGAGATTGCTGAGATGATATTTAGGGAAAACAACATAGAATTCCATTAATGTGCTGTTTTTGTGCACATTTTTTAATCTTTTTCTATCCATTCTACTTGCTAAGGGGTGAGTGTTTGTACATTTCAGAATGCACAGTAAAGAAAATCCTCAAGGAGGCTGGTGCTTCGAGGTCTTCCTCAGAAGCGGTAGAAGCATTGCAGAATTACATAGACAGGGTTGCATTCGGCGTCGCGCAGAAAGCAGTCAAGCTTTCAAAGCACGCAAAACGAAAAACTGTCGACATTTCCGACGTGAAGCTTGCAATAAGCTAATAAGGCTTGATCATGCTTGAGACATGATCAAAAAGGTTCTCCAAATCCTTTGGATTGCCTATCCATACAAGTACTTCTTCGTGCTCTTTTCTGTCCAGCATTTCGTTGACAAACTCCAGCTCCTCTTCGCTCATGAACTCTTTGCTTACTTTGAAGAGCATGCACCTGTATGCAATCGCTAGCTTAAGCTCTTCTTCAAGGAATTCATCGCTTAGCAGGCTTTTGTCGAGCTTTGTGGCAATGGCCCTGCCACCCCCCCAGATGCGCTGCTGTAGCTCGGCATTTTTTGTGTTAAGGAATGCCCCAGTTATATCAAAAAGCCGGATCCTTGTATTTGATTTTTTCAAGTATTCCGGAGCCTTCGAGCTGTACCTATGCTGCATTGCAAGTGCGACCACAAGCAGCGCAAATGCAGCCCCATAATAGGCATAGAACGGTGTGCCAAGTATTATATACGAAAAGAGCGCTGTGAGAAGTGGTGTCACATATGTCGCATTAGTGGCAATGAGAGGGTTCAGCGTCTTCAGCGTGTAGAAATAGAGAAGTGCGCCAGAGCTGTATGAGACTGCGCCGAGGAAGAGGAAGGCTATAAGCTCCTTGATGCTTATGCTCTGAGCGAGAGGGATTTGCAAGGCAGCAATCATGCCAAGCGCGAAGAACATAGAGAAGAGATTAAAAAGGAACACCTGGCTGAATATGTCATAGTTGTGGCCCTTTATTATTAAATTGGAGAATGCAGTGGAGAGGCAGTAGCCTATAAGCACAAGTATATATGGCAGCTCACTCATGCTTATAAACATTGTTCCATGCGCAAGAAGCACGTATACAGCAAGCAAGCCGATAAAGAGTGCAGCCACCTGCCCTGCCCTGAGCCTTGTCTTTAGCACAAAGGGAAGCATGAGTGCAAGGAAAAGGGGCCAGAGCTTCACCACAAGGCTTCCAACTATCGGATTTGTACCTCTGATCCCAATGACAAGGAAGAGCTGCGGCAAGGCGTAGTTGAAGAGGCCTGCAGTAAGCACGATGAGCATAGCTTTTCTGTTGCTGATTATGTGCTTTAGATCGTTGAGTTTGTGCCTTAGTGCAACAAGTGCGAAAGAGACAATCGTAGCAATGGAGAATATGAATAGCAGGAACTCCCATATGTTGAGCGAGCCCTGCATTCCGGAGAATATGGGTAGGAATGAGAGCTCTAGCACTGCGATGCTTATCGCCACATATGCCTTGAATCTCATTCCCATCTTCTGCATAGTTACCATATCTCT
>JBMFUN010000051.1:0-4686 GCA_049966495.1 Candidatus Micrarchaeia archaeon
TAGCGTATCGTTTCTTATTAGAAACCCTAAAATATCAAAATGCCCATTCAACACAGCCCACATAACGGCAGTCTTTCCATCAGTTTCCTCCTGCATTTGCATCTACCTCACTGCAATGTTTTTGCCTTTCCACGTTTTTGCTCTTCACGGTTGCTCTCAGCCTGCTCCTTCCGCGCTTATCTGTTTTGTTTTTATGGCCATCACAACCTATCTCCTAAGTTGCTTTTTTATATCATCAACGATGCCCCTTATGCCTCTTTCCAATACTTCCTTCATTCTATCAACTGAGCTTATATTGAAGTACCAATCGCTTGGCGAAAATATGTTCACCGCTTCTTTATCCTCGGGTGAGATAAAGATTGTGTATATGTGTAGGTTTTTTATCAAGCTTTTGAGGTGCATAAGTGCATCTTTAGTGCTAGCTCTATCATTAGGATAGCCGTCAGTAATGATGAAAAGCGTTTTGTCAAAGCCCGTAGGGCCTGCCTTCTTCATAAGCTCAGCAATGTAGTAGACAGCTATATCTGTGGGTGTCCCTCCATTTGCGTCTAACTCCATAAGCAGATTCCTGTCCATCTCGAAAATATGGTTTTGTGCATTATCACTATAAAATCCAAACATCTTTAGATGCACATAACTTGAACCAATCAGGCTGTCATGTATGCTACCAAGTATCTTCTTTGCCGTATTGATCCGGTCTCCTTGCATTGAGCCGGATATGTCTAGAAGCACCCATATCTCTGCGCCTGCGTTCTTGATGCGCTTAAGGTAAGGGTTGGAAATATCAACAGGGTCTTTTGTTATCTCATAGCGTACAAGCTTGTGTATATCTAATCTGCTACCGCTTGTGCTGTTCTTCTGCCAGTTTCTGGGCTTGTTTTCTAGTTCGATCTCTTCAAGCATCTTTTTTATATAGGGGTTTGGCTTTATCACTTCTTTGTAATGTATACGCGGACCGTCATACGTATTCACAATACTTTCAGCATTGAAGCCATGGCTTTTCTCTTCGAAACCCCTGTTAGAGGGAGAATCATTTATAGTACAATCAAGCTTATCAGCAACAGAATATTTAGATGGTGGTAAGTTCTCCAAAAGCTTCAATATAGACTCTCTGCTTTCGGCAAGCGTTTTCTCCTTTGGGGCATTCGAAACGCTATTTACCTCGCTTCTGACGTTTAAATCTCCTTCGCCTGTACTACCAATGTCACCCAGAAGAGGCATTAATTTTAGAAGCAATCTGCTTGCCTCTTCGGCCTGTTTCGAAATACTTTCATCGCTACTTTTCCCTTGGCTTCCTGCATCATGCCCATTACTGCCTTGCTTGGAAGTACCTTTATCGCTGCTTTTCCCTTTGTCCTGGCTCTGCTCGCTCTCAGTAGTATCTCCTGCGCTACCTATGCTCCCTTCGCCCAAATCACCGGCCCCTTGTTCTTGTTGCGGGTTATTCGCATAGATTTCTTTGAAAATATTTAGAATACTGTCCGTCACAATCTGTGTGCCCCTCCAGTCTGTGATTTTTACTTTCTCAAGCTCCTGCACAAACCTTTCATAGTATGGTCTTGCCTGCTCTGGGATCTTGCTTTCTAGCCATGTAGTAATCTCCCCAGAGACGCCAAAACGCGCAAGAAGCAATATTTCTGCAAAACTAAACTTGGTAGCAAGTCTCCCTTCAATCTCATCTAAAGTTACCTTGTATAGCTCTGAAAAGTTCCTTATGCTGCCTGGGAATACCTCACTCCAGATGCTTTCTATCCTGCAGTCTTCAACTATATTCTCTACGTTTTTCACAAACTCTGGCGGCATGCCATATTTTTTCGAAAGATTGTTGACGATCTCCTCTGTAGCGTCAAAATTTGTAAGCCAGATATGGGCACCTTCATGCTGAAGCAAGGCGCGCGCAGTTTTATTGCTGTTTTCTCCTGACTTTTCTATAAGATCAGAATCAGGAGCTACGTATATGCTATACTCGTCAGGGCTTTTTTTAAAGCTCAAGGCCACCCTGCCGCCGATTTTGGCGGTGCTGGGCATTGAAAGCTCTATATTGCAATCAGCAAAGTTGCCTATCAGTTTTGCTTCATTCTCCAGTGCTTTATAATCTATTATTTTTGAAGCAGTCTTTATCACTTAAACACCTTTGTTAATTGGGCAGAGTCGGCAGAGTCGGCAAAGTCTGCTTCAGTCGTAGCTATGCTCTTTGAGTAATTGCTGTTGCCGCCGAATACCCTTTTTATTATCTCCTTTATCTTGTTTTCATCTTCGGAATCTATGTATCCATTTATGATAGTGTTGTTGATGGCTTCCATAAATGCCATTGACTGGCCCTCAAATACATCCATGTATGCATGTATAACCTTTATTGCGTTGGCAAGGGTTGCTGTAGACAGAGGCATGATCCCACTGTCAGGTTTCCTCGTCTCTTTTGCTATCTTTATCAGGTTATTTATAAGCTCTTTATCCTTATCATCGCTGTTGGAAAGCTGCTCGAGTATTTTTTTCTCTTCTTCTTCATCTGGGTAGCTTAATGCTGTCTTTATTATGAATCTCCTCCACAGGTCTTCGTTGATGCTGCTTATGCCGCCATACCCCCTCTCACCGGCAATGTTTGTTGTTGCCACTATCATCAGCTTTGCTTCCGGATTAAGGGCCCATACCTTTTCCCCGGAGATTACCTCCCTCCTCTCAAGCAGGGGGTTAAGTAGTTTCTGCGTTTCAGGGTTAAGAGCCGATATTTCATCGATCAGAAGTATCGCAAAACCGTTTTTGTTTGCAGCTTCGATCGCCATAGGCAGCGGCCCTTTCTGGAATTTGACAGCGCCGTTTTCTAGGATCTCATGCCCTATGAGCGAATATGTATCGGAATCTGCGGTGCATTGGGCTGTTACGAGAGGAGCACCCAATGTCTTTGCAAGATAACGTACAGCCAATGTTTTCGCAATGCCTGTCGGGCCCCACACCATGATCGGCTTGCCTGAAAGTGCTGCTGCCACAAGAGAGTTGAAATACGATTCTGACTGCTTTCCAGCTACAATGATATATTCTGGCACCTGCAATTTGGGATCTTTGGAAAAGTCTTCTATTACAGTCAAATCATCAAAAGAGCTGCCATTTGAATTTTCCAAAGCCTTATGCCCAGCAGCATATTCTATAAGATGCTTCTTTATGCTATCCAGTGCTTCTTTTACGCCATTTAACCCTTCAAGCCCTTTATTGTTGTACCCTGGCAATATATCCTTTATCTTTTCCACTATCGCCTTCCTTTCCTCAGGTTCTGTATAACCATTCACTATTCCTTCGGTAATTGCAGCATTAAATGTCCTCTGCCTGTCTGGAAATATTCCCTGATACGCATGTATAAGTTCTATTGCGTTGACAAGGGTTGCGGTAGACAGTGGATTTATGTTGCTGTGTGAGCTTCTTGTATGCTCTGCCAATTTAATGAGTGCTTCAATCAAGGTGCTATCTTTTGTAAAGTGCTTTAATATCTCCCTCTCTTCTTTCTCGGTAGGAAAATTGACTTTTTTCTTTGCTAGAAATCTCCTCCACAGGTCTTCGTTGATGCTGCTTATGCCGCCATACCCCCTCTCACCGGCAATGTTTGTTGTTGCCACTATCATCAGCTTTGCTTCCGGATTAAGGGCCCATACCTTTTCCCCGGAGATTACCTCCCTCCTCTCAAGCAGGGGGTTAAGTAGTTTCTGCGTTTCAGGGTTAAGAGCCGATATTTCATCGATCAGAAGTATCGCAAAACCGTTTTTGTTTGCAGCTTCGATCGCCATAGGCAGCGGCCCTTTCTGGAATTTGACAGCGCCGTTTTCTAGGATCTCATGCCCTATGAGCGAATATGTATCGGAATCTGCGGTGCACTGCACTGTTACCAGCGGGATGATCGGGGCATGCGGCACTGGTAGTTTCCTGGAGTTCCATACTGAAGCAAGATAATGTACAGCCAATGTTTTCGCAATGCCTGTCGGGCCGTAGACTAAGATTGGTAGGTCGATGTCACTATGGGCTGAAGCCACAAGCGAATTGAAATATGATTCGGACTGTCCTCCCGGGACAGGATAGAATTTAGGTATCTGCGATTGGTTGGAAAAATACCTAATTACAGACAGGTCTTTCACAGTAGAGCTGTCATTGCTGGATTGTGTTGCTACATAGGCAGCATATTCTACAGCATGCTTCTTTATGCTATCTAGCGCACCTATGCTTTCAAGCTTAGCCAATTCATCATTTTCAAGCTGCGCGCCAAGCTCTTCTTCAAGCTTGGTATAGAATACGCTCTTCTGGTTTGAATCTGCCTGCTTTAAGATAGCGGTTGCGGCAGAGGCAAAATTGTAAGGCACTTCAAGCCCTGAAGCCTTTATGCCCTTTATTTCGGTTTCGCTGTAATTGTTGAATTTTATGATTTTGCTTGCAAGCACTGCGGCTTTGGTTACTATGCCAGAAGCTTCGTTGCTGGCATTAAGGTCTTCTAGGACGGCCTTTACAAACTCCTTATCGCTGTCTATCCCGCCACGTAGGAGCTTAGGCACGGTATTTTTATCAGTTGTAATGGTCATGTTATTCCTCAAACAGTACACTTTGTTTTATTAGCACCCCCATAATGACGTGTACCGGTATAAACTATTTTCTTCAGGTGATATATAAGCTTTTCTTTTTGTTGAAAATTTTCAAATTGTATTTCAA
>JBMFUN010000052.1:0-4536 GCA_049966495.1 Candidatus Micrarchaeia archaeon
CCAATCCCGGCGCTTTTTATATGCAACCTAAAGATGAAACTAATAAATAAATGTGCTGTTTTTTATTTTTGTGGAAAGCAAAATAGTCCTTGGATTCGAAATCGGCGCAAGCAAAACAATTGTGCTTGTTGGCGACCTTTCTGGGAATGTATTCTCAAAGATTATTGAAAAAACGAAGAACGACAGCAATGACAAGGAAGTGCTGTTCGGCCAGCTCAAAGAGCTGCGCAGAAGGCTTCCCAGAAAATACAGCCCAGATTATATAAGCATGACATTTCCAGGCGCAATAAGCAAGCGCGGCATAGTTGCATACACTCCAAATCTGCCAGGATGGAAAGGCTATAATTTGCTTTCGGCTCTCATGGAAAGGTTTGATTCTAAGGCGTTTGTGGAAAATGATGCAAATGCCCAAGCAATAGCCGAAAAGCTCTACGGATACGGCAAGGCTTACGACAATTTTGTTTATCTTACCATAGGCACTGGGATTGGCGGTGCGATATTTATTGACGGCAAGCTCTATACTGGGCACAAAGGATGGGCCGGGGAATTTGGTCATATGGTAATAGGTGATAAGCCCAAGTGCGGCTGCGGGAGATATGGGTGCCTTGAGGCGTTGGCTTCTGGCAGCGCCATTGAGAAGATGGCAGCAGAGTACGGCAGGGTGATGAGCGGCAAGGAGATTTTTGAAGCTTGGTTTGCAGGAGACGAATTCGCCAAGAAAATTGTTGACAGGGTGGCAAACTACCTTTCCATAGGGATTGCAAACATCATCAATATGTTGGATCCAGAAGCAATACTGATCGGCGGAGGCATAACAAAAGGAAATGAGCGCTTCATAGATTATGTAAGAAAGAAAGTGCCTGCGGAACTCGGCAACTACACTAGAAGGGTGAAAATAATTCGCGCTTCTGAAAGCCTTGTCGAAAAGGCGCCACTTGCAGTTGTTGCCTACAGGCTCACAATGGGGGAAAGTGCAGGGGGTGAGATTTGAACTCACGAACCCTCTACGGGACGAGGCCCTGAACCTCGCGCAGTTGACCAGGCTTTGCTACCCCTGCATATGCTAAATAAACGAATCTAAAAATATAAATACATGTAATCTCATCTATAAGCAATCGAGGCGCTTTCAAGCCCAAGAATCTCGCGCTTCTTGAGTGGTTTGATGGAGAAAAGGATAAGCATCGCAGCTGCCACTTCTGTCGGCTTGGGTGCGATAATCGGTGCCGGCATATTCGTGCTCAGCGGTACAGCAATAGCTCTTGCTGGCTCTGGCGCATTGATCTCTTTTGTGCTTGTTGGAATAGTGGCGTTGATAGTTGCACTTGAGCTTGGAGAGCTTGGCTCGATAATGCCCCATTCAAAGGGCGCATCATATTCCTATGCCTATAACGCGTTCGGCTCTGAACTTGGCTTTGTAACTGGCATTTTGCTTTACTTCAGTTATGCAACAGCCATATCGGCGATTTCGCTCGGCTTCGGCTCTTATATGGCAAGCCTTATCGGCTTGCACAGCAGCATTGTTGTATATGGATCTGCGCTTGCTCTAATAGCAGTGCTTTCAATCGTGAACATAATGGGGATAAAGAAGGCGGCAAATGCAGACATGGGCCTTGTGATTGTAAAGATCTCAATTCTTGCCATATTCATAGCGTTCGGGCTTTTCTTTGCTTTTATGCACAGCACTGCGGTGTGGAGCAACTTTTCTGTGCAACCATCTAAAAACAATATTGGCGCAATATTTGCAGCAAGCGTAGCGGTGTTCTTTGCATACTCCGGCTTCCAGGCGATTTCTACTTTCTCTGACCGTGTAAAAAATGGGGCGCGCGGCGCTGCGAAGGCCATATTGCTTTCTGTTGTAATAAGCATGATCTTATATATACTTGTGATATTTGCACTATTGCTACTTGCGCCCGCCAGTTCATACAAGATAGCAGCGGATCCTCTTGCATTCGCGTTGCATCACAGCAATGCACCAAGCTGGCTTTCTGTGCTCATAGACCTCGGAGCGCTCATAGCGACAACATCGGCAGCGCTTGCAATGATATTGAGCTCTTCAAGAATGCTCTACCAGATAAGCGCAGACGGGCTTCTGCCGAAGATATTCAGGAAGTACAATAAGCAGAGTGATGTCGCAATAAACGGCGTGCTATTCTCATCGATTATAGGCATAGTGATGCTTTTCTCTGGAGACATATTCGTAATCGCAGCGATAAGCAATTTTGGGCTCATCTTCTCTTATTTGATGTCGGCTTTTGCAATCATGCATTTTAGGAGAAATGGCGCAAAGGCGGAATTTAGAACTCCTCTTTATCCATATAGCGTAGTTTTCTCCATAATACTGCTCATGGCTTTTATGATAGGAATGCCCAAAGAGGCGCTGCTCATAGGAATCGTATTAATACTCTGCCTTATAATAATCTATTACTTCTTCAGGGAGCTTGAGGGCAAGAGGGTTGTAAAGATAAGGCTTTTCAAATGAGCTTTTTCAATTATACACATAAGCAAATGCATATGAAATTATACGTATGATAAATGATATGAAAGTAGTGATTTGAATGCTCATCGGCATAGTGGGGGCGCCAAACAAAGGCAAAAGCACGCTTTTCTCAGCTATGACAATGGTAGAGGCTGAAATAGCAGACTATCCATTCACAACGATAAAGCCGAATTTTGGCATTACTTATGCCACGAAGGATTGTGTTGAAAAGGAGCTCGGAGTGAGGTGCAATCCGAGGAACTCAATATGCATGAATGGCACAAGAATGCTGCCTGTCAACGTTGTAGACGTTGCAGGATTGGTCGAAGGTGCCCATCTTGGCAAGGGGATGGGCAACCAGTTTCTCAATGATCTTGCAAGCGCTGATGCGCTTATCATCGTTGCAGACGCAAGTGGCACAACCGATCAGAATGGAAACAAAACGACAGGCAGCGACCCGCTGAAAGATGTGAGCATTGTTATAGACGAGATAAGGGAATGGTTTGCTTCGATAATAAAGAGGAATATGCCTGGAATAATGAGAAAGGCAGATGGCCTCTCAGCGCTTGCAAATGCTCTCGCTGGCATAGGCGCCACAAAGGAGCAGATAGAGAAAGCAGCATCAATGAGCTATCTTCCTCTCACAGACATAACATGGAGCGATGATGACATAAAGGCATTTGCTTCTTCTTTGCTTGAGATAAACAAGCCCATTGTCATAGCTGCAAACAAGTCCGATTCAAAGGAAGCTGACGAAAATACAAAAAGGCTCAAAGAGCGCTATGGCGAGAGGGTTTTTGCCTGCTCCGCAGCCATAGAGCTAGCATTAAGAAAGGCGTCAAAGCAGGGTATAATAGACTACAAGCCAGGCGCATCAAGCTTTAGCATTTTGAAAAACGATATAAGCGAGGAGCAGAAAGATGCCCTTGCATACATGAAAGAATTTTTGGAAAGCAAGGGTACGAATGTGCAAGAGATGATAAACTACATTGTCTTCAAGCTTCTCGACAATATTGTCGTATATCCTGTAGAGGATGAAAACCGCTATACTGACCATTTTGGAAATGTGCTGCCAGATGCCATTCTAATAAAAAGAGGGTCTACAGCACAGGATCTTGCATTCAAGATCCACACTGAACTTGGGGAAGGAATGCTCTATGCGATAGATGCAAAGGCAAAGACAAGGATTGCAAAGGGCTATATCCTTAAAGACAACGACGTGATAAAGATCGTGAGTGCAGCCAGAAGGAAATAATGATCTATGATAGTTACTTGTGCCTTGCGGCAGAGAGTATCGCGAAGAGAGGGGTAAGTACGAGCAGTATCGCAACAGGTATTGCTACAAGATACTCAAGAAAGTTGCCCATATTCAAGCTTGGCATGAGCGTGGGAAATAAATTAAGATTTGTGTATTTTGCCACGAGGAATATTATGAATATGGCTACAAGGTAGATTATTGACATGTAAATGGCATTGACAATGCTTTTGTATGCCACATTTTTGCCTTTGCTCAGTGCACCTATCCTCTCTCCAAGCCATATGGCAACAAGCAGGGGCATTACAATGCATCCTGGAAGGTATATGATGTAATTCGCTATATTGTTGAATGTGTCTTTTGATACGCCAAGGCTACCGCTGAAAGGCACTATGACAAGCTCTATGATTATCGCAAGCAAGAGCATTCCAATCCAGAACGAAAGAGGTTCAGCAATGCTGAGCTCCTCCTGTTGCTCTTGTTCCGGCTTCTGGTCTGAGGGGTTCTTGTCTGGGGTTAAGTCTCCATAGGAAAATTCTTTCATCATAGCCTCTCATTATGTTTGAAAAGAAATCTATTTATCTTTTGTGCAAGTGCTGGGATAGTGGATAGTGGGAAAGGATTAAATAATTTTGCGGGAAAGCAGTAATATGGCAAACCTTTACACGCCTCAATCGCAGGCTGGCGTATTGAGCTTTTACGACGCACCAACAAAAGGTCCCAAGGTCAACCCAAAGGTATTGCTCATAATAATTGTGGTATTTGCAGTAGTGATCTTGGCGATAGACCACTTTATCTACTCAAT
>JBMFUN010000053.1:0-4460 GCA_049966495.1 Candidatus Micrarchaeia archaeon
CTTTTGTTTAACAAACAATACTAAATTAAGAAAAAATCAAAATAAACACAAGAAAACGCAAACAAAACAGTATACACTTTTGCTCAAAGTGTACAAAGCAGATATAAAACAAAAGCAAAAGGCGCCGGGGCATATAATATATACTTTATGTCTGCTTTATCGCTGCCAGTATGTGAGTATTTGCTTTAACAATCGTTCATTTTGTAAAGCTATGAATTTGTGCTCCTCGCTTTCAATCAGATTTAGAACCCTTTGTCTATTTGGTTCAGCCCCAGGAGGGAATTGGACCCTCGACCTTCTGCTTTCTGGCATTGCTACCATGCAGACGCTCTTTAGTGTGCTATGCATACCACTGAGCTACTGGGGCGCCAGCATCAAAGCTCCTTGTAAACCTCGCTTCCCTCTTCGACAGGCTGGTCCACCTTTATGCCTACAGAGTCGCCCTTGAAGCCTCTCTCTACCGCTATTTTGTTTATCTGCATGCTTGTGACCTTCTGCTCTATCTCCTTCTCGCCTTTTTTGAAGACCAGCATATCCCCCAAAGCAATTTCATCACTTAGCGTTACTGCAACGACTCCTATCTTGTCGTAGTAGTGATCAACCGTTCCAACCTTTATCTTTTCGGGCATGTTCTCAATGTTATTGCTCAAATAAGGTTTATAGAACTTGCTAATTTGGCGTTAGGCGCTGTTTATAGAGCCAAAGCTTACGCTAGGCATCACGCCGTTTGGCGGATAGGCACGGACGCGAAGCCAATAGTATGTTATCGTATCGCCGCTGCTGCAGCAATAGACACCTGCAGATATGTATACGCTGCTAGGTAGGCTCAAATCTGTAGATGAGGCGTAAGAGGTTGAATAACCTTTGTAATATTGCTGTGCATTTTGTGCGGTCCACGCTTGGCCGTTTACTCCAGGCACTGCAACTTGCAGGTTTATGTTTTGCGTTGCAGACATGCCTCCTGAAAGGCTTCCTTCTCCGATGCTGCCGCTCCAGCCGTTGAAATCATAGCCCGGAGAACTGGCTAAAGGCCCAGTCTGTTGCGCAATGCCGCCAGAGAGCGCGCCCCCGCTTTGCGATACAATATATGCTTCAGATATCACCGGCGCTGTGTAGTTTGATGAGGATACAACTCCGCCCCATGGGCCTGAGCCGGTATTGACTGTAAGTTTGTTATTAACCGTTATTGTTGCGCCGCTTGCAGTGTAAGGAGTCAGAGTAGAAGGCAGCGATTGGCCTTCAAACCCCCAATAAGCTAGGAATATGTTTGCGCCATTGTCATATTCGCCATAAGTAGAGCTGAGCTGTGGCGCCTCGCCAGCATACACACCATCGTAATTGACAGCATATGGCAGCAGGAACATGTCTATCGTAATGCTCTTCCCTGGAGGTATTGCAACGGGCAGCTTTACCCAAAAAATAGTATTTCCTGTAGATGTGCTAGTGCAGTTTGCCTCGCACCAGCTGTAGAGCTCCCTATTGCCGTAGTAGAACCTTATGTTGCCCAGGTTTGGCCTTTCGTAAGCAGAATATGTGCTTGGTGCAAACTGTATCATCTGCTGGAATTGGGCAGGGACCGCTTGGCCTTGACTATTCGTAATTGTTATTGGTACATAATATTTGCCACTGCCTCCCTGGGGCATTATTGATGGAGTCAATGTTACATAGCCAGCGTATGTATAGGTTATTCCTGAAGGGCATGTCGCATTGCTTATGCTTGAAGAACCAGGGGCGCAGTAGTTTGCCTTGATCTTGAAAGTACCGCTATAACTCCTGCCAAGAACGGCCTTGCTGTTGAAGAACGCAACGCAATAAATTTCCTGGCCTGCAAGTGCGAAGCTCGGAGCGCAGTAGCCGCTCGTGCTATTTGCATAGCCCAAATAAGCGCTGAATGAGCTTGTGTTTACTATCCCGGGCATCATGTCAGTAGCAAAGACAACAAGCTCGGAGCCTGTGCTCGTGTTAGCATATATGGCATCTTTGCAATCGAAGCCACTATAGAAGTTGCACGT
Source organism: Candidatus Micrarchaeia archaeon (assembly GCA_049966495.1). GTDB lineage: Archaea > Micrarchaeota > Micrarchaeia > Micrarchaeales > Micrarchaeaceae > JAKAWW01. The sequence continues at coordinate 2,013 of JBMFUN010000053.1, forward strand.
TGTTGGCATTATAGATTTCGGCAGAGAGAAATACATGAACAGGAGCAGGAGCACTACCGCTATGATGAGAAGCATATAAGCATAGGTGCTTATGAATTCAATTGCACTCTGAGCTCTTTTTCGCATGCTTATATATCCAATGCTATTAATATAAATTTTATTGATATTTTATTGATAGATAATGTGGTTCAATGGATTACCTAGCAATATTGAAAAGCATAAGGCCTAAAAAAAGGCTAGGCCAGAACTTCCTCATAAATTCAAGAATAGCAGAGCTTGAAGCAAGCTATGGCGCCGGCAAATGCGTTCTGGAGCTAGGCCCAGGCACAGGCATGCTCACCAACGAACTTTGCAAGGTTGCAAAAAGCGTCATCGCAGTAGAGAAGGATCCGGTGCTCTACTCTTTGCTAGAATCTAGCATGCAGTGCAGCAGGCTTAAGCTCATAAAAGGTGATTTCTTCAAGCTTGACGACAAGCAGATAGAAGGCGTGGAAATACTTATAGCTAACATACCTTACAACCTTTCTAGCAAGGTGATAAATTGGCTTTCAGCGCACAAGATCCCGGCACTACTTTGCATGCAGAAGGAGTTCGTGGAGCACATGCTTGCCAAGAGCGATACAAGGAAATACTCAAAGCTCAGCGTGATAGCGAGCCTCGAATTCACCATATACAAAATGATGGATATCAAGGCTGGCAACTTCTTCCCCAGGCCAAAGGTCGATTCAACTATTGTATTCATAAAGCCGAAGGCTTCGGTGCCAAATGAGATAGGAAGCATAATGAAGGCACTGATGAATCACAAGAAAAAGAAGCTCAAAAATGCAATAGTGGATGCAAGGGAAAGCTTGGGAATAAGCGAGGAGAAGGCGCTGGAAATCTCAAAGCTCCTCCCAAACGGAGAAGAGCGCGTCTTCAAAATGAAGCCTGAAAGCATTGAGAGAACAGCAGAAGCGATATCGCGCCTTTTGCACAGGAAATCAGAATGAATATGTGGGCTTCTGCACCTCGCTGAATATTACTGCATTTTTTACATTTTTCTTGAATTCTTCCTCTGCATTTTTCGACCCATCCAAGCCGAGCAGGTTCTTGTAGTGCATCGGCGCAAAGTATCTTGCCTCTATTGATTTAGTTGCCTCTATTGCCTCTTTTACATCCATCGTGTATGTGCCGCCTATTGGAAGGAGCGCAAGCTCTATGTTCTTGATGCTCTTCATCTCTGGAATGTGGTCAGTGTCACCGGCATGATACACCTTCCCAAACTCTGTGCCTATCACATAGCCCACCCACTCATTGCTCTTTGGATGGAAGCCCAACCTTTCCTTCTTTATGTTGTAAGCAGGCACTGCCTCTATCTCTATGCCCTTGAAATTCGTCCTGAATCCGGGCTTTGCAACCTTTACGTTCTTGCCCTCTGGCAGCGTTTGCGTCGAGGTTATAATCACCGTGTCTGGCTTTTTTATCTTCCCTATGTCTTCTTTGCTGAAATGGTCGAAGTGCGCATGCGTTACGAGTATAAGGTCGGCCTTTTCTTTTGCGATCTGCTCAGAGATCCTGAAAGGGTCTATATAAACTACAATCCCATTCGTTTCTATGCAGAAACTAGCATGCCCTATCCACTTTATCTGCTCGAACATCTTCCCACCATTGCATAAGCTCAGTATATCTATTTATATCTGTCGCGATCGAAAAATGCATAAAAGTGCACAAATAAATATTTTTATCTTTATATAAGCATGATAGCAATGAAAGCTGCCACACCTCTTTTAATCATATTCATGCTTGCTTTCATAGTGCAATTAAGCGGCGCGGTCATTAGAGGCGGCAATAATGGAGGTCAAGGCACAGGCACTACAGCATATTGTGCAGCTGATTCTTCTACATATGGGTCTTGTTATAGCATGAGCTTGCAGGGTATTACCACATCATTTCCTTCTGCTGGCTCTGGCAGTTTAGGTTCTTCTACAGGCCAAGCCAGTAGCATCCCGCTGACCTCAAGCATACTTGACTACAATTCAAAAAATAATCAATGGCTCATAACATGCCCGATGACACCTAATGCTATGAATACTTCTGAATATTTCTACACAAAGGCTCATTCATTTATTGCTGGCAACAGATGCCTTGCAAGTAGCACGCCTTTGTATACAACAGCTATGTTAAGCTCGCAAACGTACTGGAGCATCTCTTCTCTTGCGAGCACCTCTATTACATTTAACATCTACAATATCGGGAATGCAGCAGTGCAAAACCTGGCATACAGCGGTGAGGCTTCAAAAGGTGGTGGTTTCAACATATCGAACGGCTATGATACCAACTCCTACATCTATGACGGAGTTCCATCAGCAAACCAATCAGCAATATGGTCATGGTACGCAGAATATGCAAACCTTTCAAAGTTCGGCCAATACATAAATAATGGCGGCTTTTACCAAAGCCAAAGCTTCT
>JBMFUN010000054.1:0-2949 GCA_049966495.1 Candidatus Micrarchaeia archaeon
CTTTTTCATATTTATACGTTTCATTTTTTTCCAAAATTCCAAATTTGATTTACCTTTGGGTAGAAGGGTTTCCTGAAAACAATTTTAAGCCTTTTCTGCCATATCTAAGCAGGTGACTCAGTGATTGAGATCATTTTGCGGGGCAGAGGAGGCCAAGGTGTAGTTACCGCAGGAGAGTTGCTTGTAAAGGCTGCGGTGTCAGAGCAAAAGTTCGGCCAATCCATACCTTTCTTTGGCGGCGAGAGGCGTGGAGCACCAGTAGTATCCTATGTAAGGCTTTCAGATTCACCCATAACTTTGCACAGGAATGTCTATGCGCCAGATATGGTTGCTGTTTTTGATTCGAGCCTTTTTTCAGTTCTCAACCCTCTTGAAGGGCTCAAGACGAATGGCACCATTGTCATAAATTCTCCAACAAAGCAAGAATCTATAGGCAAGGCTTATTATGTTGATGCAAACAAAATAGCCAGAGAGCTTGGCCTTGTCATCGCAGGCTGGCCTGTTGTGAATACTATAATGATGGGTGCTGTTGCGAGGGCTACAAACCTCATAACTAAGGATGCGCTTGTTGAAGCAATAAGCGAGACCTTCAACGGAAGGATTGCAGAGCTGAATGTGCAAGGTGCTGAAAGAGGATTCAGCGAGGTGAGTGTGCTTGGATGAAATAGAGACAACTGCCCTTTCGAAGGCTTCAAGAGGATCTGCAGGCAAGACTGGCACATGGCGTGTGCAAAAGCCCATAGTTGATTTCGAGAAATGCACCAGATGCAAGATATGCATCATATTCTGCCCTGAGAACACTATAGACCCTAACAAGGATAATTCGCCAAACATAGATTATGATTACTGCAAGGGCTGTGGTGTGTGTGCGAATGTCTGCCCGGTTAAAGCAATAACAATGGTAAGCGAGGTGAAATGATGAAGACATTGGCACTGGCAGGAAATTACGCTGTTGCTTACGCGGTGAAGCAGGCAAAGCCCAGCGTGCTTGCTGTATACCCTATAACCCCCCAGACAACGATGCTTGAGCAGCTAGCGGAATACGTGCAGAGCGGGGAGCTTAAGGCAGAGCTCATAAAGGTTGAGAGCGAGCATTCTGCGATGGCTTCAATATTTGGCGCTGCGCTCGCAGGTGCGCGCGTGTTCACTGCGACAGCTTCGCAGGGATTGCTCTACATGGGGGAGATGATATACTGGGTGGGTGGCACAAAGGTGCCCCTTGTTGCTGCAATAGCCACAAGAGCAATAGGCTCGCCGTGGAGCATATGGGACGACCACCAGGACATTCTCTCCAAGAGGGATTCGATATGGATACAGATGATGGCAGAGAACGTGCAGGAGGCATATGACCTTACAATACTGGCTTTCAGGATTTCAGAAGAGAGGGGTATAGAGATGCCTGTGATGATAGGCTTTGATGGGTTTATTCTAACGCATACGATGGAAAGGCTCGAGGTGCTTGATGACAGCGATGTCGATTCGTTCATACCTAAAAGGAGCTTCAGCATGCTTGATTTCGATAATCCAAGGGGCATAGGTACAGTCGCGGGCCCTGGCACTTACATAAAGTACAGGCATGCGCAGAATGAAAAGATGGTGGGAGCGATACCTAAAATAAAGGAGATAATGTCCCAATATGAGAAGCTTTCTGGCAGAAGATACGGGCTTGTGGAGTGCTACAAGTGCGATGACGCAGAGCACGTCATTGTTGCAATGGGTGCTTGGGCAGGGGATGCAAAGGCAGCAGTTGATGAACTAAGGGCAAAAGGAATCAAGGCTGGCATGCTGAAGATTACAGTATACAGGCCTTTCCCAAAAGAAGAGATCAAAAAAGCGCTGGATTCAAAAAGCGTAATCGTGTTTGACAGGGCTTACTCATACGGCTCTTCTGGAATACTTGCTGCAGATATAAAAAATGCACTCTATGGATCCGATTCAAAGGTATACAGCATTATAGCAGGCATCGGCGGCAAGGATGTTACGCCCATGGATTTCGAGAAGGTTGTCAGCGATGAAATCGAAGGAAGTCTTGAAGAAGAGAGGTGGATTGTATGAGCGATGAATTTATGCTTAGGGGCAATGCTGCCTGTCCAGGCTGCCCAATTCCGAAGGAGTTGCAGTTCCTGCTTGAAGTTACAGGAAAGAATTCTGTGGTAGTCGTGCCAGCCAGCTGCTCCACAATCGTGATGGGAGATGACATTCACGGCATGCCTTCTGCTGTGCCTGTGGTGCACAGCCCTTTCGCAGCCCCTGCATCTATTGCTTCTGGAATAAAGGCAGGCCTCAGGATGCAAGGAAAGGATGCAAATGTGATTGTTTGGGCTGGAGACGGCTCTACTGCTGATATAGGCTTTGCAACAGTAAGCGGCGCTGCAGAGAGGAATGAGGATATAATATATGTCTGCTATGATAACGAAGCCTATATGAACACAGGCATTCAGCGGTCCAGCCTGACACCGCACGGTGCATGGAGCACTACAACGCCAGAAGGCAAGAGGGAGTACAAGAAGCCATTGCCCTTTATTATGATGGACCACAATGTTCCATATGTTGCAACGCTTTCTGTTGCATATCCGATGGATTTCCAGGCAAAGTTTAAGAAGGCAGCGAGCATAAAAGGCTTCAAGTACATGCACATGATTTCTCCTTGCCCGCCGGGTTGGCGCTTCGATCCAAGCCTTACCATAGAGCTTGCAAAGCTCGCTGTTGAAACTGGAGTGTGGCCGCTCATGGAGTATGAAAACGGAAAGCTTAAGCTTACAGGGCCGAGCGTGCTTCTCTTGAACAAGGAGAAGAGGAAGCCCATAGAGGAGTATCTTAAGCCTCAGGGGCGATTCAATGGCATGAGCGACACCATGCTAAATGAGCTCAAGTCCAGCATAGACATCACTTGGAATGAGATAGCAGCAAGGATAAAAAGATCGTAGCGTTTTCATAGATTAACTTACT
>JBMFUN010000054.1:3049-4325 GCA_049966495.1 Candidatus Micrarchaeia archaeon
AAACTAATAAATATTTCCTAAGCAGACATAATTATGGGTGATTGAACGGAAATATTCAACAAAGCCAAACGCTTCAAGGAAGCTGTTGAAGATAATAAAGCGAATACCGAGAAGCTTGAAGCCCTATACCAAGAGATGTTTGAAATCTTCTCCAGGCACCCAACCATGCAGAGGGAGCTGCTCCCTGTGATGGCCGAAGCCTTAGCCTATAAGATCTCTTTGCTTATTGAAAGGAGGCAAGCTTCTATCTCAGACGCAAAGGAAGGAGTGGAAGACTTCTTCGCATATGTAGAGGGCCAAAGGCTGAACGAGAATGAGATGAATGAGATTATAAAAAGGGTTTCAGATGTATTCAGATCTATCCTTGGCGGATACATAAGGATAGAAGGGCTTGACGCCGAGGCTGTATTAAGGGTGATTGACAGCTGAAGTTGATAAAATGCCAACAAAGGAGACAGCAAGCAATGAGGAGCTATTAAGGAACATTGCAGAGAATCTCTCTAAAGAGCTACACTCTGAGCTCAAGGAGTATAAAGGGGTATTCAGCCTTTTCATAAACAATAAGCTCGTATGCAGCATGCTCATTAGCTCTTTATATATTAAAAATTCGAGGGCTCTTGTTTTTGTGTATGAAGAAGCTTATGCTAAGAGGATAAAAAAGGCCATGAAAGATTCAGGATTGAACTATGAGATAGAGGAGATCTACAAAGCAGATGCCATTACTGATAAGTATAAAAGATATAAAAGGGGATCAGCTCCCTGGAGCTTTTGGCCTTAAGCACGCTTAATAAATTTTGTATACTTTTTCGCCCTCTTTCACTGGGCATCTTACTAATATACCTACAGAGTCGCCCTTCCGTGCAGAGCTTACGTCATTCCTGTCTATCTGCATGCTTGTAATCCTTTGCCTTATTGCCTCATCTTTGCTTCCTATCTCTATAATATCACCTAAGCTTATATCTGCATCGAGCTTTATCGCTGCAACTCCAAGCTTAGAGAAGTACTTTTCAACTGTGCCTATGAACTCCTTTTCAGCTTCCTCTTGCCCGTATGAAGCCTGAAAGACCCTCTGCTCCTTCTCCTCCTGCTCCTTTATCAGGCTGTCAAGGTCATAGCCTTTCTTTTTCATTGCTGCACCAATCCTTTGATTACTGTGCAAATTTATAATACTTGCGATTTCTCAATGGCAAAATATAAATATAATTCGGAGCATCATGCTTTGCATGGACATGCAGGCAAAAAGGAAACTGACATCCTCATCACGAATAAATTCGTG
>JBMFUN010000055.1:0-4251 GCA_049966495.1 Candidatus Micrarchaeia archaeon
TTTCAGGGACTTGTTCAAGTCATATGAACCTTTCCTGAAAGACGAAACAAAAAGGGAGCTTGCCAGGATTATAGAAGAGAATATACTCAAGTAATTCTTATTTTGGCCTTTTGCTGCGCTTGCCCTTGTTATTTTTTTCCATTCGCTTAGAAGAAAGCTTACGATTTGAATCACTGGAGGATATTAGAGCCAGAATTAGCATGTAGAACGCCGCACTCAAAGTGAGTGTTGTAGCAACAAAAAGGAGAAGAACTTCAAAATCTACCTTTGGCTTGTTTAAAAATTCATTAGACAGCATAGAAAACATTCTATTCAAGCCATTCATGCTACTATTGGATATGTTATTAATTGCAATTGCCTTTACTGGTACTTTATTTGGCAAGCTGACGCTTTTGATGAGCTTTGATGATACGGAAGACTTTGTAAGATTATATTCCTTGGAATAGCCGTAAAATGTGACATTGCTCAAAATCACATTGGAATTATATGCGACTATTGCAGTTTCATTTGGCGAGTTAGCATATAATTTGGAGTTAAGTATTGCCGTAAAATTAGAATTTTGTATGTAAAATGCGTTGCCGTATACATTGCAATTTTCTATTTCAACCATGTTGGAATCTAAGACAGATATACTGATATCTGTAGAATTTATTACACCTCCCTTGCAGTCTATTGTAACATTATTGGATTTTATAATTAAAGGCGTAGCACATGTCTTGTTGGTTGTCCAGAATGTCCTCAGTTGGTGCAGTGAGCCATATGCCAGGGAGTAATAGCCAGGAATTATTATTGGTGGCTGAGTATCAGTGCAGAAAGATAATCCTACTGCATATGTTTCTGTCGTTGAATTATCATGCTCCATCATCTCAGGAGACTTTATCACCGCAATAGTCTCGTGAATCCCAGGAGTTTGAATACCCCTCCTATAGCTTATTGTGCCATTCGTAATATTGTGAAATATAGCCATAATTTTCCCATTTGGGTCTACCTGGTAGCCACTCCAAAGATAAGCTGTCATGTTCGGCGCATTGTCATACTTTATTACTGTATAATTCCAAAAAATGCTTGTGTTGTCTGGATACTGTATATCCTCCATCATGTCTGGAAAGATTAATGTGGGGGTGAATTTCATATCTCCATATATGTAAAAAGTCTTGAATGTTAATTCATCCCATCCCCAAAATGGGCAGATAAACCAGTATGGGTTGTAATTTATCGTTCTGTTTTTGTAAATCTGCTCTGTCTCAAGTTTGAATGTAATGTTTTTCCCATTTGTTACGGGCCCTGCAGCATAAACACCGAACCTTGGAAGTGAGTAATTATCAGCATGTGCTGCAGATATCAGGTCCTCCTCTTTAGTTCCCTGAGTTTGTGCGAGTCCAGGATTTTTCTGTTCTAAGCTATATGGCATCACTGCTGCAAATCCTTGCATGCCCACCATTCCATTCTGGTTCAAAGGCACAAAGGTGAATGTATATCCAAGGGCTACATTTGAATAATTATCCTCAAATTTCAGCTCATAGGTACCGTGTGGGCTTATAAGATTATTTTCCGCATTGTGCATGCTTAGTATCTCAGAGCCAGAAAATGTGCAATTGTAGACTGTATTGTTGTAGGTGTTGTTGTCAAATACCAAGCTTGATACAATACCCCCATTGCAGGTAAGGCTTGAGTTTGAAACCCCTTTGGAAAAGTAGACTGTTGCATTATCGCATAACACCCCAAAATTTGCAGAATTACTGCTGTTAATAAAATAGCTACAGCTCGCAGCGCTAGAGATTCCAAAGCTTGCAATAAGCACCAAGATTGCAAGTGAAATTTTCATGTTATCTACTCTTCCACACTCACCTATTTCACAAGGTATATGTTGGTAGGTATATATACTAGGTTTGGTCTTTCAGCGTTTATAATGCTTTCTGGTATCCCTTTTACCTGTGGCATCTCGTAGACACTTATCCAATTGTTGCAATGCGGAGGGCCCGACCATACCACATAACTTCCATTCAGGAATTCTGAGCAATTTGTTGTATTCGTAATGGTGAAAATTATTTTAGAGCTTGAAGGATCGCCATAGTAACTATTGAAATTAGCACCCGTATATGTTACTGTGGTGTTATGCCAATACGCCTCTAAGTATATCAGTGCATTGTGGTTTACCGTATTGTTGTACCTTAGGAAATTCGCCGCAGGCAATACAAGGCTCTCTTGATAATATTGCCAATAATAGAAGTACATTATACTTGCATAGGAATTAAAATAGAGGACAATCAGGAGAAAAGCTGCAAATGCTGCCCCCAGCACGAGCAGATACTTATTTTTGAATTCCAGAAGCTTAGACATCGCTATACCTATGATCGCAGAGATCGCTGGTGTTGTAATCATCATAAACCTTCCAAGCCTATGGGAAAGGAGGTAATTTATACTGAACGGATGAAAGCTGATCCCAACATGCATAGGTCCAAATTCTAGGAAAAGGGTCATAAACGCATACCAGAATATAATGAAGTAAGCGCGCCTGTCGCGCAGAGCAAATATTGCTATGAGCGAAAATATCAGGTAGTAATAAGTGATGCCAAAATTGTCTGGACTCAATGAAAATAAGGTGTTATATGCATTTTGCAGATTCTGGCCAATATTATTCGATTGCGTCAAGATCTCAAACAGGTGTTCTTGGAAAAATTGGTCTGGATAGAAATTCAGTTTTGTATTAGATGTTGGTATTGTTGGCTGGCCATTTACTTTTGTACCCACAGCGCTATAGAAATTGATATTTCGCGTGATTGTAATAAAAGGATTTGGCGGGTTACTTGTATAAAAGCTAAATATAAAGGTTAGCAAGAATGCAATTATTATCCCATAAACAAAAAAGATGCTGTTGTAATTTATAGTTATTTTTTTTCTTATCAATTCGATGAGCAGGTAGATTAAAATAAATCCTATGATTATGCCTGCTTCATAGCCTATAAGCCAATCAACTACGAGCAACACTCCTGAGCTAAAAAAATAGGCTTTCTTGTTTGTCTTCTCAGCATAGAGTAGCAAAAGCACCGCAAGGATACTTATGAACGTAAGAGGAGGATCTTCGCCCGTATTGACTGCAAACTTGGCAACAACAGGAAAAATGCTAACTATAAAGCTGCTTATCAATGCCGCTTTATAACCGTTATAAAAAAATTTTACAAGAAAGAATGTGGTAATTATTATTCCAATATATGAGAGTATATCCCACAATGTAGAGGTAAGGTTTGTGACCCCAAAAATCTTATAGAAAAAGGCTATAGGAAGAAATTGCATTATTCTCACTGAGAAGATGTAACCAGGATTCATAACATAATTGCCTTTTACAAAACTACTTGCAAGATACAAATAGTTGGGGTCATCACCATATGCGCTAGGTCCCTCAAAATGCGTGAAGGCATAGTATGCAGCATTGGAGATGATAGCCAAAAGTATGATTGATGCGGAAATTTTCTTATATTTTTCCCTCTTGGCATTGGCAACCCTATCTTTAGCCATATACCCTCACTTTCACGCAACTGTTTGACAGCTTATTTATCACAGTAGAATTCTCTATGGTTTCCCTTGCAAATGTTTTATTATTGAATATCCCTACCCACCCTGTATTATTGGAAAAGGTTTCAAAAAAGCCACCACAGAAAACCCACGTTTTGTTTGCAGCGGCCTCTGTTGGTGTCAAGCGCACCGCCATACCCAATGCACTAGTGGCAGAGGTACCGGCAGGCTGGAAAGAAGCAGGAGAGGCATTCTCAACGAAGTACTTAGTAGCATTAGGTTTGTTATTGTATACAAGCATATTGGTCGAGCCATCTTCATAATAGCCAAAATACTGTATGTCTATGGTGTTTTTTATAAAAGGCGTCGAGTTATAAATGTTGAAATTGAACACTCCTGTGTAAACAATTGAGAGGTTTATGGGGCTGCCAACTTTTGTATTATTTGAGTTCACACTTATTGTTATGTATCTCACAACCTCTATAGGCACATTTTGGTAAAGCGTGCCATTCTTCGTGTAATAACTTTCGTAACTTAGGTTTTTCAGTACAATCTTATATTGGGACCCGTACTGGGAAGTGCTAGATCCCACGCTGCTTGTTCTGCCATTATGCGGCAGTGCAACTAATGCAGCAAGATATAATGCAAGCAGAATTATAACTATCGTTGTAAATGCAAACCATTTGTCAATAGGTTTTGCAGCATTATACTGCAGTTAATCACCAAATTTTGCATCAG
>JBMFUN010000056.1:0-3916 GCA_049966495.1 Candidatus Micrarchaeia archaeon
GACCCGCATGCGTAGGCTTATAAGGGCGAAGCCTGTATCATAAGTAGTAGTGCATTTTTATTCCTACAATATCGTAGATTTTGACCTTTATCATGTCAAATACTAGTATTAGGATGAAGCTAAGCGCAATGACAACAAGCAATGAAGCAATCGATATCGGAGTGATGAAGATTCCAAAATATGCAAAGATTCCTCCTGCGACAACTCCTATTATGGATGATGTTACAAGCCATTTGCTGGGCTTTGTAGTGAGTATGTGTTTTCTATTCCTCAAGCTGTAAAGTAGCAGTTTGTCTGTGACAACAAACATGAAGAATATGAATGTTTGAAATGCCCCAATGCTTGGTTCTATATACATTCCAACTGGGATGAAGATGAATGTCAACAGGAGAAAAACGGCTCCAAGCGCCAACGATGTGTATGTAATGCTTTTAATGTTCCAAGTATCTGGCTTTTTGGAGTATTCCGCATTGTCCGTCGATATTGCTATGTTCACTATGTCATTTGTAAATATCAAAAGAATAAGCTCAAATGGAAGTATTGGTATCTGCTTCAGCAGCATAAAGGCCACCATTACGAAGAGTAGGATTTGTATCACCCTGACTATCTTGAGCATCGTATAGGTCATCATCCTCTCAAAGATCCTCCTGCTCTCCTTTACAGCGTCTATTATTACATTGAGCCCGTTCCTAACAAGTACGATCCCTGCGACGCTTTTAGCCACATCGGTAGCATTTTCAACTGCTATTCCAACCTCAGCTTGCTTTAGTGCCGGGGCGTCATTGACGCCATCGCCTGTCATCCCCACTCTATAGTTTTTCTTCTGGAGAGCTTTTACAATCATATATTTATCTTCAGGAAATATCTCAGCAAATCCGCCTGCATTCTCTATTCTTGCCTCTAGCTCGTCCTGGCTTTTTGTCTTCAGGTATGAAAAGTCTTCAATCTCTTTTTCTATACCTACCTCTTTTGCAATTTCTTTTGCGATTTTTAAATTGTCCCCAGTAAGCATTTTGGTGTCTATGCTCAGCGAGGAAAGCTCTTTTATCAGTTTCTCTGCGCCTTCGCGCGGCTTATCGTATAGTGCAATTATGCCTAGAAGTTGTCTATCTTTGCCTCCAGCTACCGCGATTGTCCTGTATTCGAGCTGCGAAAGCCTACTTATTTCTTTTTCAGCGATGCTCTTCATTGCACTGCTTGCCTTTGCCTTCTTGGCAATTACATTGAAGGCACCTTTCATTGCAGCAATCTGCCTGCCCTTATATATGGCAATAGCGGAAGACATCTTGGTTTTTGGCTGGAAAGGCGCAAAAGCCTTTATCTTGTAATCATCAGCACTGATTCCTATGCTAGTTGCATATTCTATTATTGCGTTGTCTATTGGGTCATTATCCTCTTTTCTTGAGGCAAGCAGCGCGAAAAGCACTACCTCCTCTTTTGTATGCCCTCCAACTGCGACAACTTCCTTCACATTCATTCTGTTCTCAGTAAGGGTTCCTGTTTTGTCAAAGCAGATTGTATTGAGCGTGGATGTCTCTTCTATAGCTTCGAGCTTTGTGACAAGTACGTTTTTCTCAGCAAGCTTCTTTGTACCAAGAGCCATTGTAACAGTAAAGGCGGCTGGCAGTGCAACTGGAACAGAGGCTATTATTATAACAAGAACAAACGGAATCATCACTCCATAGCTTTCGTGCATGAACAAGCCAAACAGCAGCAGGATCACTGCTATCACAGCGTCAAATGAGATAAGGTACCTGGTGATCTTTAGTATCACGGCTTCGAGGTGAGACTTCGTACCCGCGATCTGCACAAGTTGCGTTGTGCGTCCATAATATGTTCCGTAGCCGGTTGCTGTTACAACGCATGTCGCCTCGCCCTCCTTGACAACAGAGCCTGAATATGCTATATCGCCAGGCTTCTTCTTCACAGGCATCGATTCGCCTGTGAGCACCGACTGGTCTATTTCTATGCCATTTTCATTTATGACCATAGAGTCTGCAGGGACTATGTCTCCTATTCTTATCCTTATTATGTCTCCTTTCACAAGCTCTCTTGCCTCTATTACTTTCCATGCGCCTGACCTTAGCACCCTTGCATTTACACTCAGCCTTTTTTTAAGCAACTCAATGGCATTGTCCGCTTTGTTCTCCTCAAAGAAGCTAACAATGGCGTTGAACACAAGAAGTGCAAGAATAACATAGAAATCCTTCATGTCGTGGATGAAGAAGGTTATCGCCATGACAGTTTCAAGCATGAAAGGAATAGGCCCATAGAATTTTTTCAGGAACTTCACTGTCTTGCTTTCTCTTTTCTCCTTTATCTCATTATAGCCATATTTTTCCAACCGGGTTTTTGCTTCAGAGTCAGAAAGCCCATCATTGCTGCTTTTAAGGCTATTAAACATATCATCTATGCTGTGCTTTTCCACCCTTTGCCCTTTAGTTCGCATTGCTAAACCTTTCTTTATAAAAGTTATTATTTATATTTCTTTTTAGAGTAACTTGAAATGTGAAGAACGTAATATGCATATCTCTTGGAGGAAGCGTTATACATAATGGCAATAGTTACAACACAGGCTTCTTGAGGCGCTTTTCAAATCTCATAAAAGATTATAAGGATAAAAAGTTTGTAATTGTGACAGGCGGAGGGTCGGTTAGCAGATCAATCATAAGCCAGGCAAAAGAGATAACCGGTAACAATTATGTGCTTGACAGCTTGGCAATTTCAATTACTAGGATAAACGCCCTAGTGGTAAGCGAGCTTTTCGAAGGATGCTCATATGTGGAGAGCATAAAGGATGCAATTGCCGCATTGGAAAGAAGCAAAATTGTTGTAATGGGCGGCTTGATGCCGGGCATAACAACAGATACTGTATCTGTGCTTGCCTGCGAGGCCCTGCGTGGCAAGCTCCTCATAAATGTGAGCTCAAATGGGTTCATCTACTCAAATAGCCCAAGCTCAAAGAACGCAAAAAAGCTCTTTAACACCACCTACGACTTACTAATAGAAAGGGCAGACAAAGCAGATATGCGGCAGCCAGGCACAAACTTCATATTCGACAGTATAGCAAGCAGGCTTGCAAAGCGCTCTGGAATCGTGCTCAAATTCGTAAATGCTGACATAGAGGAAATAAGAAAAGCCATTGAAGAAAAGAGGCACAACGGAACTACAGTGCGCTAGCCCTCTATTACTTGTGGAAGCTTTATGCCCTGTTGCATGTTGTAGCTGCCCCTGTAGATGTTCAATACCCTATTGGTGGTTTTTACAAATATTACATGTGCAAATCTGAGCATAGGCTTCAGGGCGATACCATAAGGCGCATTGTTGAATACCTCAAGAGTTATGGTGCCCTTAAACCCGGCGTCTATTATTGTAGGTGGCATTGAAAGGCCGTGCCTGGCCCACGTGCTCCTGAGCTCCACTATGCCGGCTATGTCATCTGGCATCTCTATGCGTTCGTATGTCGAAAGCAACACCTGCTCGAAAGGCTTTATAACAAGCTTGCTGGTATTTTTTGTTATCTTGTAGCCCTTTTGTATGGATTTCTCATCGGTTGGGTCCATTATGAAGCCTTTTGGGGTTTTTGCATGGTGTGCTATCTCATCAGCGAGCCTGAAATCAATGCCATTCTCCCTTATTATCTCTTTTGAAAACGGCTCTATCCTTAGCCTGCCGCTCTTTATCATGTTTTTCAAGTCAAAATCTGAGAGGATCATAAAATCATTTTAAATTGGCAATTATATTATAATAAGTTTGCTATACATTGCTATACTGTAAACAGCAAGCAGAAGCGCAAAGTCTTGCAATATGTAAGAAAGATTTTTATGTGTTCATAATAGAAATATCTGTAGCTCCCATCGTCTAGCCCGGTCAAGGACACAGGCCCTTCGAGCCTGGAACTCGGGTTCAAATCCCG
>JBMFUN010000057.1:0-3888 GCA_049966495.1 Candidatus Micrarchaeia archaeon
AGCTGTTATTGCGCTGACAGAGCAATTTGTTATTACCTGTATCACCCAAGGTGCAGCCACAGCTATTGAAACGCCTATTACGCCACCTATGAGCATGCCCATCGCATAGCCTTGCACCTGGCCGCGCGTCTGCCCGGGCAGAAGGTGCGAGCCAGCATACACCGCGCCGCCGAGCACTATAAGGGTAAGCCCAAGTATGAATATGACGCTCTCAACAGTATTGTATACACTGCATATTGCATTCTGTGCAGGGCCGAGGTTTGGCGGCGCTTGCGAGCCACCAGAAGGGATTGTGGAGGTTGTTGGGGTGGCTGTCACTGTGGTGGTGGAAACAGTGGTTGAAGTTGTTGAGGTTGTGGTTGTGGTAGCAACCTTGCAAGTTGTTGAAGCTTGGCATGCACCATTAATAAGACACCCTACGTAGCCATTGCTTGAACAGCAGGAGGAGTAAAAAGGGCAACGAACATAGCAGTTATTGCCTTGGCAGATATGAAAGTAATAGGCCGAAACCATATTGCTGCCAAAAAGAAGTAGCACAATAACTAGAGAGGACAACTTGATGAGTTCATTTTTAAAATTTTTATATTCCATAAAGCCCATCTATCAATTCAAGAGAGCGCCGCTGCGACGCCGCATTCTCTTAAAAATATTGCATCGCCATTTATTATTAGCTTTTTGCTTGTGACTATTGTGCTGTTTGTGGCGCTGTAGTTTATGAATATCGAAGGCATGCTATCGCTCATGTTTATGCAATCGCTTGCAGGCATTTGGGTGTAGTTTGACACAACGCCAAGACTCTGTGAGTTTGTGAAGCACTCGCTTTGGTTCAGAACAAAAAACTCTATGCTTGAGGCATTCCTATGGTACTGCCTGCTTGCAACAATATCTTCTATAATGTCTGTTGCGCAGCTTTCCGTGCTTACAAGCGCAGTGCTATTGTGCGCGTTTATATAAATTGCAACCTTTGGAGCAGAGTGGAAATTGCTTAAAAAGGAGTAGAAGGGTGTACTGGAAACCGGCTTGTATGTGAATAGAAACGCGTCGATTGCTATAAGCAGGGCTATTGCCACATAATATGCTGTATATTTGCCCTCTGCACCTTCCTTTCCATGCTGTTTACTCCCCTCATGGCGCTCTTTTGCCTTTTCCATCATACCACTTATTTGATGATCTTGGCAAGCTCGCAATCGCTTCCATATGTTGCGCTGCCTTGGGCAGTCAGCATGTTTCCATAAAGGCCCTTGTATGATATGCTTGAATTGCCTTCATTTATGTATATGACAGGCAAGCCGCTTGCAAGAAGCTTGTTGAAGCATTTGGCTCCAGAAAGGCTTGAATTTGTCGTCATGCATGAATAGTTCTCAGCTACAAATACTGCAACCTTTTTGCCTTGAGCAGTGAGAGCCCTCTGCAGTGTCTCGGCGCAGAGAAGCTGAGAGACATTGATTGCGTTGTTGCTGTTTATCATTATCGCCGCAGATCCTGAGCCTTGGAGCTTGCTTATGAAAAGCGATACTGGCAGGAAGGTGCTTGCGCTGCTTGCATATACATAGGTAGCATATGTGTAAATCAGCACTATTATGAATAAGAGCAGGAACAGAATGCCCCATGCCCTCTTTACGCTCTTGCTTATCCTTATCTTTTTCCTCTTCTTCAGCCTTGCATATGTGAGTGAATAGATGAAGAGCAATAGTATCAAGCCTATTATGAAAGAGATAAGCGCTGCATATGCTGGAGCAGAATTAATCTCTTTAATTACATTTCCTTCTGCGCTGTAAAGCATCGAGCTTACAATTCCTCCGTCAAGGTTTTTCACAAGCACCGCCATGCTGAAAGGAGTGTATGCATAAGCGGAGAGGTTTTTGCTCAATAAAGCCTCTTGATTTTGCAGATATGCTATGGAAGTGCTGTTTATGCCTTGGAGCAGCGAAGCCTGGAGGGCCTGCTGCTCTGCACTGAGCTTTGCAAGGCCAGGCGGGACCTGCGCAAAGTCGAGCTGATAGAGAAGCGCTTTGCCAGTTGCATTGGCGACAGAGCTATTCAAAGCATTGTATGCGATGAATATCTTCGAATACAAAGCGCTCACATTAGATATTGCGCTATTTATCTCGACATTGGCAAGGCTTATGCTTTGGTTGATGCCCAGATTCTTTATGCCTTGCATCGTGCTCTCAAGCCTGGAAATGCTTGCGCTCAGCGATGAATTGCTCACCTTCGAGAGCAGAGATTCTGCATTGGAGAGCGTGGAGTTGTACAAAGGCATTGTTGAATTGATAAACTGCTCATATGCGCTTTTTTCCTTTGCATATTGCACTGGCAGAAAATAGGAAAGCGCAAGCTTCGAGGCGTTTTCGCTTATCGACATTATGCTTGCATTTGAAAGTGGAAGGGAAGAAAGATTGCCCACTATAGACTGCATGTTGGAGAGCAAAATGGAGTTGAATGTTGTGTATTTGCACATGCCAATGTCGACGCAATACCAGGGCTCCTGCGTTGGAAGCAAATAGCTGGAGCATGATGCAAACTGAGACGCTGTGAAGTTCTGGGGTAGCGGGAAAAGCGGATTCTGCGGTATTTTTGCAGACAAATAGGCGATATTGTTCAATGAGCTCTTGAGCTCGCTTATGTAATAATAGGGATTGGCTTGATTGCTGCGCAATAAGCTCTCTATTGAGCTGTGGAACATTGTATAGTTTGCAACAAGGTTGTCATACTGCGCTGAGAAATTCATAATTCCAAGCCCCATCACGCCTGTCGGGCCGCCATAATAGGGAAGCCAATCGCTGCATATAGGCACTGTTTGGCAGGAGAAGCATGCGTTGCTTACATTGCAAGTATATAAATTAAGCCCTGTTTCCAGCCTGCAATCGTTGAGCGGGGGCGCCGCCTGGCTCTGGAATTCGTTCATTGTGCTGTTCAACATGGAAAGTGTTGAAGATTTTGGCATGTATTCAGAAATAACGAAAGGCCTTATGATCTTGTAGATCTGCGACGAATTTGTGACAAAAGAATAATTGGATGATTTTGGCATATACTCTACAACGATAAATGATGCCCCATGCTCCATTATTATGTATGAATTTCCATTGAGAGTTGTGTTGTAAAGGGTGAAATTAGCTATTGTGGAATTTGGAATATATGCAGAAAGAAACTGCATTATTGTGCTGCCAGCGTTGGCAGTAGGAACTATAAGGAGCATGATTATAGGTAGAAATTTAAGGTTCATAGTCGCCACTTCATATATTATTGAATGAAAATATTTAAATACATGATGCAGAACTAGAGGGAATAATGGCTAAAGGAAGAAAGAACCAAGAAAGAGAAGAAGAATTTAAATAGAAAAAAGAAAAAAGAGGAGCAGTGATTAGCTGCTCGCTGCTGCTGCATATAGCTGCTGTATGAATGCGTTTGCTGCTGCTGTTGTCTGGTTTGCGTAGTAACCTGCTATCAGTATGCGGTTTGGTCCGTATGCCTGATCTATCTGTGTTGTTGGCGTCATTGAAATGTTGTATGCCTTCTGCAACTGTGCACTCAATGTATTGACATAGCCGCTTCCTATTAGTATCAGGTTGCTTGCCGATACAGGCTGGTTGTCTAGTATCACAAGCGGGCTTGTTGTCAGGTTCTTGAGCAACACTGGCTCGTCTGCCATGCTTATTGATGGCGTTGCCGTTATGTTGCCTATGCCCGTTATTGTGTACTTTGCCGCGCTGCTCAGCTTCACTGATGCCGTGACGTTTGCGATGCTCACGTTTGGAATGTTTGTTGCCTGGCCTATGCCATATGGACCATATGTCTTTGACACCTTTGTTATTGTTGCTGTTGCAGGCGCCACTGCAAACTGGAGCATGTCTACGCTCTTTGCGAGGTTTAGTGTTACTGCTGTTG
>JBMFUN010000058.1:0-3703 GCA_049966495.1 Candidatus Micrarchaeia archaeon
GATTGCAGTCTATTTTACTTTTATAATTTTCTTTATTTGACAAGATAAAAATAACTTTTATTTTTGCTGAATTTTGAAGGTACAAATGGACTTGAGTTATTGAAATGACAAAGAATGAGTAGACAGAAATTTATACTCTTGCAGCCAAATATAATCATGGCAATCTTAGTTGATATAAGTGTAATACCTGTGCAAAGCAAAACAGCAAGCGCTTCTAAATATGTTAAAAAAGCGCTTGAGATAATAAAAAGAAGTAATTTGAAGTTCTACGCCGCACCATCAATGACGACAATAGAGATAAACGACTTCTCAGAATTGGCAAATCTTCTAAAAGAGCTCTATTCAGAGATTCTTGGAAGCGAGGTAAGGCGCATGGAAATGATCTTGAAAATAGACATGAGGAACGACAAAGAAAATACAATCGAAAACAGGCTTGCAGCAATAAGGTAAGTCTATGGGAAATGCTTTGGCTACGGACCTGTATCAGCTCACGATGATGCAGGCTTTCTGGAAATCAGGCTATAATCCCTATGCGACATTCGATTACTTTGTAAGGAGCATACCTCTTGGCTCTTACCTTGTTGTCGCTGGCCTTGAATATGTAATAGACTACATAAAAAGGCTAAGGTTTGAGAAAAGCGACATTGAGTTCCTTGCCAAGCAGGGCTTTGACGAAGAATTTTTAGACTATTTGAAGGATTTCAGATTCACAGGGAATGTGTATGCAATGCAAGAAGGAAGCATAGCCTTCCAAAAAGAGCCTATAATAATAGTGAGCGCACCCATAATAGAAGCCCAGCTTGTGGAAACCTACCTGCTCAACAAGATGAATTTCTCAACGCTGATTGCAACCAAAGCTGCGAGAGTGGTGTATGCTTCTCGCAACAAGCCTGTTGTAGAGTTTGGAATGAGGCGAGCCCATGGGGAAGGCTGTCTAGAAGCGACGCGCGCTGCCTATATTGGGGGGTGCCAATCTACATCGAATGTCATGGCTGGAAAGAAGTTCGGCATACCAATAGCTGGGACAATGGCGCATTCTTTTGTTATGAGTTTTGATAGCGAGATTGACGCCTTCAGGACCTATGCTAAAGTCTATCCCAACAAGAGCACATTCCTTATAGATACGTACAATACAATTGATGGAGCAGAGAATGCGATAAAAGTGGCAAAAGAGCTCGAAAGGCATGGAGGGAGACTCATAGCTGTAAGGATAGACAGCGGCGATTTGCTCTCGCTTTCAAGGGAAGTAAGGAAAATGCTAGACGATGCCGGGCTAGATTATGTGAAGATAATGGCAAGTGGGGACCTCAACGAGTGGCGCATAAACGATCTCCTCGAAAAAAACGCGCCTATAGATATGTTTGGAGTAGGCACAGAGCTTGTGACTGCGCAACCCAAGCCAGCGCTTGGCGGCATATACAAGCTTGTAGAGATATCAACAAGCAATGGCAATGTGCCAAAGATGAAGATAACAAATGACATTGCCAAGGCAACGCTCCCTGGGCGCAAGTCTGTTTGGCGCATAATCAAAGACGGACTTTTTGAAAAAGACATAATAGCCCTTGCAAATGAAAAGATAAGCGGCATGCAGCTTCTCGAAAAGGTTATTGAAAACGGCAATGTTTTGGCAAAGAAAGAGAATTTAAATGCAATAAGGGAAAGAGCCCAGGCAAATATGAGAATGCTGCCCGATATTTATAAGGAGCTTGACAATGCACCACTTTATCCTGTCGAGTTGAGCAAAGGGCTCGAGGAGCTGAGCAGCAAAATAATTGCAAATCGAAGAGAAAGAACCATCTAATTTTTGTAAACAAAACTAAAGGAATCTTTAAATATAAGTATAGTTGGAACCTTTTATGGTGATAAGATGCCTATAAATAAACTAAGGGGTAATGAACCTGTAAACCCGGATATACAAGAAAAGCTTGAAAAGGATGGTAAGGGAATATATTTTGATCCCCAAACAGGATATCGTACATCCATGGATAAATGGAAGATTGAAAATATAAACATAAGAGAGACTATTAAAAATGAATTGTATTCGAAAATTTTTACAAAAGATGTTAATGCTCATTTTAGCGCTATACTTTCAAATGCTCAAAATTTGATAAACTCTTTAGGATATGAGGAATGGGATTTAGATGCGCAAGGAGTAATACACGCAATTAAAAGTGCAGAGAGGAGCTTGGGCTATGTTGCTGAAAATGTGATCTTACTGATGTTTCCTAGTTATTACGACACTAACTTTAAAAACAAGATTGAAACCGAAGAATGGAAGAACATGTATAATAGAGTTAATCAGCTTATAGAAAAAGAAAGCGAAGAGTTAAGAAAGATTCTCCAGAATGCGGATAACAATTTTAGCAGAGAATTAGAAGAGATTCGTCAAAATGAGAATAACAATGTATATTGGTTTTTTAACTTAAATGTGAGTAGAGAGGAATTTAACAAAACATTTACCGAATATTGGAAAGAAATCAATGAATTTATAGACACATTTAATTCTAAGGTAAGGAAAGAGATAGAAGGAAAAGAGACAGACAAACAATTATTTAAGGAACTAAAAAGAAGTTAGCAAGATTAATTTATTTTTTTTAATCTTCCCCCATCTTTCTATAGGTCCCATGTATGAAGTAAACAAATCGTTGGCTCCCCTCTCGAGATTTGCCGTCTCCTCGAATTTTTTCTTTGACCTTTTGCTTAGCATGCTTCTAAGCAGTTGAAGCCCATAATCCAACTGGCCTTGCGAGACCTCAGTCTTTATTTTCTTGTCTACTAGCTTATGAGCTATCTTGCCCTGGCCAAATCCGAAGCCCCTATTGCTTCCTTCTTCTTTTACGTAGAAAAGGTAGGTGTTTATGGCGCTAAGAGGCTTGCTATAATTCTTGAAGCACAAAAGCTGCGGATGATTTCTATAGCCTTTTGTCTTGCCTTCTAACACCTTCTTTGCAAGAAAGGCTTCACGCCAAAGCGCTACCAAGCTGATTGAATCAAGCCACTCTAATTTTATAGATCACAATCGCATAATACCCTAATCCTACAACATACCTCTTTCTTTGTAAATCATCTCCTTTATCTTCTCATAAACATATCTTACTTCTGGAATGTCTATCCTGTCTCCAGCGGTTTTGAAAAATTCTCTGATCCTTTCATCGCTCTTTATCCTTTTGCTATAGATCATTATCTGGACAATATAGTCAAGCTTGTCTACCTGGTATACAAGCCTTGCTTCGTTTGTGCGCTGGGCATTGTATTCTTTGAAGATTGCTGTTAGCGATGCCTTTTGCTTGCCTGCAAGTATTGAGATAAGCTTGCGAGTGTTCTCTCTTTCAAGCCTGTTTTTGGCTTTGTCTGGCACTTTTTGAAGAGATTTGTCTTCCCTTGTTGCTATGTCTCCAGTAAGCACCTCGTTTATGTCATGGAAAAGAGCTATGACTGCGCACTTCCCAGCGTCAAGGCCCATCTTTTTTGCAAAAAGATAGGACATGGCTGCAGTGCTGAATGAATGGTCCGCAACGTGCTCTGGATTTTTAACCTTCGAGATAAGCCAGCCTGTCCTTTCGATTTCCTTTAGCTTATCTACCTTCAGCATGAATTTCAATATCGAATCAAGGTCCATTTCTTGTTTCATAAATTTCACTGTAGAATTTATGCATGAAAGCATAAATAAATATTCACATTGCTTCACAAAAAGTTGAAGTTG
>JBMFUN010000059.1:0-3059 GCA_049966495.1 Candidatus Micrarchaeia archaeon
CGCTCTTTGGTGAGCCATCCACGCCTTGCAGTGCCTATTCCATACCTAAGGAATTCGAAATGGGAGGTCCTGTGCGCATCGGTATCTATCGCAAAATTGATCTTGTAGTTTGAAGCAAGCAGTATATTAGTATCGCTCAGATCTAGCCTATTTGGAAAGGAGTTTATCTCCATCACGATATTATTCCTTTCTGCGCTTTCAAACAAGCTTTCCATATTTACCTTGTAGGGATCTCTTTCAAGTATAAGCCTGCCAGTGGGATGTGCAAATATGTCCACAAGGCCGGTGTCAAATGCCTTTTCTATCCTCATTGTCATCTCCTCTTCGCTCATTGAGAGATGCGAGTGTATCGCTGCAATTACAACATCCATCTCTTCCAGCAATTTTCGCGAAAGGTCCAGCGAACCGTCTTGTAGTATATCAACCTCTGCCCCCTTAAGCACCTTAAAGCTATCATCTTTCTCATTAAATTTGTCAATTCTTTTGAAGAATTCCTCAAAGCCCTTCTCGTCCATGCCGTTCGAGACCTTTAAGCTCTTTGTATGGTTTGTCACTGCTATATAGCTCAATCCTTTCGCTTTTGCGGCTTCTGCCATCTCCTCCAATGTATTGGCCCCGTCTGATTCCTTCGTGTGCGTATGAAGATCCCCCTTGAGGTCATCGAGCTCTATAAGCTTCGGTATCTTGTGCTCCATCGCGAGCTTTATCTCGCCTCTGTCTTCCCTCATTTCTGGTGGAATATACTGCATGCCAAGCTTCTCATATATTTCAGCCTCGCTTTTTACCTTCACCCTGGCATTGCCTTTGAAAAGCCCATATTCGTTAAGCTTGTACCCTTTCTTTATCGCAATCTTCCTCACTTCTATATTGTGCTCCTTGCTTCCTGTGAAATACTGGAGCGCTGCACTGAAGCTTTCTGGCTCTATAACACGAAGGTCGCAGCTCATCCCGATTTTGAGCCAGACAGTGGTCTTTGTCGGGCCCTTTGCTATGATGTTTGAAACATCGCTAAGCCTTGTGAAGAAATCCATGACCTCTTCCTGCCTGTTGGAAAGTGCAAGTATGTCCAAATCCCCTACTGTTTCCCTCATCCGCCTCGTTGAGCCCGCTATCACCACATTTGTAACAAGTCCACTCTTCTTTAGCTCTTCTACTATCCTTTCGGCAATCGGCAACGCGTCGCCAAGAAGCATGCGCCCCTTGCTTTGCTCGATGAGCTCTATGCCCTTTTCTATAAGGCTCTCGCTCTTCTCGCCGAAGCCTGGAAGTTTGCTTATCTCGTGCCTGCTTATTGCTCTTTTCAAATCCTCTATGTTCTTCACGCCGAGCTTCTTGTAAAGGGTAATCGCCTTCTTTGCACCCATGCCTTCTATGCTGGTGAGCGCCTTTATGTCGATAGGGTACTTTTTCTTTAGCTCCTCGTATTTCTCTATCTTGCCCGTCTTTATGTATTCTATAATCCTATCTGCAAGCGTAGAGCCAATCCCTGGCAGCTTTTGCAATGCTTCTTTGCCACCTTTTGCATATATCTCTTCTATGGGCTCTTGCAGCGTGCCTATCGTGAGCGCAGCCTTCTGGTATGCGCGTACCTCAAACTGTGATGCATTCCCATCTATGCTGAGAAGCGCTGCAATCTCGTTGAAGATATCAGCAATGAGCTTGTTGAACATTTTCTCAATATAGCATATGCAACGATTGCCTTTTATCTTTTTTCATTCAATAGGTTATTAGGATGAGATGGCTGGCGAAAATGCTGAAAGGGCGGAGAAGCTGAATAAGCTCTATCTTGCAATAATCCTGCGCTACAAGGACCTTATCGAAGAGAGGGAGAGGCTTTCGGTATCGGAATTACCCAATCTTATAACACCGAAAGATGAGAGAGTGGTAGAAAAGGCAGAGGAGATAAGGAAAAACTTCCCAAATTATATATATGAGAGAGATTTTTACGATGCGAGCAAAATGGCCTTCGGATTCGTAAAGGATGGGATAGAAGAGATCATGCATCCAGTGCAGTTCTGGCTGAAGCCTAGCGAGACCATAAACTTCCAGATAGGGGACATAATGGATAAGAACATACTCCTGTGCAGCCTGCTCATCGAGCTTGGCAATCCCTCAGCAAAGGTGCTTGTTGGCGTAGATGATGTGCTTTCCGCATTCACATATTATGAGTTCAAGGAAAAGCTGTATCTCCTTGACATAAAAAATGGTATAAAGGAATTTAACAGCAAGGATGCTATATACAAGATTGTGGCAAAGGGCGATAATACTACTGCCTATGAATTCAACAACCAGATGTATAGGGATATCTCATAGTATGCCAAATTAGCGGGCTTTCTCTCTGCCAAGCATTCTATAAAAGCTAGCGGATCCTGTACTTTGCCTTTATGCTCTTGAGCCTGCGCCTGTGCGCCTTCTTAAGCCTTGCAAGCTTTTGCCTCCTGTAGCTCTTCCCTATTTTGCGGTTGGAGCGAGGAATGCTAATCTGCATTGAAACACCTACTTTACTTCAACGTTTACCTTTGGGGTATCATTGCTTAACTTTAAGAAGGTAAGCTCTAGTATTCCGTTGTTGAAAACAGCCTTCCCAGAATTGGCATCTATGCTGGTGGGCAGGTCTATCCTCTTGTCGTAAAACCTGCTTGCGCTCGATGCCGATATGTGCACACTTTTCTCCGTAGCCTGGACCTTTATGCTTTCACCATTTGCGCCAGGAAGTTCTGCGTCTATGATTACACTGTCACCTTTTTCAATAACTTCTGATATGGGCTCATCGGATACCTTTTTCACTTGGTCCTGCACAATTGTATTGTCAAGCGCCTCTATTATGGGCATGCCATTTTGGTCGAATTTCAGGCTTATCCCGTTCTTAAACGGTGTATTTTCAAATATATTCTTGATATCCATGTTTTTGACGACGAAGTCATTGATTAGCTTGTTTAGATAGCGGTTGAGCTTGTACATATCGTCAATGTCTGGGTCGCTTTTTATCTTCTTTTTGGCCATCTTATCAGAATTATTGATTTTTATAAATATTTAAAATTAACCATTTTTAGGAGGTT
>JBMFUN010000060.1:0-1331 GCA_049966495.1 Candidatus Micrarchaeia archaeon
TCCTAACAATAATATTACAAGATTTTTTGTCCAAAGCGATGTCTAAATGACTGAAACAGCAGAGGCGCATAAAGGGATCGAGGCGCACAAACTATCGTTTGCGAAGTACAAGGCTTACATATACGCATCGCTAATTTACCTGATTTTGGCAATGGCGATGTTTCCATCAATAATCGCCCACCCTGCGGTTGTGGCAAACGGTAGAGGCGGTGATCTATATCAAGTCCTTTGGGATCTGTGGTGGATAAAGTATGCGCTGCTGCACGGAAAAAACATTTTCTATACTAATTTAGTATTCTGGCCCATAGGCGCAAATCTTGTGTACCAAACAATGGCTCCTATCGCCGCAGTTATATCAATACCTTTCCAGTCAATAAGCATCGTATTCGCATTTAATGTGCTTTTCTTCCTGACATATATGTTGTGCGGCATTACAATGTTTCTGCTTGCTGACCACATACTCAGGAATAAGTACGCTGCCTTTATAGCGGGGCTTGCGTTTTCCTTCAGTGCCTTCCGGATGGCTATTTCGCTGGGAGAGCTCGACCTTTCAAACTTAGAGTGGATGCCTCTTGCGCTTCTGTTCTTCATGCTTATTGCAGAGGAGAGCATTAAGCCAAGCAAGAAGCCACTTATTTATGCTTCAGTGGGCCTTGGCGTATCACTCATGCTTATCGCCTTTATGAGCACCCCTGAGATGCTTGTAATAGCATTTGACATGCTTTTCGTAATTCTTATCTTGTATCTTACAAGCAAGGAGCACAGGCATAGTGTTCTTAACGTTAGGTTCTGGGAAGGTATCGCCATAGCAATTGTGGTGATGTTCATAACAGGAATATGGGGCTTTCTACCAATTATCCATACGCTCATTGAGGGCCCATCATCAAGTGTGGTGAATTATCTAAATAGCGTGCAAAACAACGAAGTATGGAGTGATGATCTTCTTTCGTTTTTCCTACCAAGTTTCTACAACGGCATATTCAACACCATTTCGCTTTCCTATTTCAAGATATATGCGGCAGACATTAACGAAAGGGTCTCTTATATAAGCTACACAATAATCGCACTTTCCATATACGCGTTCTACAAGAGAAAAAAAGCAACTCTTTTGTGGCTCGCAATTGCAGTAATATTCGGATGGCTTTCACTCGGCCCTTATTTGCAAGTTGATGGAACTGTAACATCATTACCAGGCATTTTCCTGCTTTACCATTACATACCATTGCTTAACATTGTCAGAGAGCCAGACAGGTTCGATCTAATAGTGACAATAGCAACCTCTTTGCTTGCTGCGATGGGCGTAAAAGAATTATTGGAGAAGGAAAAAGCAG
>JBMFUN010000060.1:1431-3024 GCA_049966495.1 Candidatus Micrarchaeia archaeon
GGAAAGCCCACCATAGGTGGCTATGTGACGAGGAGCAATGACACAATGATGCTTTCTTTATACAACATACCCCTTGCGGTTCAATCGACACTAATTGCAGAAGGCATGCCAAACGCATACATGTCTCCTGTAACGCAGAACCCCGCAAATGAAACCCTCATGACACTTTTCAATTATCAGACAAACTTTGTGATAATTCTGAGGAACGCTTACAACGCCACGCAACTCAGCACTCTAGTGAATTATACCACGAGTATATTCGGCAATCCTGTATATGTTGACAATGCCACGATAGCTTATGAAACTTCTAATGCCATAAAGGCAAACGTATTCAAAAGCTATGTAGCATATCCATACCTGCCATCATGGATACCTGAAACAACAACAGTGAATGGGAGTTCCCAGATAGCATGGATTCCAGAAACAAACAACTCAGAATTTGGGTCGATCGCTGTTTATGCCCCTTATAGCACAAATTCGTCGCTCTCCAAGGCGCTTTCGGGGTTTGCTGGAACGATAAACACCACAATAAGTTTTAAGGCCTTTACCAATTATGGAACAGCAAAGGTTTATGTAGCAAGATTATATAATGGCAGCTTGCAAACTTTGGCGATGTTTAATGTTACCAGTACACCATCAAATTACTCTTTAAAAGCAGCATTGGCGTCTGGCCCTCGGGGCAACATGTTGCTATTTGGAGTGCCGCAGAACTACACATCAATGAACCATATTGTCTTTTTTGAAAATATAACCTTCTCAAAAGCCTGAGGAGGTGCGTCATGTCTTGAATATTGCAGTCACATAAGTGCATTGCGAACCCTGATCGCCATTGTGTGCGACAAGATAGCCTGGATATTCATTGCTAGCTGTCCATACCCGTATTGATGCACCGTCAAGGCACGAATATGATTTGTTAGTAGTGCTAAAGTTGCTAAGAAAGCCCGCAGGAGTCACATCTGGAAAGCTTTCGACAGTCCTTTGTGGCACTATAGTGAGATAGACGAGTTTTCCATTATAAATTCCGGTAGCGCTGCCAAGATTTGTTTCTGGCTGCAGATTTGGCCCGCTTGCCGTGCTTATTGGTACAATGCTGATGGGTCGCACGCCAGAAGATTGCATGCTAGAACTTTTAGTAGAAGTTAGCAAAGCAGGGTTGAATAGGCCAAGCGAAAAGAGCCCCAAGCCAATAATGACAACTATTACGTAAATTATGATACCTACTATTATTCCGTCAAGTATTATTGTGCCAAGCGCCTTAAGCCTGCTCATTGAAAGCAGGTTTGATATCGCTATTATCTCAATTATGAAGCTCCAGAGGCCGAATATTGCAAGAAGCATCATGTTGAGCAATGGCACTGGAAGAAGCCAGTATACAAGTATGATAGGAATCATGCCATATGTGAAAGCGGTAAATGCCGCATTGTAATTCTGCTTATACATCTTGAAAAGGTTCTTTATTATTAAATGGTATATGCCGCTGTTCACTATGATGCCTACTGGAATAAATACGACATATATAAGCACCATTACCAGTATCAGCATTCCCCTTGCAAGCGTGCCCCAAACTAGGTTTGACGATAGATGTGTGCCCAT